>JAUNCA010000025.1 GCA_030526775.1 Coriobacteriia bacterium | reverse complement strand
CGAAATGCCCGCTGGGCATTTCGCGTCGTGCGGACCTGCGCGTGGGACCCCTCCCCGCCCTCCGCACTACCGATCGGGTATTAGGTATCAGACGCATATGGTACGGCATTCCGGGCTAAATGGTAGGGAAAACACGGGGGCGCGGCAGATTCTTTCGGGGGGTTGGGATGGGGTTATGGGGGAATCTTCGTTGCTTGCATGGGAATTGGGTAGGATACACGGTATGGATCAGCCCATGTCGACATCTCCACCCGCTGAGCAGGCTGCACCACCGGTTGCACAGCGGGTAGGCCGCAAGAAGCGCCAACCCTCGGGATGGGGTAAGCTTTGGGCTGCTTTTGGCCTGGGAGTCGCGTCGTACGCCATCGTCACCATCATAGAAGTCATCGCGCTTCTTCGCCAAGGGGACACCACAACCATCTCGAACGAGACGATGGCGATTGCCGAGGTCCTCGGTGGACTCGTTGCGCTGCTCTTCATCGTCGCGCTCGGCGGCAAGAACATCGCGCGCCCCAGCCTGAAAGGCATGGGCACGGCATGGAAGGCCGCCATCTGGTTGTTCGTGGCGGACGGCCTATTCGTTGTGGTGGAAGCACTTCAGGTGGCTATGGGCTTCGAGGAAATCGAGATCGCCGCAAACTGGCCCAGCCGCGTAGCCCTTTTAGCGCTGTTGTGCTTCGGAATCGGGCTGTTCGAGGAAACGACTATGCGCGGCCTGTGCCTAAATGGCCTGCTCGCACGCATGGGGCGCTCGCGCGGCGGCGTGTACGGCGCGGTTATTCTGTCGTCGTTCTTCTTCGGGCTCCTGCACTTCGACCCCCTGGTCGGATTCGATGACCCGCTGCTTGTCGCTCAAAACTGCATGAAGGTGCTCCAAAGCGGCATGTGCGGCTACCTCCTGGCGGCAATCTTGGTGAATACGCGCAACATCTGGGCGGTTGCCCTCATCCATGGGGCTAACGACTTCATGTTGCTGTTCATCTCGAACGGCCTCGTGGACGCATCCGTTTCCACCGAGTACGTGCAAAAGGGTGAAGACGGCGTCGTCATATTGGTGCTCTACATCGTGCTCTGCACGCTCTACCTGCCGTTTATCTTCATCGGCCGAAAGCTTATCAACCAGGCGAGTCCCTGGCGCGGCGATTTCTACCACTATGGAGAGACGCAAACAGCACAGCCGGCCGCAACTCCGGCTCCATACCCCGCGAACCAGCGCGCGATGGTGTACGCCGCTCCCCCGGCGGGCTATCCCGTCGCCACGCCAGCGTACACCCGAGTTGCAACCACACCCGCACACGCTCGGGTCGCAGCCGCACCTATGAACCAGCCAGCAGCGCCCTCGTTCGCGAACACCCCGGGCGCACCCGCGTCCATCGATCGCCCGCGCAGACCGCGACACGCCGCCCCCTCCACTCCCTGGCTCACGCCGGAACAGCGGGCGGCACGGGCGGCCTTGGCCGACATCATTCCACCGATAGAAAGAAAGCCAGATGACCAAACGCTTTAACCTCGCAGAGACGCGCGGCCTGATCTTCGACTGCGACGGCACGCTGCTGAATACCATGCCCGCATGGAACGACCTCGAAGAGCGCTTCGCGCGCATGGCCAATGTAAGCCTGACCGAAGAACAGTACGAAGAACTCCGCGCGGCGCCCATCGACGAATGCGCGGCCATCTTCCATAACAGCTACGGCTTGGGCGACAGTCCGCAGCACGTGCTGGACATGATGGACGAAGCCCTGCTGGGCTATTACCAAACGCAAGCTGATGCCCTCCCCGGCGTGAAGGCCATGTTAGAGCGCGCCCGCGAGCTGGAGATACCCTGCACCGTCGTGACATCGAGCCCCACGCGCTATGTCGCAGCCGGGCTGAAGCACGCGGGCATCGCGGGGTTTTTCCGTTGCGTGATAACCACCGACGAAGTCGGCCTCTCCAAGCAGGATGTGCGCATATGGCAGCTTGCGCTCGAGGTGATGGGTTCAACCCCTGAAACCACCTGGGGTTTCGACGACGCTGTCTATGCCGTGAAGGTCATGAACGAGGCGGGTATCAACACCGTGGGAGCCTATGACTGCGACGAGACGGGCACCTACGAGGATCTCGCAGCTGCAGCCGACATCGCCGTGCGATCGCTCGAGGAGCTGTTATAGCCCGTAGGTAAGGAAAACGGAAGCCGCAACCGCTAGAGCGGTGAAGCCTCCAGCGCATATGGCGGCGATAACCTGCTTGTGATGGATATCGGAACGCCATTCTTCGGAGCGTGCTTGCAACCGCTCGGTTACGGGAATGACAGGGGTATTCGCCGAGGCGCTCGAACGATCCCATTTCCTATACTTGATGAGGCGTTTTTCGAGCGGGATGTAGTATTCGGAGTTGAATCCGTTTACGTCGAGGAATCGTTCCTTGTCCACGTCGCACCGCCTTTCCAGATTGAATCACTATACCGCAATGCCGCCTGCAACGCCGCGAAACGACACTATTCACACCACGGCCGAAAGGCGTATGGGCGGCATATCCTTTTGTGATGTTCTGTGACGGGCGCATACTTTGGCCGAGCAGGCGGTATAATCCTACATTTGACGAACCGCAACGCTAGGGAGCAATCATGGATTTAACGCAATACGCTGCTTGGCTGAATGATGTATTCGGCCTGTTCGACACGTTTTTCTTGGGTCTTCACCACGAGCTGGCTGTCAGCTACGGCGATTACCTCACGCCCATCGCAAATGCCCTCGGGGCTGCTGGCCACATGGGCATCATGTTCGGCGTGCTCGGCGTGTTGCTGCTGATTTTCCGCAAAACCCGCATGGCCGGCGCCGCAATCCTGCTCGCAGTCGGCATCGGCGGCTTCGTCTCGGAATTCGTTCTCGAAGACATGATCGCCCGCCCGCGTCCGTACCTTATGTCGGATACGTTCCGCTCCTGGTGGGAGTTCGTGGGCTCGCCCGATGCACATGGCTATTCCTTCCCCAGCGGGCACGTTGCCGGAGCGACCGCCGCGATGATCGCGCTTGCCTACGCCGCCCGCAAATGGTGGGTAAGCCTCTTGGGCGTGCTCATGGTTATCGCCATGGCCATCTCCCGCATGTACCTGCAGGTGCATTATCCCTCCGACGTGCTCGCCGGTTTCATCCTGGGCTTCTTCGCCGGAATCATCGGTTACGCGATTATCCAGGGCATTTGGCGCTTGCTCGGACAGCATCCCGACCAGATAGCCGAAGCGCGGGCGCGCGCGTCCCGCCACGCGGCTGAAGTCGCCATCCCCCGCGGCTCCGACGTAAGCTATGCTGCCGTCGGCATGCCGCAGAACGGCCAGCAGGATGATTACTGGCAGCAGATGGCGGCACCCATGCCGCAACAACCAGCCGGCCCGGCACCCGCCCCTGCACGCTATGCCGAGCATGCTGTACCGCGGACCATCCAAACGGCAACCGGCACCACAGTGGCCGTTCCGCCCGTACCCGTACAGGCCTCGACTTCTGACGACACCCAGCTCATCGATATGGGCAATGCGTCCAATGACCAAAAGCCCACGTCCGATTCCGGGTTCCAGATGGCCGAGGAATACTACCGGGATTAGGCTTGGCTGCCACGGCGACTTCAATCGCTCAGACGGCCACACGGCCCTCGCTTATTGCGCCCACATTCCTGCTCGTCGCGTTGCTAGCGGCTTTTGCCCTGGTCACCGGGTGTTCCAACAGCGAACTCGCGCCAACGGCATCCGAACACGAGTCCGCTACCCCACTCGCCGCAAGCGCCCATATGGACGAAGCGGCCGATATCGTAGCCTCGCTTTCGCTCGAGCAAAAGGTCGCCCAGCTCTTTATTGTGCGGCCCGAAGACCTGGCCTTTGAAGAGCAGATGACCGCACCGAGCTCCGCCACGATGCGCGCGCTCACACTACGCACGCCAGGTGGCATCTGCTATTTCGCGGAGAACTTCGAATCGCCCGACCAAGCCCGCAAACTTCTGAGCTATCTGCAGCAGGCCGCCTTATCTGCAAGCGGATTACCGCTGCTGCAATGCGTGGACGAGGAAGGCGGCGAGGTGTCGCGCCTCGCCAACAACCCGAATATGAACGTGAAAGGCGTCGATCCCGCAGGAAGCATTGGCAAAACCGGCAGTGCGCAAGCCGCCGGTGAAGCCGCTACGACCATTTGCTCGTATCTGGACGATCTCGGGTTCAACCTCGACTTCGCCCCCGTCGCCGACATCGCAGACGGCGCGGGCAACACCATCGGGCAGCGCGCGTTCGGAAGCGATGCGCAAACGGTAAGCCCCCTGGTGGCAGCACAGGTGAAGGCGTTCAACGCGGCTGGCATCCTGTGCTCGGCTAAGCACTTCCCCGGCATCGGGGGCGTTAGCGGCGACTCCCACGATGGGATTATCACAACCAAGGAGACGCTCACCGACCTGCAAACATCGGAATTCCTTCCCTTCCAAGCCGCCATCGAGGCGGGTGTTCCCATGGTGATGGTCGGACACATCGCCTGCCCCAACGTAAGCGGCGACAAGTTACCAGCCTCGCTCTCGCCTGAAATGATGCGCATACTGCGCGAAGACCTGGGGTTCGAAGGCGTTATCGTAACCGACTCGCTCGAGATGGGCGCTGTAACCGAAGGGTATACCGACGCCGATACGGCCACGATGGCTTTGCAGGCAGGCGCCGACCTCGTGTTGTTGCCCAACGACTACGAAACCGCCTACCAGGGTGTGCTCGACGCCGTGGAGAACGGCACGCTTTCCGAAGAGGATATAGACGGCCATGTTCAAAGAATTGTTGCCATGAAACTAACCCTAGGGGACAGTTCGTAGGAAACGAAGATATTATCTGGCATAGGGAATCAACAGTAAGGGATCAGATAATCGATGATAAACATCGCTATATGCGGTGAAATGCCTTTTTCTGCAGAGAGCATGGCGGGGCTCATCACTCGCTGTGCGCAACATCTTGCTCTCCCGATACCGGAACCCCAGTTCTTCGCCACTTCTTTCACACTGCTCGAGCACCTCGACAACCCTGCGGCAGAGCCACTGTTTGACCTGATTATCCTCCAGTCAGCCGCCTCGGGGCTCTCGCCTATCGAAACCGCGCGGGACGCGCGGAAGCTAGGATATGATGGCGAAATCATCCTCATTGAAGACACCGAGAAGCACGCGTTTGAAGCGCATAGGACACATGCGACGGGATACTTGGTTGACCCCATCGATACAGCAAGTCTCGAGGCGGAAATCTCGGCGAGCATCGTGCGCCTTGAAACACTCGATGCGGAATCCATTACGATGCGCATGCGCGGGGGCGTAAAGCGCGTCCCATTCTCGCAGCTCGTGTTTGCACAGACCTCAAACCACGACCAGGTGCTCCACATGCGTGACGGCAGCTCGATGCAACTGCGCTGCTCATCCCAAGACCTTTTTGACCGCTTATCGCACGACGAGCGGTTCCTCAAACTCGGCAGCTCCTATATCGTGAACCTCGACCTGGTGAGCTCTCTTAACTCGAATGGGGAGGTGCTCACGTTCGTCGACAAGTCCGCTGCCTCGGTGCCGGTACGGTTCCGCAAAGCGGTCCAAGACGCTTTGTTCGCCCGTGTGGAATGGAGAAAACATGCCTGACCATTCCGCAGCAACAACTGCATGGTCGTGTGTATTTCCGGAAGGAGGTGCCGACCATGCGTAAGCAAACCATCGCAAGCCTTATCGTGGGCGCGGCCTTGCTCATAGCCGCTGTGGTCTACACCCTGCTCTACGCGTATTTCGACCTACAATACGTCGATTGCTGGCAAAGAATCCTGCTCATCGTATTGTTGATGGTCATTGCCGCAGCCATGGTCGCCCTGTTCGTGAATCGCTCGCACCTGCGCGAGGAGATGGTTCGCCGCTACTACCTATCGCCGGAATGGGTATATAACCACGAAATCGGCTATGCCCCGCTCTCCCAGGCAGCACCCAACGGCGATGCGTACGAGTTCGTCACCTTCGCAGCCGACGCTCTCATCGAGATGTCGTACGGCTTCGAAGTTGCCGAAACCCCCAGGACTTCCAACCGCAATACATGGTTTCCACCAAGGTATTCAGGGTGCGCCAAACCGGCGACGGCGCCGTGGTCTCGCAGTGGAAGGGCGCGCTGCACCGCGTGGTATCGGACTCGCACGGCACCATGCAAGGCTTGTTTGCGCAGATGGAACACGAAGATTGCTTTGCCCGAGCCGGTAGTTCATTCATCGTGAACCTCGACAATATCCGATCCACCGCCAGGCCCGTCCCCCGTTCCACCCCGGTCCACCGTCGGCAAGTCCGACAACGTCCCGAGAGCGGTCAGGTTGGTTAGGCTTGCCCCGGAACGACTAGGCCGGCTTCGTATGCGAGCATTACGAGCTGCGCACGGTCGTGCACATCGAGCTTGCCCATGATACGCGCCACATGCGTCTTCACGGTCGCGGCCGAAATCACCAGCTGCTCGCCGATCTCGGCGTTCGTCAGACCCCGCGCAACCATCACGAGCACCTCGCGCTCACGCTCGGTCAGCTCGTTCATCTTCCCGCCAGCGACTTGGGGCTTTCCCCGCTGGGCAGCAAAGGTCTCAACCAGACGGCGCATCACGGACGGCTGGATGAGGGCGTCGCCACGCGCCACGACCTGGATAGCATTCGCGATGTCGTCGGGTTCGGAATCCTTCAACATGAAACCCGAGGCTCCGGCACCCAGCGCATCGTACACGTACTCGTCGATGTCGAACGTGGTAAGCACGAGCACCTTGGTATCGGAGGTTTCCGGCCGGGAGAACAGCTGCCGCGTGGCTTCAATGCCATCCATCAGCGGCATGCGGATGTCCATGAGCACGACATCGGGATGCGTGCGCGCTACAACATCTTGCACCTCGAGCCCATTGCGGGCCTCGCCCACGACGCGCAGGTTCTCGTAGCTCGAAAGGATGAGCCTGAATCCATTGCGCACCAGGTCCTGGTCGTCAACGACCACGACGGTCACCTCGGGCAGAGGCTCCTCCGCCGCTTCCTCAGCGCGGCGAACCGCCTCTTCCGAACGTGCCCGCAACCGCTGCTGCGCCGCCCGATATTCCGGGTTATACAACGAATCGCCACCAATAAGTTCTTCGCTCATTTACGATTCCTCCCCGTGTCCTGCGGTTTCCTTCTCGCGGAAGGGAAGCCGCACCACGACAGCAAATCCTCCACCTTTTACATCATACGCTCCAAACCCGCCTCCGAGCAGGTTCGTTCGTTCCGCCATGCCTTGCAGGCCATGGCCGCCGCCACCCACGTGCAGTGTCGGATCGTCGTAGAAACTCGCATTATGCGCATACGACCCGCCCATACCCTGGCCGTCGTCGACCACCATCAGGGTCACGAGGTCCTCGGTAGCGTGCAGGGTTATGTCCACATGCTTGGCATGCGCATGCTTCACGATGTTGGTAACCGCCTCGCGTGCGATGCCGAACACGGCAACATCAATATACAGCGGCACAGCCTCGCGTCGGTAATGCGATTGGTCGCAGGTGACGCTAATGCCCGCGCTCTCCAGATACTGTACCAGCTCACCCAAGTGTTCGGTGCCGTGGGTTGGCCGGTTCTCAGCCGGCTCGCCTTCGCCGCGCAGCACGCCAATCATCGCGCGGATCTCGTCAAGCGAGCTTTTCGACGTGTCGCGGATAATGCGAATGGACTCCTTGGCGAGCTCCGGATCGCGATCGACCATGCGCTCGGCCGCCGCAGCCTGAATACCAATAGCGGAAAGCGAATGCGCGGTGATGTCGTGCAGCTCGCGCGCGATGCGCACGCGTTCGGCCTCGACGGCCTTCTGGGCATCCATCTCGCGGATGGCCGCCGCCTCCTCCTGACGCTGTTCGGCCTCGTTGCGATACCGTCGGTAACTATGCACGCTGATGCCCATGAACACGGCCACCGCAAAGTACGCGAGCACCATGAGCTTCGTATACGCGCTGAACACGAGGCTCGAACCCGGCGTAGCCATGATAATCACGGCAATGAACGCGATAATGCTCGCAGTTATGACCTCCCAGCGGTTGCGCTCCTCGGCAATCGTGAACAACGCGAGGCAGGGCGCGAGCACCACGAATTCCTGCCCCTCCATCTGGTAGCGGGCCATGAGGTAGACGCCCATGACCACCAAGAACACCGGCCAGGGGGTGATGCGCCGCATCATGAGAACAAGCGACATCACAGCCAGGTAGAAAAACGACACATAGCTGAACACGTACACCTGAATGCCGGTGTATTCGCGGAACGCATCATCGTAGGGCACAAGCGAACCACCGCCCCACAGCAGGTACACGCACCCGATAGCGAACACGCCAACGCCAAGCGCAACATCCTCCGCCCACTCGCGGGGAGTGAGTTCGCGCTTGTTCACCAGGAGGTTCAGTACGGTTTCTATCTGGGTTTTATCCATGGCATGCATCATACGGGTCTGCCGCTATCACCGCCAGACCCGTAAGCCCGATTCCACGGGATTGGCGGGTGAGGCGAATCTGCGCTACCCCGCAATCTCGGGATCGATGAAGCGACCACTCCCGAAGTAGTGGGCGGTACCCGCATCGATGATATGCCCGCGAACCGTAATGGTAGAACCGAGATACTGGTCGTACTCGGTCGAAATCTCATCGGGGTGCTCGGCATAATACTCGTCTTCCGGACTCACCGTCGGATTCGCTTCGTCAGCCCACACCACAATGCGGGTAAATATCTGAGTCTCGGGATTGCCCGAAGGCCCGTTGTACGTGATGGTCACCGATTCCGGGAACTCCAGGTAATACACGACAGCGCCCCAGATCATGCCGGTATCGGCAGGCGTCATGTTCTGGCGCGTAACAGCCCCCGTTAACGTTGCCAGTTCGCCCTCACCTTCGCCCGACACGTCGATACTTGCGGGATTCGCCGGCAAAGGTGTCGGCTCAGGTGCAGGTCCCGAGCCCTCGACTTGCGCAACAACTTCCAGAAGGCCATCGGGGATATCGCCAGTAGTCGGCCGAGCGAGGCTATCCGTGCCGCTATAGCCCGAACCATCTATATTGCGACAGGTCAGGAGCCCCTCTTCCCCATCTTCAAGGATGTAGGTAATCCCATCGTCGACATGGACGATCACACCGGAATCGTCGGTAAATTCGAGCTGGCCAGCCTCAAATGGCTCCACGGTATAGCTCAGCGTCGATTCATACGAGTATTTGTTCTGGTCGTCAAAACTGCGCCGGTACACGTAATCGGTGCCATCCACAAAATGATGGAATATCGACCCCGACTGCCCGGCAGATTGCCACCAGCCGTTCACGCGCTCGAGCATCGCATTATCGGGGGTTGGCTCGGGCTCGGGCTCGGGTTCCGGCTCGTAAATCGTGGATGACGTGGACTCGGGCGGAACCGCGGAATCGTCAGCGCATCCGGGACGAATCACGAGGGCTACGATTGCAACGATACACGCCAGCAGGACTATCGCTATGGCAATTGCCTTGCCCGGGCCTTTCGGCGGGTTTGCCGGAGCCTGGGGCGGCATCGATACGCGTTCGCTCGGCTGTGCGCTCTTCAGGGCGGCGCCGCACGCGGTGCAGAAGCTCGAGGCATCGTCGTTGGGCGACCCGCACTTCGTGCAATACATGTCGGCTCCTATCTGTTGCTATTGGATAGCCAGCATCTGGTCGCGCAGCCAGCTCGCCCAAGCTTCAACGCCCTCGCCCGTGGTCGCGGAAATCGGGAAAATCGGGGCGGCGGGATTCAGTTGGTTCACCTCGGACACAAAAGCCTCGTTGTTGAAGTTGAACACGGGCATCGTGTCGACCTTGTTCAGGATGACCGCTTGCGCCACCTGGAACACGCCCGGGTACTTCAGCGGCTTGTCGTCGCCCTCGGGCACGGAGAGGATCATGACCTTCGCGTTCTCGCCCAGGTCGAAATCGGTGGGGCACACGAGGTTGCCGACGTTCTCGAGCAGCACGAGGTCGAGGTCGTCCAGGTTCAGCACCTCCACAGCACGCCGAATCATGTCGGATTCCAGATGGCATGCGCCGCCCGTGTTAATCTGCACAGCCGGGATGCCCTGCGCCTTGATACGCTCGGAGTCCACGGAGCTTGCAATATCGCCCTCGATGACGGCGATGTTGAATTCGTCACGCAGCGCCTCGATGGTCGCGAGAATCGTGGAAGTCTTGCCGGAGCCGGGGCTTGCAAGGATGTTCAGCACGAACACCTTCTTCTCGGCGAACAGCGCGCGATTGCGCTCAGCCAGCGTATCGTTCTTCTTCAGAATCGGCTGCTTCAGATCGATTTCCATGGACACCCTCCGATGAATGTTACACTGCCCTCTAATTTTCACACTAAACCGCCGCGATGCCAATATGGTGACTGAAATGCGGCCGATTCCCCGCGCGAGCGGCGACGAGGCTAGTCGGGAATATCGACCTCGATGGAATCCAGCTGCATTTCGCGGCCGGCGATGAGCTCGGTTAGGGCGTTTCCGCAGTTCGGGCACGTGCGGTGGAAGCGGTCATGCTCGAACTCGTTGCCACACTCCGGGCAATGCGAGCGTGGGTCTATCATGTTCACCTTCAGCTCGGCACCCTCGCAGATGGTTCCCTCGGAAAGCGCCTCCCAGGCGAAGACGAGAATCTCCTCGATGGCCTCGGTCATGCGCCCAATCGAAAGCTGCACAGAGGTCACGCGTGTGGCACCGGCCTGTTCAGCAGATGCGACAACCGTCTGCAAGACGCCCGACATGATTCCCATCTCGTGCATGGGCTAATCCTCTTCCGCGGCTTTCCGCTTGGCTTTCTGCTCGGCACGGCGAGCCTTGAAGTCGGCCCATTCCTCTTCCCACTCCGCATCGAGTCGCGCGGCTTCCTCGAGCTCTTCCTTCTGCTCCTGGATGCGCTTGCCCATGACGGCGCGAGCCACGGCCATCGATATCTCGTACATGGCTATGAGCGGCGCATACATGAGCAGCATCGTCACGGGCGACGCGTCGGGCGTGATCATGCCCGAGATGACCAGCAGCGTAACGTAAATCTCGCGCCACTTCGAACGGAGCTTCGAGTAAGGCACGATCTCGAACACGATGAGGTAGAACACGATGAGCGGCAACTCGAACGCGAAGCCGAAGCCCAGCTCGAACTTCAGGATGATGTCGATCCACAAGGTGGCTTGCGGCATGATCTGGGAGAAGTCGTTCGCCTGGTCGGTGAGCCATTCGAACGCCGCGGGGATGATGATGAGATAGCAGAACACGGCGCCGAAGATGAAGAGCGCGCAGCCCACGGCGAAAGTGGGAACGAACCACTTGCGCTCGCTCGGCTTCAAGGCCGGCAGGAAAAACGCCATGATCTGCCAGATGATGAAGGGCGCACAGCCGACGAGCGCCGTCCACAAGGCGATCTTCAGGCGCACGCCGAATGCTTCGGCCGCACCGAAGGTGTACAGCTGGACGTTGCCATCTGCATCCATCGGCAACAGGTTGAGCCCCTTCACGGGTTCGAGCATGAATTGCGCCACGGTGTTGGAGGCATAGTAGAAGAACACGAGGGCCACGAACAGGACCACGACGATGCGCACGAAACGCATGCGCAGCTCGCCCAGGTGGTCCATCAAGGGCATACGTGCCGGTCCGATGGGCATTATGCGTCACCCCCCTCGGCAACCTCGGCCTTCGGCTGGGGTTTCGCCACGCCCAACAGGGCGTCGAGGTCTTCGTCGGTGGGCGCGGGCTTCTCGGCCGCGAGCGCCGGGGATGCCTCACCGGCAGCGGCTTCCGCCTGGGCTTTCGCCGCATCTTCCTTGGCTTTGCGCTCGGCGCGAATCTTGTCGTAGCGGGCCTTGCGCTCGGCGAAGGTCTCGGTCTTGGGCTGCTGCGGCTTGTTCAGTTCGGCCGCCTTCTCGGTGGCCTTCTGGAACGGGTTCTCCTTGTCGGTTGCAGGATCGTACACTTCCTTGCGGATTACCTCGTTCACCTCGCTCTGGGCATCACGGAACTTCGCGATACCGCGACCAATGGTGCGCGCGATTTCGGGCAGCTTATCCGGCCCGAAAATCAAAAACGCGAAGATGAGGATGATGAGCAGCTCGTTGCCGCCGATACCCAGGAAACCTTCCATGCTTCTACCGCAGCCTGTCTCGCTTAGCCCTTGGTGGAAGACGAAGCGGCAGTATCAGCAGCGGCATCAGCGTCAGCGGCGGCATCGTCGACCGTCTGCTCGCTCGCCGTTTGCGCGACGTCCTGCGACATACACCCGGCCGCGCTCAAGCCGGCAACCGGAAGCGTCAGGCCGATGACGAGGATGATGACGATAATCCAGGTGAAGATCCTCTTCGTGCGCTCCTGGGCTGCCTTCTTCTCGTCGGCGCGCTTCTGGCGCTCCTCAGCCGCTTTCATCTTGGCTTCGCGCTGCGCCGCCGACATCTTGTTTTTCGTGTTGTTCTTCTTGTTAGCTTTTGCGTTATGTTCCGCCATGGTTGCCTTTTCCCATATCACGTGTTTATTGCGTTATCCGGGTAGTTTACCGCGAAAGCAGCCGCAAGGGGACACCATATCGGACACGTTCATATTTCATTCGTTTAGCGGGTGTGCAATTTCGCCGCCATGGGTCGCGCACCCCTTCGGCGAGTGCGGCGAATGACCGTCCTCTCGCGTGTTATCGCTGGTCATCGAGCATGACAAGGGCGGTACGCCAAGCGAGTTCGGCGCACTTCACGCGAGCGGGCATACGCGAGATGCCTTGGAGCTGGGCGGCTTCGCCTAAAGGCGCGAGCTCCTGCTCGGATGTCGCTTCACCGCGAATCATCGCCAAGAACAGCTCGGCAAGCGCCTGGGCCTCGGTTGGCGTCTTATCGGTAATCAGGTCGGCCATAATGTCGGCGCTCGCCTGCGACACCGCGCAGCCGCTCCCCTGGAAAGCGGCCTCATCGATAACGCCATCTTCCACATGCAGCGAAACGGTAATGTCGTCTCCGCAGCTCGGATTCACGCCCTGATGCACATGCGTCGGGTCGTCCATCTCGTATTTGTAGTCCGGATGCGCGTTGTGCTCCATCAGCGCCGCCGTGTACACGTTCGTATTAGCCATTAAAAAGCTCCCATACTTGTTGCAGCCCGTTCACCAGGCGATCAATATCGGATGAGTCGTTATAGAGCGCAAGCGACGCGCGGCAGCAGCTGGAAATGCCCATCCATGCGAGCAGCGGTTGCGCACAGTGGTGTCCGGCGCGTATGGCCACATCCGCTCCATCGAGAATGCTTGCCACGTCATGCGGGTGAACCGAACACACGTTGAAGGAGACCACCGCCACATGGTCTCGCGGGTTCGCCGGCCCGATAAGCCGAATGAAGGGCAGATCGGCGAGCTTGCGCGTGCATTCCGCCACGAGGGCACGCTCGCGCTGCTCGAGCACCTCATGCCCTATGCGCTCGATGTAGTCGATAGCCGCCCCCAAGCCGACGATACCCGCCGCATCCTGGGTACCCGCCTCGAACTTCTCGGGAATCGGCGACCAACCCGCCTCAGTTTCCGTCACCCATTCGATCATTTCGCCGCCGGTCAGGAACGGGGGCATTTGCTCGAGCAAATCGCCCCGCGCCCACAGCACGCCCACTCCCATCGGCGCAAACAGCTTGTGGCCGCTGAACGCGAAGGCATCGCAGCCCAGCTTCTGCACGTCGACACGGATGTGCGGAGCGCTCTGCGCACCATCCACCAGGCACAACGCGCCAACTTCGTGGGCGCGCGCGGCGATACCGGCAATGTCGTTCTCCACGCCGAGCACGTTGCTTACCTGCGTGATACTGACGATCTTCGTCGACGCGCCGATCTTCTCGGCCACTTCCTCGGGCGAAATCTTGCAATCCTCGCCCGGACGCAGGTACACGAGGTTCGCGCCGGTGCGGCGACACACCTGCTGCCAGGGAATGAGGTTACTGTGGTGCTCCATGATGGAGATGCACACCTCGTCACCCGGCTTGAGCAGCATATCGCCCAGCTGGCTTGCAAGAATGTTCAAGCTCTCGCTCGCGTTGCGTGTGAACACAATCTCGTTCACATTGGGCGCACCGATAAACCGCGCGACCTTGCGGCGTGCCTGCGCGACAGCCTCGGTCGCTTCCACAGACAACCGATACAGGCCGCGCAAGGGGTTTGAATTCATGCTCGCGTAGAAGTCGCGCTGTGCATCGAGCACACATGTGGGACGTTGCGCCGTAGCGGCGCTATCCAAAAACGCAAGCTGTGGGTTTGCCACAAGCAGCGGAAAGTCCTTCTTGAAGGGATTCGCGGCCAGGTCGGTGGCCATGCGTTGGGTATATGCCATTATTGCGCCCCCTTATCCTCTTCGGCGTCGCGCATAAGGACGCTCTGCCCGAGCACCGCACGTGCAAGCCGGTCCACGCCGGCTGCCGCTTGCTCGCTTGGCGCCTGCTGAATCGCGTGGTCGAACGACGACTCCAGGAACAGCGCCTCCGCCTGCTTCTCACTCAAGCCACGTGCCTGCAGGTAATGCAGCTGCTCCGCGTTCACATGCCCGATGGTGGCGCCGTGGTTGCCTGCAACGTCATCTTCGTTGCAGAGGATGACGGGCACCGTGCGGTTGCGCACGCCCTCGTCAACGAGCAGCACCGATTCGCGCTCGTTGCCCCGCGCGCCCTTGCAACCCCGGATGAGGTCGATGGTGCCGCGCAAGGTCTTCTGGCTGGTTCCCGCCAACACGCCGCTTGCCTGGATATCGCATTCTGTGCGGACGCCGTGGTGGCGCACGATGTAGTTGATGTCGTGGTTCTGGTCGCCGTGCCCGAGGTAGTGCAAGTCGATATCGATGCGTGATTCGCTTCCCCGCAGGTCGCAAGCGAGTCCGGTGTAGGTTTTCTCGCCACCGAGCACGGTCTGCGCCACTTCCACGCACGCGCCATCGGCTGCCACGATGCCCACATCGTCGATATCGCAGAACCCCGCATCGAGCGTCTGCATCCGCCGGATGTTCACCTGCGCGCCAAAACCGGCGATTACCCGAATCGTGGTCGCGGTGAAGCCCTGTGCGTCGTCGGACGCATCGGGGGAATCCACCACGACATCGAGGTTCACGGTGCTGTCCATGGCCGCCACAACATCGATTGCCGCCGCGCTGAACGCGCCGCTTGCTCCCTGGACCGTCACGAGCGCGTTCACAACCTGGCTTTCGGCCGATGCGATGACGAGGGGGTCTCCCGCTGCCTGCCGCAAGAACTCGGCGGCCTCGGCGCCCACGCCCGTCTCGAACGATTCCTCAAGCGAATTGGCTGCTTCGATGGCATCGGCGCGCATCTGGTAGCGCGATTGCGCCGTTCCGCCGTAGGTTGCGCCCGCATCCGCAGCCCGAACCGCGGCGATGCTCGCCTGCTGCAGGGCATCCGTCGGATGCGCGACCTCCCACCAGAGCTGCAGCATGGCAAGCGAGTATTCGAACATGCCCGCCGGCGCAATGGCGTCTTCCGCAACCATGCTCGATACCGCAGGCGCAACGCTCAAGTTGCCCGGAATGGTTATCTCGGTATCGTTCATGCGAAGGAAATGCCAGGTAGGCGCTGGCATCGCATTCGCATTTCGTAAGGTTTTCGCGTTTGTTCCCATGCAATTCACCTTGTCTTCGCGGTCGGGATATCGCGGGACGCACGCCCAAGGCGCGCTCGCCGCGACGTAGTCCTAGCCGATCGCCCCTTCCATCTCCAGCTTGATGAGGTTGTTCATCTCGACCGCGTACTCGAGCGGCAGCTCCTTGCTCACGGGCTCGGCGAATCCGTTCACGATCATCGTGCGGGCCTCTTCTTCGGAAATACCGCGACTCATCAGGTAGAAGATTTTGTCGTCGCTAATGCGCCCGATGGTGGCCTCATGCCCGATGCTCACATCCGCGCACCGAATGTCCATCGCGGGAATGGTATCGGAGCGGCTCACGTCGTCGAGCATCAGTGACGCGCACGACACCGTACAAGCGCTGCCCGTAGCCGCCGGCGTCGCCACCACCGAGCTGCGGAAGGTCGAGATGCCGCCATCTTTCGAGATGGATTTCGTGTCCACCGAAGCCGTGGTCTGCGGCGCTGCGAGCACCACCTTGCAACCCGTGTCGAGGTTTTGCCCGGCACCCGCGAACGTGATGCCCGTGAAACTCGACTGCGCCTTACGGCCAGCCAAAATGGACATCGGATACAGGTATCCCACGTGGCTGCCGAAGCTGCCCGATATCCACTCGATCTGGCCTTCTTCGTCGCAACGGGCGCGTTTGGTGTTCAGGTTATACATGTTCTTCGACCAGTTCTCGATGGTCGAGTAGCGCAGGTGCGCGCGTTTGCCCACGAAAAGCTCCACCGCACCGGCGTGCAGGTTCGCCACGTTATACTTCGGCGCAGAGCAACCTTCGATGAAGTGCAGGTCGGCATCGTCTTCCACGATGATGAGCGTGTGCTCGAACTGCCCGGCACCCTTCGCGTTTAGGCGGAAATAACTTTGCAGCGGGTAGTCCATGTGAACGCCCGCCGGCACGTACACGAAGCTTCCGCCGCTCCACACTGCCCCGTGCAGCGCGGCGAATTTGTGCTCGCGCGGCGTGATGAGTTTCATGAAGTGCTCGCGGATGAGCTCGGCATAGGGGCCGTGCAGGGCCTCCTCGATGCCGGAGTACACCACGCCCTGCTTGGCCGCGGACTCCTGAATGTTGTGGTATACGAGTTCGGAATCATACTGAGCGCCGACGCCGGCCAGATAGGCGCGTTCCGCCTGCGGAATTCCCAGCCGCTCGAACGTATCCTTGATGTCCTCGGGCACGTCGTCCCAGTTCGATTCCTGCTCGGTCGGAGGCTTCACATACGTGACGATGTTGTCCATGTCGAGCCCGTCGATGGATGGACCCCAGTCGGAGACGGGCATTTCGTGGTAGATCTCAAGCGACTTCAGGCGCAGCTCGAGCATCCAGCTCGGCTCGCCCTTGCGCTCCGAGATTTCGCGCACGATGTCCTCGGTGAGCCCCGCTTCCGCCCGGTACGACCCCTCTTCGCTTTTCACGAAGTCGTACAGCGCGCGGTTGATGTCGGCGACCTGCGTTTTCGCGGCCATCACGCACCCGCTTTCCCCGCGTCGGCCGCTGCGAGCGCAGCTTCCATGTGCGCGACCGCCGCCGTCGCGTCGAAGTGCGCAGGCTGCGCGTCATCCGGCGCGTTTGCGCGATTCGGAGCCGCCTTTATGAATCGCTCGAAGCCGTTGGCATTAATGTCGTCGACGAGGCTGGCATCGCCGTTTTCCACGATGCGCCCGTTCACCATCACATGGGTATGCGATACGGCAAGGTGCTCGAGCAGGCGTTTCTGGTGCGTGATGATGAGCAGCGAACCCGCGCAGGCGTCGCGATACGCCGAGATGGCGCGACTCACGACGGACAGCGCGTCCACATCGAGGCCCGAGTCGGTCTCGTCGAGGATGGCAAGCTTCGGCTGGAGCAGCAGAAGCTGCAGCATTTCGACCTTCTTCTTCTCGCCGCCCGAGAAACCCACGTTGAGCTCGCGGTTGAGGTAGGCCTCATCCATCTCGAGCTGTTCCATAATCTGAGAGACACGCTTTTTGTAGCGCTTGCCCTTTAGCTGCAGCTCACCGTGCTGCGCGACGATGGCGCGCAAGAAGCTGTTCAGCGGCACGCCCGGCACTTCGGTGGGTGTCTGGAAACTCATGAACAGCCCCGCGCGGCTGCGCGCATCCACCGCCTTCTCGGTGATGTCCTCGCCCTCAAGCGCGATGCTGCCCGCGGTAACCGCATACTCTGGATTCCCCATAATTACCTGGCCGAGGGTCGATTTACCCGCCCCGTTCGGCCCCATGAGCACATGGATTTCCCCTTCGCCGATGGTCAGGTCGATATTGTGCAGGATGGGCTTTTCGCCCGCACTTGCCGACAACCCGCGGATATCCAGCAATTTCCCCATGACAGTCTCCTTAGCTCGTTGCTCCGCTATATCCTACCATTTTGATATGATTTATGCGCATCTTTTTCCCCGAATGGCGGTATATCGCCGAACAACCCCATCGCAAATCAATAAACCGCCACTCAGAACAAAGAAAATGCCGGCGAAACCGGCGGTAACCATGCATGGAAAACGGTTGAATTCCCGAAGACGGGGCGTTTACTTGCGTGCGCTGTAGATAGCAGCCACGCCGAACGTGCAGTTCTTGTAGCTCACATGGCTGAAGCCCGTGTTGTAGAGCATGGCCGAGAAATGCTCCTGGTCGGGGAACGCCTTGATGGACTTCGACAGATACACGAAGCCCTCTTTTTGTCCCGTGGTGATCTTGCCCCACTGCGGAATACCGTGCTCGAGATACAGGTCGTACATGCGCTTCATCAGGGGATTCGGCGGAGTGCTGAACTCGAGGATGCAGCACGTGCCACCAGGACGCAGCACGCGGTAAATCTCGGAAAGCGCCAGCTCGCGCTGCGGCATGTTGCGAATGCCATACGCCATGGTAACCAGGTCGAACGACTCGCTCGCATAGGGAATGTCCTGCGCATCGACCGTGGCGATTTCCACCGGCACGCCATTCGCCTCGCCCGCCTTCAGGCGCTGCCGCGCCACGTCGAGCATTGCCGGCGTGAAATCGGTGAGCAGGATGGTGCCGGGCTTCTTGTACTCGCACGCGGCAAACGCGACATCGCCCGTTCCACCCGCGACATCAAGCATGCGCGTACGCGAATTAATCGGGCATTCCTCGATGAGCATGCGCAGCCAGGCCTTATACCGGCCGAAACTCGACATCTTGTTGAAGCGATCGTAGTTTACGGCGATATCGGTAAAGATTTCCTGCACGCGGTCGGCGCTGATTTCCGGCGGTGCAGCCTCACCCGTTGCCGTATCTATGCTCTTGGTAGATACCATGTTCTCGCTTCTCTGCGCAATTGGACGATTGAACAAAACGCGTAATGCAGCCATAGTAGACCAGCCGTTTTGCCCTCACGCGGAGGAAACGAAAACCCAAACCTCCTGCACAAAAACCCCACCACACTAAAGCGTTTCAACCCGGCTCTCAACCCGGCCGCGGGTCCGCCCGGCGTCGGTCCCTGGGGCCACGGTCCGCTGCTCGCGATTTCGG
>JAUNCA010000134.1 GCA_030526775.1 Coriobacteriia bacterium | reverse complement strand
AGCTCCCGGGCGGTCACCACGTTTTCCGGCGTATCGTCGACAAAGACGCAGTCCCCGGCATCCAACCCGAACTCCGCGAGGAACTGGCGGTACATTGCGGGGTCGGGCTTGGTCTTGCCCACGCGGAAGGACACGAGCCCGCCGTCCATGTAGGGCATGAACGCACGCGACTCCCCGCATTCGTTGTAGGCCTTTTCCGAGTAGTTCGACAGGTAGAACACGTTGTAACCCGCCGACTTCAAGCTCTTGACCAGCGGAATTGCGTAGTCGCGAATGGTCAGCATCCCCTCGACGCTCGAGAAGGCGACGCGCAGCTCGTCCGCGATTTCAGGGTCGACAGTCGCGAAGCCCTGCAACGTTTCCTCTTCCGTTATCTCGCCGCGCTCGAACTGGCCCCAGTACGGGGTCATCACGGATGCCTTCAGGATCCGCTTGATCATGGGCCCGTTGAAGCCCTTGCCCGACAGGAACCCATTTACGTTGAAATCCGCGAGCACGCCGCCGATGTCGAATACGATGTTCTTTACCGCCATGCCTATCTCATTTCTAAGGGCGCGCCAATGCGCTTCGATTCTGCCCCTGTACTTTACGCTGCGGCGCAGGGCGCCACAACGACTATCCGGCAGCCGGGCAGAATCTCACCAGCAATTGGAGCGACTTCCGTTTCGGCGGGTATCCAAAACTGGCATACCAAAACATACTCAAAAGGCATTTGATGCGCGGGGGAAATCAGACCACAATGTCTACGTGATTAGGCGTTGCAATATTTGGGGGCGGTTACCAATATGAGCGGCAAATTCGTGAGTATAGTGGCTTTGTGCCTGGTTTTTAGCATTATGCTTGCGGGATGCAGCGCGGGCGCGGATGGCAGCAGCCAGAGCGCGGCGCAAAGCGCGGCAGCGAGCGAGCAGAACGCCGGCACGCAGCAGGATACCGAGGAAGCGCAAGCAAACGAGGAGGCGGAGACGGTGCTGCAGATGGCGATTGGGGAAACCCCTGTTGAAGTGGCCTGGGAAGACAACGAATCCGTCGAGGCACTGAAGGACTTGTGCCAGGACGGGCCCCTGACAATCGAGATGTCCATGTACGGTGGGTTCGAGCAAGTCGGTTCCATCGGGCAGAGCTTGCCGCGGGCGGACGTCCAGATGACCACGCAGGCTGGGGATATCGTCTTGTATTCCGGGAATCAGATGGTCGTGTTCTACGGGTCCAACTCCTGGTCGTACACCAAGCTCGGGCGCATTGGCGGCAAGTCCGCGCAAGAGCTGGTCGAGCTGCTTGGAAACGGGGACGTGACGATTACCATCGAGAGGGTCTGACAACCATGGAGCACATGACACGGCGTCGTTTTGTCGAGCTTGCCACCATTGCCGCGGGCGGTTTTGCGCTTTCGGGGCTCGCGGGGTGCGCGGAGAATGGGGGAGGAGCGCCAGCTGCGACGTCCGCTTCGGCTGCAAGTTCGTCTGCGGAGGCATCCGTATCCTCATCCACATCCGCATCCGCGGCGGGCGGCCCTCCGGTCTATCTCATTCGCACCGTCGACCCAGGCGCGTTGCAGGCGGTGTTCGCTGCCCTCGGGCAAAGCCTGGGCGCCGGCAAAGTGGGCGTGAAGCTCTCGAGCGGCGAACCGGGCGGCAACCATTACCTGCAGCCCACGCTTATCAAGGGGCTGGTGTCGTCGGTTTCCGGCACGATCGTCGAGTGCAACACGGCCTACGGCGGCGGCCGCTCGACCACCGAGGCACACTACCAGGTGGCGGCAGACCACGGCTTCACGGCCGTCGCCGATTTCCAGATAATGGACGAGGCCGGCTCGTTGTCCCTCCCCGTGGAAGGCGGCTTCCACCTAGGCGAGAACCTCGTGGGCGTGGCATTTCCCGACTACGATGCGTTCCTGGTGTTGTCGCATTTCAAGGGCCATGCGATGGCGGGCTTTGGCGGCGCGCTGAAGAACATCTCGATCGGCATGGCGTCGCGCGAGGGCAAGCTGCTCATCCACTCGGCGGGCGCGAACCGTACGAGTTGGCAATCCGCGCCGCAGGACGACTTCCTGGAGTCGATGGCCGACGCGTGCTCGGCGGTGCTGGCCGCGCAGCCGAACATGCTGTTCGTGAACGTGATGAACAACCTGTCCGTGGATTGCGACTGCGACTCGCACCCCGCGCCGCCCAAGATGGCCGACATCGGCGTGCTCGCCTCGGCCGACCCCGTGGCCCTCGACCAGGCGTGCGTCGACCTCGTGTACGAGAGCGACGACGACAGCGCCGACCTCATCGAGCGCATGGAGAGCCGCAACGGCGTGCACCTGCTCGAGGCCGCCGAACAGCTCGGCGTGGGTAGCCGCGCCTACGAGCTCGTGGAAATCGACAGCTAAGCCGGTATCCCTCCCGGGCTTCAAAACGCTATACTTCGCGCAGGGGCTCGGAAACGAGGAGGCGGTATGCGGTCTTCACGTAAGATGGAGCCTATGCGCTTTCGGCGGCAGGCGATGCCGCCACCAAAGGTTCCGCGGAGCTGATCTACTTCGATTCCGCCACCGGCAAGAAATACGGGCTGAAGGACGTATACGGTGTGAGCGAGGGCTCTCCCCGGGACGGTCGGTACCCGTTGCGGGCTAACCTGAAAGCGGGTATCACCTATTATTTTCGGTGCGGTGGCTACGTGGGGGAGCCTGACGCGACGTACGAGATAACGCTCGAGCGAAGCGGCGATGTCGACGAGTCGCTGTACAGCACCGATACGATGATGCCGACGCCGGAAGGCGCACCCGAGCTCATGCTGCAAGAACAGGGTTCTTGCGCCGAGAACGGCACGTGGTTCTGCTTCCGCCCACAAGACGATGGCGTCTACCACATCTATTCGAAAGGCAAAAACGTAACGGCTGCCCGCTTTGTGGAATTCTTCCAGCCGTTGTACGACGGCGTTGTCGTCAGCGCGGGAAACTATTATGGCGGCGCCGACGATAACCCCCATTTCTTCTACGAGCCAGAGCTGGAGGCGGGAAAGACCTATTACCTGCATTGCGGCATGAGTGACGATGCAAACCCGTCTGAGTTCGTGCCTTACGATGGTACCGTCGTTTACCTGCACACCGTTAAAAAGACGCCCGACAATGACGGAGCGTGGCGTGCCAAGAACAGCTACGGCGCCGACTTCGGCAACGATGGCTATTTCTGGATCTCTTACGAAGAGTCCAGCTTGAACCTCGATGACTCCAAGGCATACGCCCTGCACCTGGGTCCGGCCGACGATTACCAGCACATTTATCAGTACGACGGCACGGGCGCGGAATGTAGCGGCACGGTGGAATCGGGCGGCGCAATCGCGAACATCTTCGAGGCGAAGGGCAACAGCGCGGGTGCCGAGGTGGTAAGCGTGGTCTCCTTCGTGCTAGATGACGTGAACGTGGATTACTCGATCCAGGTGTACACGGACATCGAGGATGCCACGGACCCGACCAGCGGTGATGCGGCGTTGGAGTCGCCGGTTACGGGGAAGACCACCTACATGGGCTACTACACCGTGGAGCTGCCGGAGCCCGTGAAGATTGAGGAGGACTCAGAGTTTTCCATTGTCGTGACGCTTTCGCATAAGGATGGCACCGAAGTGCAGTATGCCGTGGACACGACCCGCGACTGTGACTGGGTGACTTTCACCAATGCGGCTGAGAGCGATCAGAGCCTCGCACGTGTGGGGGCGGATACCGGTTGGGATGACCTCAAGCAGGGCGTGCTCTACCTGGGCGACGAGTACTACGATTGCTCCGCCCGCCTGAAGGCGTTCACCGTGGATGTCGAGGCGTCCGAAAACCGAATCGACATCTCGGGCGCGACCGTGAAGGTTCCCAAGGTGAAATACACCGGCAAGGCGCTGCGCCCCGCGCCGACCGTCACGCTGGACGGCAAGACGCTTGAGAAGGGCACGGACTTCTCGGTGAGCTACAAGAACAACGTGAAGGCAGGTACCGCCACGGTGGTCGTGAAGGGCATGGGGTCGTACAAGGGCTCGAAGAAGGTTGCGTTCAAAATCCTGAAGGCCGCCAACAAGCTGAAGCTGAAGAAAAAGACCAAGACCGTCAAGGTAAACAAGCTTGCGAAAGGCAAAGTGGTCTTGAAAGGCTCCTTGAGGGCGTACAAGGCGAATGGCAAAGTGACGTTTGCCAAGCTGAAAGGCTCGTCGAAGTACCTTGCCGTGGGCAAGAAGACCGGCAAGATCACGGTGAAGAAGGGCACGAAGAAGGGCGTCTACAAGATTCGGATCAAGGTGAAAGCCAAGGGCGATGCCAACCACAAGGCGAAGAGCAGGGTAGTAGCCGTAAAGGTGAAGGTTAAGTAACTGCCTGGGTGCCGAACTCGCTGGCGTGCGCCGCTTGCTCGCACGTTGCCGCCCGCCCGATGGCTTGGCTGGCGCATGGGACCGCAGGATTTAAGTCCGTTGGGCAAACCTCGGGCGAAATCGGGGCAAATTGGTATCGTTTCCATGGTTTTTGATAGCGCCTGTTTGCGTAGCCGAAGTAAACGTATTTTACGGCGCCTAAAAGCCCAGGTCACAAGATATTATATTTCGCTGCGGATAGTCGATTTTGGGGAGTACCCACGCGCGGACTATCAAAAACCTGGAAAACGATACCAAAACGAGTAAAAACTGGCTAAGGTTTGCTCGAGCTCCTGTCTCTGTTCCGATTTAGGCCGCCGAAGCCTTTTGCGCGAACCGGATTTAACCCGCTGTTGCTGTTCTATCGGTTCATGCGTGCTGCGAGTTTGCGCACCAGGAAACGGGGCGCGATGCGCACGCCGACCGCGAGGCGCTTCGTTATCGCACCCTGCAGGCAGACGGCCTTGCCCTTGAACATGGCCTTGCAGCCGTTGCGCGCGATCATGGCGGGGGTGTCGGCATGGCGGAACATCGTGGAGTTGTCGCCCATGGCTGCGGCCGATTCGAACCCGGTGGCGGTGGGTCCCGGGCAGAGCGCCGTCACGGTGACGCCAGTGCCGGCGAGCTCCTCATGCAGGGCCTCGGAGAAGCTGAGCACGTATGCCTTCGACGCGTAGTAGACGCTCATGTACGGCCCCGGGCAGAGTGCGGCGGCGGAGGCCAGATTCATCACCATGCCGGTGCCCCGTTCCACCATGTGGGGCACGAACAGGCGTGTGAGCTGCATTAACACGATAACGTTCACCTGCACCATGTCGCGCTGCCGCTGCCAGTCCGCCTCGTGGAAGGCGCCCGAACTCCCGAAACCGGCGTTGTTGACGAGCGCATCGACATGCAGCCCGCGGCTCAGCACGTAGTCGTACACGTCGAGCGCCGCATCCTCGCTCGAAAGGTCGACGGGGAGCACCCATGCCTCGATGCCGCACGAGCCCTCGAGCTCGCGTTTCAGGGCTTGCAGCCGCTCCTCCCGCCGGGCGACAAGCAGCAAATCGAAGCCCTCCTGTGCGAGGATGCGTGCGATTTCCTCGCCAAATCCGCTCGATGCGCCCGTGACGAGCGCCATTGGCCGTTTATCCATATTGCTTCCTTTCTCCAGCAGAATGAGACACCCGCCCTCTG
>JAUNCA010000024.1:7193-19605 GCA_030526775.1 Coriobacteriia bacterium | reverse complement strand
AGGTCGGAGGCATTGTTGCCCCCTATGAAAAGTATAAACTATAAGATGTTACATACGTAACGGCATGCCTTCGAATCGGGGCGCAGCCGCCGCGTATGCACCCTATCTATTGGCACAGGGAGGGGTGAAGGAGAACCGCGGAAAGGAGCACTTGATGGGCGACTACGAGGTTGTTATCGCCGGCGCAGGCCAGAATGGCCTCTCGGCAGCATGCTACCTTGCAAAGGCGGGATTGAAGGTATGCATCTTAGAGGGTAAGGGTTACGTGGGCGGTGGTTCCGTTAGCATCCGGGACGAGTTCGGCGCGTCGCATGACGTTGCCTCCACCGGTCACATGCTTATCCAGCAGAACCCGCTCATCAAGAACGACGAGCTTGGCCTGATGAGCAAGTACGGCCTGAAGTATGTCTCGCCCGAGGCGACGACCGTTGACCTGTTCGTGCACAAGGGCTTCTCCATCACCCTGTGGAAGGACATCGACCGCGCATGCGAGGAGATTGCCACCAAGCTCAACGAGAGCGAGGCCAAGGCGTATCGCGAGTTCTACGACTTCTGCCAGGCGGTCGGCCCGATGCTGTGCCTGGGCATGTTCGGCCCGCCGATTCCGGCCGAGGACATGGCTTCCGCGCTGATGGGCTTCGGCGACATCGGCCTGCGTTTGGCGCGCTACACGACGATGAGCGCCTACGAGATCGCGACCGAGCTCTTCGAGACCGACGAGCTGCGCGAGGTCACCACGCGCTTCGTGTCCGAATCGATGATTGGTCCCTTCGACCCCGGCACCGGTTCCTCGTTCGTTGCCGTTATGTACATGCTGCACGACGGCGCCGCGATGGCGCATGCGGCCGGCGGTTCGGGTGCCCTTTCGGATGCCATGGTGGCGTTCTGCAACGACTACGGCGTGGAGATCCGCACGAACGCGCGCATCGCGAAGGTGCTCGTGGAGGACGGCGCGTGTGCTGGCTTCCAGCTGGATAGCGGCGAGGTCGTCACCGGCAAGCGCTACCTGGCCACCCTGAACGTGAAGCAGCTCTTCGGCAGCAAGGGCCTGGTCGATCCGGCCGAGCTGGATCCCGAGTTCACCAAGACGGTGGACAACCTGCGCCCGAGCTACTATGTGGCGCTGCTGCAAAACATCACGCTGTCCGAGGTTCCGGACTTCAAGCTCATCGACGGCGTGGGCACCCCGGCGACCGTTACCGAGCAGAGCCGTGGCTACGAGCACTTCAAGTTCATCTTCGACGAGCTGCATGCGGGGCATCCGAGCCCGTCCGACTCCTCGGCCATCGTGCTCGCGTCCATCCACGACCCGCTGCGCGCCGGCCGCAACGGCGAGACCACGCTGTACCTGTACAACTACGAGCCCTACGAGCTGTACGGCGACCATAACAACTGGAAGGAGTATGGCGACAAGATCGCTGATGAGGCGCTCGAGGCGTTCTTCACCCTTACCACCAACATGGACATGAGCAAGGTGCTGTATCGCTCGTACAACAACCCGCTCGACTACGAGAACTGGAACGAGTCGTGGCTCGCGGGCGACTTCTGCCACATTTCGCAGGAGGCCGATCAGGGTCAGTCGAACCGTCCGTTCCCGGGCATGTCCCGCTATGTGACGCCCATCAAGGGCCTGTACCTGGGCGGCGCCTCCGCATGGCCGGGCCCCGTGGTTTCCGGCGGCGGCCGCGCGGTTGCACAGGTTCTGTTCGAGGAAATGGAGATCGACTTCGACGCCACCATCAACGGATAAGCTAGGGGGTAACGATGGCAAAGAAGCTCACCATCAACATTGTGAATGCGCAGGGCACGGTGCTGGTATCCGCGCACAAGATTCACGTGCGCGATGGCAAGATCGCGCTCGACGGCAATCTTATGGGCACGATGCCGGGTCAGTTCTACATCAACCCGATTGACGTGTACAAGGCCACGAAGCTCTTGAACTTCGAAATCGTAAAAGAAGTCGCGTGCATGTGGTTCGTCGGTCGCAAGGAATTCAAGGCTGCCGAGCAGGCCGAGCAGGCCAAAGCTGCAGCTGCGAAGCCCGCAACGGCATAAACGCTGTTAGTGCGGATAGCAAGGAAGGGGTCGCGCGAATGCGCGACCCCTTTCCGTTTTGGGGTCTTTTGCCGAAATGCCTGGCAAACCAGGGTGGGCGAAAGGTGCGCTTCCCAGGGAACGCATGCGGCGACTTTGCCCGATGCATGAAAATGCAACTTTTCCGAGTTTCGTAGTCTGAAAGCGCTTGGCTGCGGGGTTTTTCGGGCCTGATTGCACCGTTTTTCAACTTTTCCGAGGGTAAATTGCCCTTTAGGGTCGGAAAAGTTGAAAAACGGTGCAATCGGTGTCTCGGATAGCTGGTTTAAAAGGCTTTCTGGCACACAAAACTCGGAAAAGTTGAAAAACGGTGCAACCTAACGGGTATAGGCGTTGTTTGCCGGCGGTCAGCCTCTTGTTTACGCGTACGGGCGGGCGGCCTCGAGGGCGCTGCGGGCGTAGGAGCGGCCGAACAAGACGCAGTGGTGTAGCAGCGGGGCCAGCTGGTGCAGGGGCACGCGGTCGCGCCAGCCGTCTGCCAGGGGGCTGGCCTCGTTGTAGGCGTCCAAGATGCGGTCCAGGTGCCAGCAGCCGAATAGGGCGAGCATGGCGAGGTCGGTCTCGGCGTGTCCGCCGTGGGCCATCGGGTCGATGAGCGTGGCGCCTACGGGGTTCGCGGGGTCGGGGGTCCACAGCAGGTTGCCCGACCACAGGTCGCCGTGGATGCGGGCGACGGGCATGCCGGCGCGGGCGAGCAGCCCGGGTTGGGGCACGTCGTGGGCACCGCTTGCCAGGCGCCCGGCCACGCGCTCGAACAGTGCGGCCTCGTCGCGGGTGATGGCCCCGACGTCGCGCGCTTGCCGCGTGTACGACATCACGCGCCACTCCGCGTAGAACGCGCCCCAGGTGGCGGGCGCATCGGCTGCGGGTACCGTGGGCGTGAGGGAGTGGTCGATCCGATAAGCCCCCTGCCAGCCCGTAGGTGGCGCTCCCCACCACGGTGCGCCTGCAGCGTGCGTAATCGCCAAGGCGCGGCCCACGCGTTCGGCCGCTGCTGGACTCGCGGGCCCGGTGGCCACGCGCTTTTCCACCAGCTCGCGCGGGCTTGCCGACATCACCTCGGCCACGGGCATGCCGCCCGCCGGCGTTGCCTCCGCCAGCCAGCGCAGGGCCGCGGCTTCGCCTTCCAGCGAAGCTGTTTGGGCTGTTCCGTGCTTCACGAAAATGTCCATGCCGTCCCCGCCGGGGTGCCTATTCGTCTTTGAGCGGGCCGGAATGGCCGAGCAGGTAGAGCTTCGAGGGCTGCAGGATGCCGTTTCTCCAGCAGGCCTTCGCCCACTGCGGCAAGAGCGTGAATGCCCACCTGCACAGCGTGCCGTCATCGCGTTGAGCGGGAATCGCGCGCGCAAACGACGCCTCGGCGCCCTGGCGCCACCGCTCGTCGGCGGCGCCCCACTTCTCCAGGAGGTTCATCACGTCCGCGCCCCCGCCATCGGTGAAGCAGGCCCGCACGTTCTCGGGCTGCTCGATTGCAAACTGCAGGTCAATCGCGAAGGTGTCGCCGAGCGAGCCATCGGGATAGATGTCGAACTGGAAATCGACCAGCCCGGGAGTAACGGCCATGAGCTGGGAAACTTGCGCGAGCATCGCGTCGTCGTAGGCCGAAAACCCGATGGTGCGGAACACGCGCCCGAGCTCCTCGGAGTCGCTCGCACACGCCGCTTGCGTCGCAGCTCCCAGGTACCCGCACACGCGTAGGGGGCTTCCCGGCCGCCCCCGGAACATCCCGAAGAAGGAAAGCGGCCAGCCTTCGGGCATGCGCGCATTCAGGTCGAGGTACAGCGCTGCGCGCTCCGGCTCGCCCACGACCTCACAGAATGGCTCCACGAGCTCGGTTTTCCGCCGCGGTTGGAAGTGGACGGCGGCCGCGGGCAAG
The DNA here is from genome assembly GCA_030526775.1 of Coriobacteriia bacterium. Taxonomy (GTDB): domain Bacteria; phylum Actinomycetota; class Coriobacteriia; order Coriobacteriales; family Eggerthellaceae; genus UMGS1519. Next base: position 15,635 of record JAUNCA010000024.1, on the reverse strand, counting down.
CCGGGCTCTTTCGTGTCGACTTCATAGCCGCATGCGAATCCCTTGTGGTCGTCGAGGATGCCGGCATACCAATCGAGCATGGCCTCGGTGCCAGCGGCGGCGGGCGAGTCGATGCGCGTGCCGGGCTCGAGCTTCTTCAACAGCACGGTAACGTCCATGAACGGCTCGCCGATAAGCGGAAACTCCATGTACACGTCGGGGAACGTCTTGCCGACCATGAATGGCCGCAGGGCTTTCCGGGCTCGCTCGAAGCTGTCGCCGAACAGGATCGGCCCGCGTCCGTCGTCAGCCGCCTGAAGGCAGAGAACCTCGAACGAATCTGCGAACGTAAGTGCCCCCATGACGTGCGTTCCTTTCCGTGCGTGCCCGATGCGCGTTGTCTTCAGGCTATTGTACGCAAATCGCCGCCCGCGCGTTCCACCCTCCTGCTACAGCCCCAGCGTAGGGTTTACGCCGGATGCACCACGCCGTCGTCCGAGATGCTCACCTGATAGTCGGAGATCTCGCCCAGGTAATCGAAGATCCGCGTGCGCTCGCTCGCGTCCGACCAGGCTGTGAACACCTCCGACTGCGTGCCCGGCCACAGCACGAGCTCGACTTTCGCGGAGTCCATGTCCACGCGCCCCGACTCGTCCTTTTCGCCCGAAATGCGGATCTCGGCCACGAGCGTGTCGATGTCGTAGGCATCGAACCAGAAATTGCCCAAGCTGTACATGATGGGCTTGCCTTCGTAGTACTCGAGCCCCTGCAGGATGTGCGGGTGCGCGCCGATAACCGCGTCGGCACCGGCGTCGATGTAGGCGTGCGCCGATTCCACCTGCTCGTATTCCAGCTCGGTCGAGTGCTCGACGCCCCAGTGGGGAAGTGCGACCACGTAATCGGCGTTGGCCGCGGCTTCGCGGATCTCCTCGAGGAAGAGCTCGTTGTCGTAGCACCACATGATGCCCGGCGTGTACTCGCCGGCCTCGGGCGTGTAGATGGTGTACTCCGCGCGCGACGCGGCCACGTACGCGACCTTCACACCGTTCGCCTCCAGGTACACCGGCGAGCTGGCCTCGTCAAGCGTCAGGCCCGCGCCCACGTAGGGGATGCCCGCGTCCTTCAGCGTGTCCAGCGTGTCGAGGAAGCTTTCCTCGCCGAAGTCGAACACGTGGTTATTCGCGAGTCCCACAATGTCGATGCCCAGGTCATGCAGGTATTTCACATTCTCCGTGGCGCCGCAGAAGGTCCACATCTTATCGCCGATGGGCTCGCCGCGGTTGCTGAAGACGAACTCGTTGTTAATCCACATGAGGTCGACTTCGCGCATCTTATCGATGAAGCGCTGGTCGATGCCATCCGAGATGTCGGTGGAATTCAGCTCGGCAAGGTGCTCCATGGGAATGTAGTTATCGGCCAGGCACAGATCGCCTGCAAAGCCGAGGGATACCTCGAAGGTCGCGGGCTCGGGCTCGGGTTCGGCTGCGGTGGATTCGGTTTGTTGCACATCCGCGTTGGTGTCCGGTTCTGGCGCCGGCGCCGCGCAACCGGCGAGCGCGAGCAGAGCCGCGACAATCAAGACGAAGGGAATGAGCTGCAGCTTTTTCATGGTGGCCGGGCCTTTCACGCGAGGATGCACCTGCGTATATAGTACCCCGAATGATGAAAAGCCCCGCGGTCATTCGGCGTCGGGCCGCGCTTTCGCATGGCGATATCCTGTGTTACGCAGTTTTAACATGACCCCGCAGGACGGCAAAACTATAATTACACCGTTTAAGCGCGTATGCGAAATGTTGATTTATACGAGAGAGGCCAGCTTATGGCACGTATGTTTGGAACCGATGGCGTCCGTGGAGTCGCGAACATCGAGCTTACCGCACCGCTTGCTTTCCGCCTGGGCCAGGCGGCCGTGCGTTTCCAGGGCCCCCGCATCTTGGTGGGCAAGGACACGCGCCTTTCCGGAGACATGTTGGAAGCCGCGGTATGCAGCGGCATCACCAGCATGGGTGGCACCGCCCTGGTGGCGGGCATCATTCCCACCCCGGCCATCGCGCTGCTCGCGAAGCAGCTGGATTGCGACGGCGGCATCGTCATCTCTGCAAGCCACAACCCGCCCGAGTACAACGGCATCAAGTTGTTCGACGGTGCGGGCTTCAAGCTTCCGGACGAAGTGGAAGACGAGATCCAGGCGGCCATCGAGTCGGGCACGCTGGATGCCGACCGTCCGTCGGGCGACGCCGTGGGCACGATCGAGTACGTCGAGGACGCGGTGGACCGCTATGTGGCGCACGCCGTGGATTCCATCCTCGCGCAGGGCACCGATTTCAAGGGCCTGAAGGTGGCGCTGGACTGCGGCCATGGCGCGAGCAGCGTTTCGAGCGGCCGCGCTTTGGAGGCGCTGGGCGCCGAGCTGTTCACGATGAACGACGATTTCACCGGCCTGGACATCAACGTGGAATGCGGTTCCACGAACCTCGCGCCGCTGAAGGCTTTCGTGGCCGAGACGGGCGCCGATATCGGCATCGCCCACGACGGCGATGCCGACCGTGTGATGCTCGTGGACAACAAGGGCAACGAGATTGACGGCGACATGATGGAGGCCGTGCTGGCGCTCGACATGAAGCAGCGCGGCTGCCTCGCGGGCGATACCGTGGTTTCCACCGTGATGTGCAACCTGGGCTTCGTGCTGTGCATGAAGGAGCAGGGCATCACCGTGAAGCAGACCAAGGTGGGCGACCGCTACGTGCTCGAGAAGATGCGCGAGGAAGGCTACGGCATCGGCGGCGAGCAGAGCGGCCACCTCATCCTGCTGGACTACAACTCCACGGGCGATGGTCTGATGACGGCCGTGCAGTTCCTGGCCGCAATGCGCCGTTTGGGCATGAGCGCCGAGGAGGCATCGCATGTGTTTACGCGCCTGCCGCAGGAGCTCATCAACGTGCGCGTGAGCGACAAGGAAGCCGTGCAGACCAACGAGGCCGTGCAGGCTGCCGTGAAGGCCGCCGAGGCCGCCATGGGCGACACCGGCCGCGTGCTGCTGCGTCCGAGCGGCACCGAGCCCGTCGTGCGCGTGATGGTGGAAGCCGTGAGCGACGAGGACTGCCAGCGCCACTGCCGCACCATCGCCGACATCGTGAAGGCCGAGCTGGGCATCTAACGCAATTTGGGAATAAGCGGGTGCGCCGCGCGCCGGGCGCGCAGGTGTCCGCAACCGATACGAAAGGAAAACACATGAAGGTTATCGTCGATACGCCGGAGGGCATCGCCAAGCAGGCTGCCGCCATCTACAAGGAGATTCTGGCTGACAAGCCGAACGCCGTGCTCGGTTTCGCCACCGGTTCGACCCCGCTCGACCTGTATGCCGAGCTCATTCGCCTGTATGAGGCGGGCGAGATCAGCTTCAAGGACGTCACCACGTTCAACCTGGACGAGTACGTCGGCCTCGAGCCCACGCACGACCAGAGCTATCGCTACTTCATGGACACCAACCTGTTCAACCACATCGACCTCGATCCCGCGAACACTCACGTGCCGAGCGGGCTCGACACGAGCGACGAGGCCCTCGCGGCCTATGACGCAGCCATCGAGGCTGCTGGCGGCGAGGATTTGCACATTCTAGGCATCGGCGTGAACGGCCATATCGCGTTTAACAAGCCGGGCGACCCCATCGACACCATGACGCACGTGGTGGAGCTCACCCAGAACACCCGTGAGGTGAACGCCAGGTTCTTCGATAGCATCGACGATGTGCCTACCCATGCGGTGACCATGGGCATCAAGAGCATCATGCACGCCCGCAAGATCATCCTCATCGCCCTGGGCGAGGCCAAGGCCGACGCCATCAAGGCCGCCGTCGAGGGTCCGGTCGATCCGGCCTGTCCCGCGAGCGTTCTGCAGCTTCATCCCGACGTCACCTTCTTCTGCGACGAGGGGGCCGCGTCCAAGCTTTCGCTCTAACCCCCGGTGCGCTAGAATGCACCATCGGATGTAAACCGAATTCGCGACCCGGACGCATCCGGGTCGCGTTGCAAAAGGAGACCATATGCAAGCGAAGATCGCCGATTTGTACGACCTGAATTACACCATTGCCGCGCCGCTGCTCGAGCGCTTCGAGTACCCGTGGGAAGCCCTCGCGCACATCAAGGAATTCATCCTTGAGCTGGGCCCGACGCTGCCCGAGGATGAGTTCGACCATCCGGCCGACGGCGTGTGGATCGCCAAGGACGCGAACGTGTATCCGAGCGCCTTCGTGGGTTCGCCGCTGATCATCGACCACGGCGCCGAGGTGCGCCATTGCGCGTTCATGCGCTGCCCGGCCATCGTGGGCAAGAACGCCACCGTGGGTAACTCCACCGAGCTGAAGAACGTTATCCTGTTCGACAACGTGCAGGTGCCGCACTACAACTACGTGGGCGACTCCATCCTGGGCCGCTTCGCACACCTGGGTGCGGGCGTTATCACGTCCAACCTGAAGAGCGACAAGTCGCTCGTGGTGGTGAAGGACTTTGCGACGGGCGAGACCATCGAGACCGGCATCAAGAAGTTTGGCGCCATGGTGGGCGACTACGTGGAGGCCGGCTGCAACACCGTGCTGAACCCGGGCACCGTCGTAGGCCGCAACACCACCGTGTACCCGCTGTCGCGTGTGCGCGGCTTCATTCCCGAGAACCACATCTTCAAGGATCCGGACAACATCGTGCAGAAGCGCTAGTCATTGCCAATGAGTCGAAGAACGTATCTTCGACTCATTTTTTGCAAGCGGTATCCAAACCGATGCATACCCAGAAAATGAGTCAAAGATACGTTCTTTGACTCATTTTTCTTTATCGGTGGAAGATGCCGCGGAGACGTCCGGCCATGTGTTCGGCGCTTTCTCGGGCACCGACGACCGTAGCTCCTGCGGCGTTGGTGGTGGGGTATGCGGCATCCCCGACGGCGGTGGCTACCGTGTTGGCTGCGCTTGTGGCGGTGGAGACGGCTGCGGTGGCCACGGTGTTGGCGGCGCTGCTGGCGGCGGTGCCCATGATCGTGCGCAGTTTTTCGATCATCTCGGGAACGAATCCGCTTTCACCCATGAGCGTGAGCGCCTCGCGATACGAAGTGCGGCGGATTTGACGCAGGCGGGCGGGACCGTCTTCGGATGTGAGCCAGCGCTTGGTGATGATGCCCACACGGAAGACGAGGAAGGCGCTGACCAGGCCTTCTGCGGCTGCGCCGATGACCAGTCCGCCCATATGCGCGCCTGCGCCGCCGCCGAGCGCCTGGCTGAGCATCTCGCTGAGGTCGGCGTCCTCGATGCCGCCGACGATGAGCGCGCTGATGACGACACGCACGTACAGGCGCGCGAGGCCGACGTTGGTGGGTCGGAACCCGCAGAGCTCGACGATGTCGCGCACGAGGTCGAGGCATAGCGACAGCATGGTGACGGTGCTGATGAGCGGCGAGCGCGAGATGGCAGCAACGAGGAACGCGCTGGTCGCGGTGCGTTTGGTGGCCGCGTCGATGCCCGGGACGATGCGCTCCTTGAAAAAGCGGATGAGCACGTCGTCGGCATCCTTGCCCTGCTCGAGGGCGGCTTCGACTTGCTTGACCTCCTCGTCGGTGAGGTTGGCGTTTGCCACGAGGTTGTTCACGAGCATTTGGCAATAGCGTTTGCGCATGTGCCCGCGCTGGTCGCGCAGCTCGTACAGCGAGAAGATAGGCCGTCGCGCCACCTGGATTATGGGGACAACCACGCCGAGCACGACGAGCAGCACGATGAGCGCCCAGAACACCCAGCCCAGCACCGGATGCACGCCGAACAGGTGGTCACCCACATTCAGCATGCTGCCAAGCACGGTGAGCACCAGCAGCCCCGCCACGCAGGCGAGCACCGCATACGTGGTGCCATGCTCTCTCGTTTGCTTCGCGCCTTGCAGTTCCATATCGGTTGCCATCTGCGCGCCTTTCTAAAAGCGGATGTCGCTGCACGTAAATTGTACCCCCTCGTGGAAGGCAAGATGGTGTAGCCTTTCGGATGTTGGTATTTTCTGGGTTGAGGAGCGGCGGTTGGATACTCTGGCAGGCAACGCGCGGTTGCGCCTGCATGTGCTGGCAAGTGGGAGCAAGGGCAATTGCTCGGTGGTTGAGGATGTGGCTACCGGCGACCTCGCCATGCTCGACTGCGGGATCAGCAAGAGTGCATTCATGACGCGCCTGGGGGAGTGCGGCCTCGACGCGACCCGCATCCAGGCGCTGTTCGTGACGCACGAACATTCCGACCACGTAAAGGGCCTCGGCGTCGTGACGCGCGGGCTTGCCAAGTTGGGTGTTGTGCCCAAGCTGTATGTCAGCAACGCCGTGCATGCCGCGAGTTCGGAGATTCGCGCCATCGAAAACACCGTTGACCTGCGGCATTTCGCAGCTGGCGACGACATTGCAGTGGCGGGCATGCGGGTGCATGCGTTTCCGACCCTGCACGATGCGGCCGAATCGTTCGGGTTCCGCGTCGATTGCGGCGGCGATTCGCTCGGGTTCATGACAGACACCGGCATCGTGACCGGCGAGGCGCGCGAAGCGCTCGCGCGTTGCCGCGTGCTCGCGCTCGAGGCCAACCACGACCTGGACATGCTCGAACACGGCCCGTACCCCTACTACCTGAAGGCACGTATCGCGTCCGACCACGGCCATCTGTCCAACTTGCAGTCCGCCAACCTGCTGGAATCGCTACTCTGCGACGAACTCGAACAAGTGGTGGGCATGCATATCTCAGAGACCAACAACACCTACCGCCTGCCAAACGACGCCCTAAGCGAGGTCTTACGTCGAGAGGCTCATCCCGCTCATGCGCAGGTTGGATATCAAGCCAAATCGACAAGCGTGTGATTTTCGGGCGCGTTGGCGTATCCTCAATTGGCGCCGTATTCGATTCTGTGTGCAATACCTGACCGGCAGATATCTCGAAAAGAAGCGCTCACAAACCTGTATGTGATCGTCCAGAAGCAAACCTTGCCCATTTTTGCTCGGTTTTGGTGCCGTTTCCAAGGTTTTTGATAGCCGCAAATTGAGTATGCAAAGTATCCGCCAAATTGTTCTCACAAAAGCCCAGGTCAGAAATTACTATGTGCCATCGAGAATAATTGGATACCTTGGGTACTTCAGGTTGGACTATCAAAAACCTTGGAAACGGCACTGCTTTAGTCGATTAAGCCTTGAGGTTTGCTCCTGGAATGGCCGAGAGCTTGCGGATAGGCGACTTGTACGCTAATCGGGTCTGTATAAATCGTAGTCCCACGAACAAAGATCGTCGATCAGTTCGAATCGAGCGAGTCGCTCGGTAGGTTTGGCATTAAGCTTCCATTTCGGGATGCCAAGCCCCTTGGCAATCTGGCGAGCGTACAGCTCGAGCACGTCCTCGTTCGCGTATTGTTTGCCGTCTATCGAGATGATGCGGATTCCAGCCACCTCAAGTATGTTGCGTTTCAGTCGGTCTTTCTGTTCGGCTGTAAGTCCGGAATGGGATGGTTTGCCTTCATACTCGATGCCAATGTGGGCAGGAGGCCAGAGCAGATCGATGGTGTACTTGTCAATTCCGATGGCTGCAGCCAAATCGGGAGCTAGGGGAATCTCGACGTTTAGCTCTACGGGTTTCAGGTTGAGTCCGCCATAGCGTTTCGGCAGGCAGTATCGCGCATACAGCCGCGATTCTATAGGCGAGTGTGAATTAGCTTGCAACAGCCGACTTGCTACAAGCGCCCGCGAGTTGCTGTTATTCGAAAGAGCTCGGCTTAGGTAATCCGCGAGTCTCTTGGGCGTCGTCGGGGGTTTCCTGGTGATGAATCCATTACGCATCAGGTCGCGCTGATGTTCGAGCGACATGCCCCAATCCACCGGTGGCCACGGCTTGGTGTCAAGGCTTATCTCGCGGGCTCGGATAAGCTGGTTGCAATACTCCTGGTACGGCTTGCTCATGAGGGTTGAATACCACCCGCAGAGTTCCATGCCAAGCAGGATTGCCCGTGTCACACTAAGATGAGGGGCTGTTTTTAGAAAGAAGCGCTCTGCTGAGGTAAGCAGCCGATCGTGACCTATATCCAGCAGCGAACCTGCAGGCAATTTTGCGGTATTGTAGTGCGCTTTCCATTGCGTAGTGTTCAGGCGCGTTCGGTTGCCCACTAAAACCTCAACGGGAGTTGTGCAACCTGTGGGGAGGGTTTCGAACGAGTTGAGCTCGGCTGCGCTGCTTGCAAATGAACTGGGAGAACGCACCAAACTCGGGTGAGCGAAAGATCCCGCACCTTCGTCGAGCGCCTGCATTGCCGATGTGTTTGCGATAACTAGATAGCCCATAGGGATTCCTTTCTCCAATCAGATGATTGGGTCTAGAGTCCCCTTGGCCGAAGCATTGCGAATACGTTAACGCATTTTTACGTGCGAGGAGCACGCAGCTATCTTTTACGCGAGTTTCTCACGCAAATAGCGCCC
>JAUNCA010000024.1:0-7183 GCA_030526775.1 Coriobacteriia bacterium | reverse complement strand
GGGTGGGCGGCAACTTGTTCGGGGGTGCCGGCGCAGACGATGCGGCCGCCGGCCTCGCCGCCTCCGGGGCCGAGGTCGACTACCCAGTCGGCATTGGCTATCATGTCCAGGTCGTGCTCGATCACCACCACGGTCGCGCCGGCTTCCACCAGGGTCTGCAGTACGTGCAGGAGCACCTCCACATCCAGGGGATGCAGGCCGATGGTGGGCTCATCGAACACGAACAGCGCATTGTCTTGCGACCGCCCGATCTCGCTCGCGAGTTTCAGGCGCTGCGCTTCGCCGCCGGAAAGCGCGGGGGTGGACTCGCCCAGCGTCAGGTAGCCGAGTCCCAGGTCGTGCAGCGTCTGCAGCTTTGCCTGCGCCTTCTTCAGGCCTCCGGTGGTACCCGCTATGGCGCTAAGCACCTGGTCAACCGTCATGGCCATCATCTCGGGGAGGCTCAGCGCATCCACGCCGTCGCCGGAGGGCACCGCCAGCCGCACGGTGTAAGCCTGCTCGCTGTAGCGCGAACCACGGCAATCGGGGCACACGATGTCCACGTCGGGAAGGAACTGCACGTCGAGCGACACCTGGCCGGTGCCATCGCAGGTGGGGCAGCGCAGCTTGCCCGTGTTGTACGAGAACGCGCCCGCATTCAGTCCAGCCGCCTTCGCCTCGGTAGTGCGTGCGAAGGCGCGGCGCAGCTCGTCGAGCACGTTGGAGTACGTGGCCACCGTCGAGCGCACATTGATGCCGATGGGGCTCGCGTCAATAAGGTTCACGCGCGTGATGCCATCCGCGTCCACCGCATGCACGTGCGCGGGCAGCATCTCGCCGCCTGCCTGGGCTTGCAGCGCGGGAATCAGGCTCTCCAGCACCATGGTGGTCTTCCCGGATCCCGACGCGCCGGTCACGGCCGTCAGCCGGCCGCGCGGAATGTCCACCTCGAGCGGCTTCACGGTGTGGATGGCGCCCGACGATAGGTGGATTGCCCCCTGGTCAAAGGCGTGCTCGCCCGAGACGCGCTGCCGTGCGCGAACCGTGCGCTCCCGCGAGAGGAAGGGCGCGATGCGCGATTCCGGCGCGGCAATCACATCGGCCACGCTTCCCTGCGCGATAATCGTGCCGCCCTCGGCGCCGGATGCCGGCCCGATCTCCACCAGATGCCCGGCCTGCCGCAAAACGCGCACGTCGTGGTCGACCGCCACGACGGTGTTCCCATCGGCTAGCAGGTCGTCCACGACGGATAGCAGCCCGTCCACGTTGCTGGGATGCAACCCGATGGAGGGTTCGTCCAGCACATACAGCACGCCGGTCGTGCGGTTGCGCACGGCGCGCGAAAGCTGCACGCGCTGCCGCTCGCCGGTGGAGAGCGTGCTGCTCGCGCGGTCGAGCGAAAGATACCCGAGCCCCAGGTCGCGCAGCCGCTGCATGGGCTCGAGCATGCCGCCGACGATGCTCTCGGCCATGGGGCGCATCTCCGGCGGACACGCGGCGGGTACGCCGGGAAGCCACGCGGTTAGCTCGTCGAGCGTCAGCGCGGTCGCCTGTGCCAGGTTCACGCCTGCCAGCAGCGTCGAGCGCACCTTCGTGGAAAGCCGCGTGCCCTGGCACTCGGGGCAGGGGCCCTCCTTCAGGAACCGCGCCACGCGCTTCAGCCCCTTCTCGTCCTTCACTTTGGACAGCGCGTTTTCCACCGTGTAGACGGCGTTGAAGTACGTGAAGTCCATCTCGCCGGCGACGCCGGTTTTCTCGTTGTAGTACAGGATGTGCTTCTTCTCGGCCGGCCCGTGGTAGACGATCTCGCGCTCCTCGGGCGACAGCTCGCAAAACGGCACGTCAGTGCGCACGCCCATCTCGCGGCATATGTCCTTCATCAGGCTCCACATCAGGCTGCCCCACACCACCACGGCGCCCTCGTCGATGGTCTTGGTCTCGTCGGGCACGAGCGTGCGCATGTCCACTTGCCGCACGGTGCCGGTGCCATCGCAGCCGGGGCAGGCGCCCTCGCTATTGAACGCCATGGCCTCGGCGCCGGGCCCATAGAAACGCGCGCCGCAGGTGGGACATTCAATTTCCTGCTCGAGCGCCACCGCCATCGTGGGCGGCACGTGGTGCCCGTTCGGGCACGTATGGCTACCCAGGCGGCTGAACAGCAGGCGCAGGTGGTTCAGCAACTCGGTGGAGGTGCCGAAGGTGGAGCGCACGCCCGGGATGCCGGGACGTTGCCGCAGCGCCAGCGCAGCGGGCACGTGGCGCACCTCATCGACCTCGGCGCGCCCCGCCTGGCTTATCCGCCGGCGCGTATACGTGGACAGCGCGTCCATGTACCGGCGGCTGCCCTCGGCGTACAGCACGCCCAGCGCAAGCGAGCTCTTCCCGCTACCCGAAACGCCGGCGATGCCCACGAACTCGTTCAGCGGGATGTCCACGTCCACGTTTTTCAAGTTGTGAACGCGTGCTCCGCGGACCTCGATATGTGATGGCACACTTTTCCGAACCATAATTGTCCCTTCAGGCTTTCCCGGCAACGTAATATGGTAAAGCATAGGTAGGGAAATTGAACGAAGGAGGCCCACGATGGCTGCACCGATTATCATTCTCGGGCATCGCAATCCCGACAACGACGCCATTAGCGCGGCAATTGGGTATGCCTGGTTGAAGAACGAGGTGGAGGCGCGTACGGTCGCCGACCCTGCGAAGCGCGAAGTGTACGTTCCCGCGCGGCTTGGCCCCCTTCCGCCCGAGACGGCCGGCGTGCTGGCGAAGTGGGGCATCGAAGCCCCCATGGTGGTGAACAACCTGTACGCACGCGTGTCGGACGTCATGACCGAGAATCCCTACAGCGTTACCACCGGCGCCACCCTGCTCGACGTGGCGCGCCTGCTGCGCAAGCACAACGTGCGCGCGCTCGTGGTCGTGAACGAGGATGGCACCTACAAGGGCGTGGTCTCGATGCGCATGATCGCCGAGCGCTACGTGGCCGCGACCGAGCTTGTGGGCGAAGGTCACAGCCATATGGCCGTCGCTGCCGACCTCATCGCCTCGCTCGACCAGCGGGTCGACGAAATCCTCGAGTCGGACGTGCTGCTGGTGGAACCCGAAGCCCGCTTGGACGAAGCCACTATCGACATGATGAACAGCCCCTTGCGTGAAGCGGTGGTGGTCGACGACGATTCGATTCCCGTCGGCATCATCACGCGCTCCGACGTGGCCGTACATCCGCACCGCAAGGTTATCCTGGTCGACCACAACGAGACGCGCCAGGCGGCGGCGGGCATCGAGGACGCCGAGGTCGTCGAGATCATCGACCACCATCGCATAGCCGACGTGAGCACCGTGAAGCCCATCAAGTTCCTGAACCTGCCGGTGGGCTCTTCCGCGACCATCGTCACGCTTGAAGCCCAGCGCCTGGGCATCGAGCCGCCCAAGCACATCGCAGCCGTTCTGCTGTCGGCCATCATGACGGACACGATTATCCTGAAATCGCCCACGGCCACGGCCATCGACAAGCAGGTGGTGGACTACCTCGCCGGCATCCTCGAGGTCGACCCCACGGAATACGGCATCGAGATCTTCGCCTACCGCGGCGGCGACGCCGACATGCCCATCGACAAGCTCGTTTCCGCCGACTCGAAGGAATTCGCGTACGGCGACGGCATGGTGCTCATCGCACAGCACGAGACCACCAACCTCGAATCGGTTATGGCCCGCGAGCCCGAGATTCGCGAATACCTGCGCCAACGGGTGGCGGAACGCGGCTATGCGTGCGCGTTGCTCATGCTCACGGACATCATCGCCGAGGGCAGCCAGTTCATTTGCGAAGGCGACCGCCGCATCGTGAACCGCGCATTCGGCATCAACTGCACCGGCCAGGGCGGCGTCTGGATGCCCGGCGTGCTCTCGCGCAAGAAGCAAGTGGCCACGCGCCTGCTCGAGGCGTAACACCCGCAGAAACATATCGCGCACGATGAGACACCCGCCCTCTGAGGGCGGGTGTCTCATCGTGGGGTGTGCTAGTTTTTAGGCCAGCTGGGGTTTTTCAGCAGGGGGCGGCCGATGCCCGCGATATCGCAGGTGCCGTCGGCAAGCAGGACGTCGGCTTGCTCGGGGGTTTGAATGCCGCCTGCGAGCAGGATGGGGGTGTCCACGGCGGCCTTCACGGCGCGGGACTGGTCGGCGAACCAGCCGGGTTCTTCGTGGCCGGCGCGCCGCCAGGCATGCCATCCGCCCGACAGGCTCAGATAATCGACGCCAGACGCTGCGAGGATGCGCGCGGCCTCCACGGCATCCTCGATGGTGGCGCCGCCTTCCTCGTAATCGCATCCGCCCAAGCGCATGCCGACGACGAACTCATCGCTCACGGCTGCGCGAACTGCCGCGAGCACCTCGCGGTGAATCCGCAGGCGCCCCTCCAGCGTTCCGCCGTACTCATCCGTGCGCTTGTTATGCAGCGGGGAATAGAACTCGTTCAGCAAGTAGGCGTGCGCGGAATGGATTTCCACCCCGTCGAAACCGGCTTCGCAAGCGCGCCGGGCCGCATCCGCGAAAGCCGCCACGATGCGCGCGATACCCTCCGCATCCAGCTCGCGGGGGATGCCGTCGCCCTCCTTGGCGACCCATGCCTGGGACGACACCATGGCGGTCGGGGCAACCGGGTCGAGCCCCATCACGCTCTTGCGCGCCGCGCCGCCGGCATGCGATATCTGCGCGAACGCCGCGACGCCGTTGTTGTGGCAGGCATCGGCAAGGGTGGAAAGCCCGATAGTGTCCGAATCCCGCGATATGGAGATCTGGCACGGCTTCGCTTGCCCTTCCGGCGCTATGAACAGGTGTTCCGTGATGATGAGGCCAACCCCCGAGAGCTGGGCGCGCTGCTGGTAATGCGCGCAGGCTTCCGGGGTTATCTTCCCTTCCTCAGTCGCCTTGTACACGGCCACCGGTGCCATTGCCAGGCGGTTTTTCAGCTCGAGCGCGCCGATGCGGATGGGTTCGTCGACCATGGTTTTCCTTTCACGAAAAAGCGCCGCAAGGGCTACCCCCGCGGCGCTTCGGATTCGTTGTGTCGAGCTCGCTAGATGCGCGTGCCCTGGATGGAGAAGGTGCCGCGGCTGGTTTCCGCGATGGCATGGAGCTTGCGGCCCTCGACTGCACCCTTGATGTTATAGGCGAAATGTCCAAACGTGAACATCCTCATGTTTCCCTGCATCGTAAACTCGTTGCCGTTGAGTTTACCGTTCGAGTAGAGGTTTCCCATTCCGATAAGCGACAAGCTTGCCTTTACAGCCTCGCCGTCGGCGGTGGTTTCCAGCTTCAGGGAACCGCGATTGACACCGATGGGCGTCTTCACGGTCACGTTGTATATTCCGTCAATCATCTTCGATCCTCCGGTTGAAATTGGGTGGGTCACTGTACCTATAGTATCCCGAATACACATATTCTATAGCGGACAAGCGAAAAAAAGTGTCCCAATTTCGAAAAACAGCTATCCCGAGCGAACGATGATGAATTACCGCGGGTGTTATTCATCATTCCGCCCGCAATGACAAAGTATACCCGCGGTGAATCATCATGGGAGGGGCTGCGGGCGAAAAAAGAGCCCGGCAAGCTCTGTGCTTGCCGGGCCTGTCGTTATCGTTCGCGGGTATGCGCTAGCGGATGCCCTCGTGGATCTCCTGGAGGCACTTAACGCCGGAGCCGCCGTTTGCGCGCAGCGTCTTCACGCCCTCGGCGCTCGCGAGGCCGGCGGCCATCGTGGTCATGTACGGGACATGCGCCTTGATGGCGGTCTTGCGGATGTAGCTGTCGTCCTCGGCGCTCTCGGTGCTGCTCGACGGCGTGTTCAGCACGAGGTCAACCTGGCCGTTCGTGATGACGTCGATGAGGTTCGGACGACCCTCGTGGGCCTTGAACACCTTGGTCGCGGCGATGCCGGCGTCGGTGAGCTGCTGGTAGGTGCCGCCCGTGGCCATGATGTCGAACCCGGCGTCCACAAATGCCTGCGCCACCTGGTTGAGCTCGCCCTTGTCGCGGTCGCTCACGGAAATCAGCACGGTGCCGCCCATGGGCAGTGCAGTCTGCGTGGCTTCCTGGCTCTTCCAGAACGCCTCGCCGAAGGTGCCGGCCAGGCCCAGGACCTCGCCGGTGGAACGCATCTCGGGGCCGAGCACGGGGTCGACCTCGGGGAACATGTTGAACGGGAACACGGCTTCCTTCACGCCGTAGTGGCTATACGTGGCCTCCTTCAACTCCGGCACGGGGGAAGTGCGGCCCGTCAGCGGCAGCGTGATGACGTCGGTGGCGATCTGCACCATCTGGATGCCGCAGACCTTGGATACCAGCGGAACCGTGCGGCTCGCGCGCGGGTTGGCTTCCAGGACGTACACGGTGTTGCCCTCGATGGCGTACTGGATGTTCATCAGGCCGCGCACGTGCATGGCCTCGGCGATGAGGCGCGTGTACTCCTTAATGGTGGTGAGGTGCTCCTCCGAGATGTTGATGGACGGCAGGATGGCCGCGGAGTCGCCGGAATGGATGCCGGCAAGCTCGACGTGTTCCATAACCGCAGGCACGTAGGCGTGCATGCCGTCGCAGATGGCGTCGGCCTCGCACTCCAGCGCGTGGTTGAGGAAGCGGTCGATGAGGATGGGCCTATCGGGCGTCACGCCGACGGCGGCAGCCATGTAGCTGCGCAGGTTCTCGTCGTCGTAAACGACTTCCATGCCACGCCCGCCCAGGACGTAGCTCGGGCGCACCATCACGGGGAAGCCGATGCGGTGCGCGATCTCGAGCGCCTCGTCCACGTTCACGGCCATGCCGGCCTCGGGCATCGGGATGCCCAGACGGTCCATGACCTCGCGGAAGCGGTCACGGTCCTCTGCCAGGTCGATGATCTCGGGTGACGTGCCGAGGATGTTGACGCCGGCCTCCTCGAGCTCGCTTGCGAGGTTGAGCGGTGTTTGGCCGCCGAACTGGGCGATGACGCCGAGAGGCTTTTCCTTCTCGTAGATCGACAGCACGTCTTCGGCCGTCAGCGGCTCGAAGTACAGCTTGTCGGAGGTGTCGTAGTCGGTGGAGACCGTCTCGGGGTTGCAGTTCACGATGATGGTCTCGAAGCCGAGCTTCTTCAGGCTCTTCGCCGCATGGACGCAGCAGTAGTCGAACTCGATGCCCTGGCCGATGCGGTTGGGGCCGCCGCCCA
>JAUNCA010000133.1 GCA_030526775.1 Coriobacteriia bacterium | reverse complement strand
TGTGGACTTCGTGGACTTCGCGGACTTCGAATCGGACTTGGAGGACGTGCTCTTCGTCGCGCTGGAGGAATCGCTTGAGGAAGAGGTCGCCTGACTCGAAGAGCTGCTCGATCCGCCGTTGTCCAGAATGCTCGGAACGACGTAGTTCGCGCCGACACCGATGGCACCCGCGGTGAGTGCCGCCAACAGCACGCCGGCGACAACCTTGCGACCGCGCTTGGCGGAAGGCGCATCATCGAGCTCGTTCATGCGCTTGGCAATCTCGTCATCCGAATGCAGGCGCCCGGTGTTACGGGTTCCCCGGCCGGAAACCGAAGGCCGCGATCCGGTGCCACGCGTGGAAGCGGCTGCATGGGCAGCTTCCTGCGCGCTTGCCGGGGCAACGGGGGCAGCAGCAGCGGCTGCACCGGCGGCGCCGACAGCAGCGGCACCAGCGGCTGCCTGATGGCTACCAGCCGCAGACGCTACCGCACCTTGCGCGTCGGGATTGTCACTGAGATTGACGGTTTGGGAGGCCTCGGCGGTCTCGTCGGCATACTTGCCCAGGCGCTGCCCACAATAGATGCAGAACGCGACGCCATCCTCGAGATACCGCCCACAATGAGGACAAATCATGCTCTCCCCCTTCATTTTTCCATTTATATTGCGATCTTTTGGGAGACCGTACTTCATTGTAGCGCCTACACCGGTTCACGAAAAGGAAAAGTCTAGGTATCTACACGTGGGCGGCGTTCGCATAATCCCAGACGGTGACACATAAGCACCGGGAGTATTACCGGCGGCCCGCTCCCCCGCCGAATCGGGTATCATGGATTACAAGTAAAGCAGCCAAAACCAAGGAAGAGGAGGCAGCTATGAAGAAGTGGGTTTGCACCCTGTGCGGTTGGGAGTACGATCCCGAAGTCGGCGATCCCGATGGCGGCATCGAGCCCGGAACGGCCTTCGAGGACATCCCCGACGACTGGGTATGCCCGGTCTGCGGTGCGTCGAAGGACGACTTCGAGCTGGTTGAGGACTAACTAGACCCGTTCCTGACTTGACCATCCAGGCCAGGGGCATGCATGCCCCTGGCCTGGACTACTTTAACTAGCTTGTATCATAATGACCTGAACGAATCGTCATTTTGGGAAGGAAAAGACATGGCCGATTTGCTGCGATTGATGCAGAACCGCCACGACGTGCGCAGCTATACCGACGAGCCCATCGAGCCCGAAATCGCAGCAAAGCTGCAGGAGGAAATCGACGCGACGAACGAGATCGGCGGGTTGCACATCCAGCTCGTGCAGGACGACCCCAAGGGCGTATCGGGGTTCTGGGCAGCATACGGCCAGTTCAAGAACGTGGAAAACTACCTGGCGATGGTGGGCCCGAACACGATGCGGCTCGACGAGCTGTGCGGGTATTTTGGCGAGCATCTGGTGCTCATCGCACAGAGGCTCGGCTTGCAGACCTGCTGGGTCGGCCTCGGGTTCAACCGCAAGAAGGGCGCCTTCGAGAAAGCCGAGGGCGAACGTGCGGCGGTGGCCATCGCCATTGGACATGGAACCAACATGGGGGCTTCCAAGGAAGCGAAGGCCGCTTCCGAGATCAGCAACCTGGGCTCGGATTCCCCCGAATGGTTTCGCCGCGGCATCGAGGCGGTGCAGCTCGCTCCCACGGTGATGGATGAACAGCAGATCCGCATCGATTTGCTCGAGGACGCCAACCCCGACGGCCGCCGGCACGTGCGCGCCATCGCGGCTGAAAAGGGCCACTATAACTACGTCGACTACGGCATCGCCCGCTACCACTTCGAGATGGCAGCCGGCATGGAGAATTTCGTCTGGGTGTAGGACCCGAGCATCCCGGTGGTGCATGCTTCCCGGAACGGTGCACCACCTCGTTCTCGCGGAAGACGCACGCCGGGTTACCCCTCCAGCTGGGCGGGACCGGGGTGGGCGTTCAGCCAGTCGCGAGCTTTGTCGCGGATGATGAGCGTACCGCCCTTCGCGGCCACTTCCTCGAAATGCGGGCGCGCCTCGTCGGTCTTGCCCTGCGCATCCAGCAGCAACCCATGGCTATAGGCGGCTTCCACCAGGCGCTCGGGAGCGGCAGCCTGATTCTCCACATGCTCGAGGGCATGCTCGGCGGCTTCCCAATCGCGCTTGTCCAGCGCCACGGTGAAATCCAGCTGCGCAAGCAGGTAACCCGCAGCGCCCTTCAGGGGGTTGGCATCGGGCAGGCTATCGTGAATGGCCTGCACCTCGTTCACCATCGCCTCGGCGGAGGCGGCATCGCCCTTCATACGATAGGCGGCGGCTCGCACGCTGCGGATGTTCAGCGAGTCGGCAGCTTGCACTTTCTGCCGTTCCAAGCCGTCGATCATCTCGAGCGCCTCGTCGGGCTTGCCGTTCAGCGCCATCGACATGCCATGCAACGTGCGGAAGCGGATGCGCTCGGCGCCTTTCTTCGTGCGCTTGGCGGAAAGCTCGCATACGCGCTCCATCTTCTTGGAGTCGCAATCGACCATGAGGATGCCCTGTAACCGGGCAAAGTTGCGCAGACGCCGGGAGTTCAGGCCGACGAATACGATGAAGGCGATGATGGTCGCCGGGATGAACGCCCACGTCTGCCCCTTGTTCGCCATCCACGCGGCCGCGATTATCACGAAACCCAACCCAACCATCATCACGAGGTCGACCAGATAATCGGCGCCCCAGAACTTGCGCGAGATCTCCTCGGGCTCCATATCCTTGTACATCGTGAACTCTTGTTCGGCCATGCCCTGTCCTTCCATCTGGGATATCAAGATACCAGTGTACAATACGAACCTGACAATTACCCCGTAGCCGTTTGTCAGGTTTTAGGAGGTTTCCATGGCCAAGCTCACCGATGACGAATTCGAGGGCGCCATCCAAGCAGCGCTCGACGCGATGCCCGACGCATTTCTCGACGACCTGGAGAACGTCGTGATAATGGCGCAGGACGAGCCCGAGGACTGGCAGCTGGAAACCGGCGACGGCATCGTGTCCGAAACGGGTGATTTGCTGGGCTTGTACGATGGCGTGAACATCTATGACCGCGGCGATTCCTATGGCGCCTATGGCGACGTGCCCGATGCGATCACCATCTTCAAGGGTCCGCACGAGCGGCTCTCCGACGACAAGGCCGTGGTGCTCGACGAGGTTCGCAGGACCGTCGTGCACGAAATCGGCCATTACTTCGGGATGGATGAGGAACAGCTCGACGCCATGGGCTATGGCGACCCGGATTGGTAACCCCCAACTCGCCCCGCGAAGGCCGCGCGGAAAAATTCCCCGAATCCGTTGCAATAAACCGACTTGCCGGCGGGTTATCCAAATAGAGGCGGACAAATCCGCCCCGGGAAACCGGATACGCCGAGCGCGCAGGATGCGGCTCATTCGCGAAAAGGAGGGGATCATGAAAAGATTCAGCATGTTGGCGATGGTCGTGGTGGCGGCGCTCGCGCTGTCGGGCACCGCGTTCGCGGGAACGCTTTCCGGGCAAGACGCGCTTAAGGCCGCGCTGCATGACGCGGGGCTCACGAAGAGCCAGGTGAAGAGCATCGAGGTCGAACCCGAGAAGAACGCCTGGGAGGTCGAATTCCGCAAGAAGGGCTCGAACACCGAATACAGCTACGAGATCTCGAAATCCGACGGCACGCTCCTCGAGAAAAGCGTCGAGTACCGCTACAAGCACAACGCCTCGAAGGCGAAGGTCGGCAAGAAGGCCGTGCTGAAGAAGGTCGCGAAGTTCTCGGGCATCAAGTACTCCATCGTGAAGAAGGCGAAGTGCACGTACAAGTACAAGAAGAACGAAGGCGAGTACACCGTGAAGTTCCGTTATAAAGGATACAAATACGAGTACGAGCTGCTCGCCCCCACCGGCAAGGTCATCGAGTGGGATAAGGAGCGTATCGCCAGGTAACGGCCGCATGGGAGATCCGAGATGAACGCATCGAGCCTTGACGAAAACCTCATTGTGCAGATGGGCCGCGGGGATGGCGAGGCCTTTAGGAAGACGTACCTCGCCACCTCCAGCATCGTCTACGGCTATGCGCTCTCGATTCTGAAGAACCGGGCCGATGCCGAAGACGTGATGCACGACGCGTATATCCGGGCGTTTCACGCCGCGGCGACATACCAGCCGCTCGGCAAGCCCCTGGCCTGGTTGCTCACGATCGTGCGCAACCTCTGCTACAACAAGGCGCGCTCGAGCAAGCCCACCGTGGACATCGGGACCTACGAGCAGGCCGCACCCATCGACGAGGAGCAAGGCGCACTCGACCGGATCGTGCTGCAGAAGGCACTGGAAATCCTCGACGAGCAGGAACGGCAAATCGTGGTCTTGCATGCCATCGCGGGCATGAAGCACCGCGAGATCGGCGAGGTGCTCGAACTGCCAACGGGAACGGTTCTCTCGAAATACCACCGAGCGCTCAAACGACTGAAATCCGAGATTGCAGGAAGGGAGGAAACGGCATGAACACGAACGACATCGAGAGCAGCATCCGCACCGGCATCCGGGAAACCACGCCGGACATGCTGGACGGCTTGATGAACGAGCTCGGATTGCAGCCGGGGGCCTCCCCCGCCGCGGCCGGCGCCGATGCCGCGCTGCCGGCGAACGTAGCGCCGATGCCGAGCGCCCGCCGCCCGCGGAATTGGTTTCGCGCGATAATTCCCGCGGCCGCCATCCTCATCCTCGTGGCGGTCGGCTTCTTCGCCACGTCGAACATGAACCGCGAGACCTTCGCGGTGGTGGGGCTGGACGTGAACCCGAGCATCGAGCTTTCGGTAGACGACCAGGAACGGGTGATTTCCGCCAACGCGCTGAACGACGACGCTTCGGCCGTGCTCGACGGCTTGCAGCTGAAGGGCACCGACCTGAACACCGCCTGCCATGCGGTGGTGGGATCCATGCTGGTGAACGGCTACCTGCGGCCCGATTCGAATTCTATCCTCGTGTCCATCCGCGCAAACGACGAACAGGCTGGCAAGGAGCTCGAGCAGCGCATCTCCAAGAACCTGAACTCGTATTTGGAAAACTCCGAAGTGGCCGTGGCCATCCTGGGCCAATACGTGAATGACGACGAGGAGCTGGCGGGCTTCGCCAAGGCGCAGGACATCTCGCTTGGCAAGGCGTGGCTTATCCGGCAGCTGCTGGCCATGCCGAACACCAAGATGGACGAGGCGTCGCTTCTGAAGCTCTCCACGCAAGATCTGATCTTGCTCGCGCAGGAGCGCAAGGTCGAAGCCGGCACGTCCATCGGCGAGAGCGACACGAGCGCGTACATCGCCAAGGATAAAGCGGCCGACATCGCGCTGGCAGATGCGGCAGTGAACCGGGAGAGCGCAACCGGGCTGCAGGTCGAGTTCGACTGCGAAGACGGCACGCTGGTGTACGAGGTTGAGTTCTCCGCCAATGGCACCGCGTACGACTACGACATCGACGCCCGCAGCGGCAAGATCGTCTCGAACGAGACCGAGGCCTTGGCGGGGGTTCCCACTGAGAACAGCGACGGCACGGTGGCGAGAACCGATGACGATGACGACGATGATGACGACCGGTACGAAGCCGACGACGATGACGACGCGTACGACGACGATGAC
>JAUNCA010000132.1 GCA_030526775.1 Coriobacteriia bacterium | reverse complement strand
GAAGGGGGCTTAGGTTTTCGTTGCCCAGGGGAGGGAAGCATGGCAGATCGCGTCATCTTGCATAGCGACATGAATTCCTTCTATGCGAGCGTGGAGCAGGCCGAGGATCCGTCGCTGCGCGGCAAGCCCGTGGTGGTGGCGGGCAAGGAGGAGCTGCGCCACGGCATCGTGCTCACGAAGAGCATCGAGGCGAAGCGCTACGGCATCCAAACGGCCGAGGCGCTGTGGCAAGCCCGCGCGAAATGCCCGGACCTCATCGTGCTGCCGCCGCGGTATCGGCTGTACCGGCACTACTCCGAGATGGCGCGGGCGATTTACTATCAGTATTCCGACCAGGTGGAACCCTTCGGGCTGGACGAGAGTTGGATCGACCTGACGGGAACGCTCGCCTTGCACGGCGGCGATGCGATGGTGGTGGCGCGCGAGATATCCGAGCGCATCAAGGCCGAGCTGGGCTGCACGGTTTCCATCGGCATCAGCTGGAACAAGATCTTCGCGAAGTTCGGCAGCGATTACAAGAAGCCCGATGCCATCACGCCCATCACGCGCGAGAACTACCGCGACATCGTGTGGAACTCCCCGGTGCGCGAGCTGCTGTACGTGGGACCCGCCACCGAGCGCAAGCTGCGTGCATACGGCATCTTCACCATCGGGCAGCTCGCACACGCGAGCGACGCCTGGCTGCGGCGTCGGTTGGGGAAGATGGGCTTCGTGCTCCGCATGTTCGCCCGGGGCGAGGATACGACCTCGGTGAAGCCCTACGACCCGTCGTCGCGCGATGTGGACCGCATCGTGAAAAGCTACGGCAACGGGCTCACGGCGCCGCATGCCATAATCCGCGCCTCCGATGCCAAGGCGCTCATCTGGCTGCTAGCCGAATCGGTGGCGCAGCGCATGCGCGAGGATGGCATGCGGGCGCGCACCATCTCCATCGGCGTGCGCAACGACACCGACCTTTCCGGTTACGGATGCCAGATGAAGCTCCCGCATCCGACGGCGGCTACGCGCCATGTGGCGCAGGCTGCCTGGGAGATGCTCGTCGCGCGCGAGCCCCTCGACGAGGCGCATCCCATCCGGGCGCTGCACGTGCGGGCATCCGACTTGGTGGAGCCAGCGCCGTTCGAGCAGCTCGATTTGTTCTCGCCTGTGGAGCCCGATTGGGAGCGGCTCGACTGTTGCATCGACGAGCTGCGCCGCCGTTTCGGGAACACGTCGGTGGTGCGGGGTGTGGAGCTGCTGGACGATTCGCTTGCCGGCGTGGACATCAAAGGCGAGAACACGGTGCACCCCGTGGGGTATTTCCATCGATGAGTCAAAGAACGCATCTTCGACTCATTTTCTGGGGATGCATTTGGGCGTGTGTGAGGCTTTGTGAAAAATGAGTCAAAGATGCGTTCTTTGACTCATCGGGCGTAGAAGAACATCCATGATGCCCCGGCCCTTCATGGATGCACGATAGTCGGGAGGAAGATTCGGGCCAGCTATGGTGAAGGGAATCGCGAGCCGCGAGAAGCGCTACGTGAAGGTGATGTCCGTCACCGACGAGGACGGGCGCATCACGCCGGTGTCGGTGGAGTGGGACGATGGGCGCGTGTACGAGATTGACCGCGTGCTCGACGTGCGCCACGCCGCCAGCCTGAAGGTGGGCGGAACTGGCATCCGCTACCTCGTGCGCATCGGCCACGCCACGACATACCTGTTCCACGAAGACCCCCGCTGGTACGTGGAGGCCAAGGTGCCGGGGATGTAGCCGGACCAAAGAGGACAGTCCCAAATGGTTCTCTTTGGTTAAGCTTCCGCTTGCTCGAGGAAGGTCATGAGCTGGGGCCATTCGCGTTGGATCTGCGCATATCCGGCCTCGAAGTTGCGGGCGAGCGGGGCGTACTTGCGCTCGGTGCCCGTAAGCGTGAGGTTGTCGCAGTAGAACACGTAGGCACGGCCTTGGCGTTCCCATTCGTCGAGCAAATCGCACGCAGCGTTGTAGTTATCGGCGCGATTGAGCAGCGCATCGCGCAGGAAGGGGCGATGCGCGAACGCCCAGCGGGCCCATTCGTAGGTTTGCTCGCGGCGGAACCCGCGCGGGCGCGTGCGCACGACGAACATCTTCTCGAAGCCGTCTTCCTCGATGCGCTTCAAGGGCAGCCCGCCGCCGGTAGCGAATCCGCCATCGTAGTAGTAGCGCCCGTCGATGCAAGGCGCTGGCATTGCGATTGGCAGCGTCGAGCTTGCGCGCACGCGAATCATCAGGTCGTCCAGCGTTGCCATCTCGTATTCGCGGAAGAAACGGTCTTGCCCGTTATCGCGGTCGAAGGCGACGATGGTGCTCTTCGCGGGATTGGCCTTGAAGGTCTCGAAGTCGAAGGGGAGATCGCCATCGGGCCGCCCCATCTCCATATAGATGTGCTGGGCGTTCCAGAGGCCCTTGCCTTGGATAAAGGTCTTCACATTGCCGATGTTGGAGCAGTCGGCGAAGTCGGTGAACGACTGGATGACGCGGTTCGCGTCGCGCGACACGTAGTTCACCAAATTCGAGCTTCCGGCGGAAACGCCGTAGACGTTGTCGAAGAAGATGCCCTTTTCCAGCAGATACGCTGCCACGGCGCAGGTGTATGCCACGCGCATGGAACCGCCTTCGAAGAAGAGGGCGGTCTTGAATACGTTGTTCTCCAGCATGGTGCCCATGTTATTCACCGCAATCGAAATCGTGTGGAACCTCGGCGTTTTATCGTACACGTTTTACGCTTCGGCGGGTGTATCACCCCGGGAACTCCCGATTTCCGCAAGCAGCGCCTCGCGTTCGTTGGGAACGTCGCCTGCCAGCACGAGGTCGAACAGGCGGGCAAGTTCGGCGCCGAGCGCCGGGCTTTCGCGCCAGCCCATTGCGAGCAGGTCGTCGCCGCTTACGGCTAGGTCCTTCACGCTGAAGGCCGTGTTCTCGGCAAGCACCGCATCCAGGTATTCCTCGACGCCATCGAGCGAATCGATGCTGCGGTGGCTTAGCTTCTCCGCGTGTGCTGCGCGGTCGGCCTTCATCAGCGCGAGCACTTTGCGTGCCATGGGCTCGTCGCCGCAGCGCGCGAGGAAACGCCGCGCCGACTTCTTCGTGGCTGAGGGCCAGTTGTCGTGCTGCGCCACCAGGAACGTTACTTCGTCGATAGCCCTGCGCGAGAACTTCAACCGCCGCAGCAGGGGCTCCACGATAGCCGCGCCCGCCTCGGCATGCCCGAGGTAGTGCGCTATGCCATCGTCGCCCTTCGTCTTCACGGAAGGCTTGCCGATATCATGCAGCAACGCGGCCAGGCGCAGATCGGGGTCGGGTTCCACCGCCGCCATCGTGTCCAGCAAGTGCGTCCAAAGATCGCGGTCGTGGTACGGGTTCTCCTGGTCGAAGTCGTAGGTCACCACAAGCTCGGGGATAACCTCGAACACCACGTCGCAAAACTCCCCGACGATATCGGCGAGGTGCCGGCCATCCGGCGCCGCCATCATCTTCGTGAGCTCCGTGCAGATGCGCTCCTTCGAGACCGCGCCGAGCATCCACTTCTTCTCGTGCACCGCCCGTGCCGTCTCCTCCTCGACGTCGAAGCCGTACACGGCTGCGAACCGCAACGCGCGCATCACGCGCAGGCCGTCCTCCGAGAACCGCTCCCTTGCGTCGCCCACGCAACGCAGCAAGCGATCCTCCAAATCGTGTGTGCCGCCAAAGGGGTCGACCACGCCGGTGTCGGGCGCCCACGCCATCGCATTCACGGTGAAGTCGCGCCGCGCGAGGTCTTCCTCCAGCGTACGGGCGAACTCGATGGAATCGGGATGCCGGCCGTCGGAGTACGTGCCGTCGGTGCGGTAGGTCGTGGTTTCGATGGGCTCGCTATCTACGAGGAAAGTTATGGTGCCGTGCTTCAAGCCCGTGTCGATGGAGCGGAAGCCCACGGCTTCCTTCATCTGATCGGGCGTGGCGTTGGTGGTCATGTCCCAGTCGTGCGGCTCTCGCCCGAGCAGGGCATCGCGCACGCAACCGCCCACGATGAACGCCTCGTATCCGGCGTTGTGCAGCTCGTGCATAACCGCGAGAACGGGTTCGGGCACGTCGATCGAAAGAGCGAATGCCCTTGTCTCTATAGTGTTCATCGACTCTGCCTCCTTCCCGTAACCTATGCGAGCCGTTCCTGCGCCTCTCGTTGCTATAGCATACTATGCGTTCACAATGCGTGCGGTCGCTTTCCAGTTGACATCCTCGCACGGCAACAGCATACCGCACAGCCGCCCCGAAACCCGAAGCAACGTACCAGGCAAAATTTCATAAAAAGGGACAGTCCCTTTTTATGAAATTTTGCTCCAAGCGCGTATTGTCTTCGAGATGGACCCTGACTTTCGCAGCTGTGTCGCAAAGCTGGTATAACGGGGGTGGTCGTGTTTCGGATTACGAGGAGGGCTTATGGCAGAGCTCAGGCACATCGTGCATTCCATACCGCCGACGTACGATGAGCGCAGCCGCGTGTTGGTGTTGGGCACCATGCCGAGTCCGCGCTCGCGTACCGAGGGCTACAACTACGGGCATCCGCAAAACCGCTTCTGGCGTGTTCTCGCCCAGCTCGCGGGCGAACCGGTGCCCATGACGAACGAACGCAAGCGCGATTTCTGCCTGCGGCACCATATCGCGCTCTGGGATGTGCTGGCCGAGTGCGATATCGATGGCGCTTCGGACGCGAGCATCAAGAATGCCGTGCCGAACCGCCTGGCGGACATCACGCAGACCGCTCCCATCGAGGCCGTGTTCTGCACGGGCGCGAAAGCCTACGAGCTGTACAACCGCCACTGCGCTGCCGAGGTGGGCATTCCCGCGGTGAAGCTGCCGTCGACGAGCCCCGCGAACGCGGCATGCTCGATGGAGCGCCTGCTTGCAGAATACGCGGCCATCTTCGAGCACACGCACGAGTTCGAACCGCCCGCGCTTCCCGTGGCAGAGGTCGTCGCGCTCGAGCAGACGATTGCGGCAGGCGGCACCTCGCTGGCCGAACTGATGGACCGCGCTGGTACCGCGCTCGCGCGCCACGTGGAACGCGCCTGGCGCGACGTGCAGGCGGGCGTGTACCCGCAATGGGCGAAAGACTTTGGGAAATATACGCGGCGCGTGCGTCCCGTCGCCGAGGCGAAGGTGCCGCTGGCAACCCTGCTCTGCGGCAACGGCAACAACGGCGGCGACGGCTGGGTGGCGGCTCGCCTGCTTGCCCAGCAGGGCATTCCGGTGGCGGTGGTAACTGCCCGCATGCCACACGAGTTGACCGCCGAGCCCGCGCACGAAGCGGCCGTGGCGGCGTTCGCACAGCTGCAGGAGCTTGGCGCGCAGGTGGTGCGCTCATTCGACGAGCTGCCCCTTACCCCCGAGGGATCCCTCGCCCATACGCCCCTTATCGTGCTTGCCGACGGAACGCACGAAAGCCACCGCGCCGTGAGCCGCCTGATCCTGCTTTCCCACGTGGTGGTGGATGCCATCCTGGGCACCGGCGCCATGGGCCGCGTTCCCCGCGCGCCCTTCATCGATTGGGTGGTGGAGACCAACCGCTTCATCGGTTACCACGCGACCATTGCGGCCGATATCCCCACCGGCATCAACCCGAATACCGGCGCCTCCGCCTCACCGCGCATACTTGCCGATGAAACCATTACGATGATCGTGCCCAAGCCCGGCTGCACCGTGTCC
>JAUNCA010000131.1:3766-5734 GCA_030526775.1 Coriobacteriia bacterium | reverse complement strand
TCGAGGGCTACGAAAATGCCGCCGAGCTGCCGTACGCATGCACGCTCTGCGGCGCTTGCGACGACGTGTGCCCGAGCAAGATTCCGCTGCATAGCCTGGTGCACGAGCATCGCAAGAACATCGTGGCCGGTGGGTACAATTCCCCGGCTGAGCGCACCGTATATCGCGCAGCCGCCCAGATGATGGGCAATATGCCGCTGTACCGCGTGGGCACCTCGAAGATAGCCGCATACGGCATGAAGGCATTGGCGCTTGGCGGCGACTCGCTGCAGACGCAGGCTAATTGGATGCCCGTGGTTAAGGGTTGGACCGGCAGCCGTGACATCGACAACATGAAGACCGAGCAGTTCCGCGATTGGTTCGAGAAGACCCATGGGCTTTCCAAGGGCGCCGCTTCCCACCAGAGCGGATACACCACCGCCACCCGCGAGAATTCCCCTGAAAGGGGTGATGCGTAATGGCCGAGAACAAGCCCATCCAGCATCATGCCACCACGCTCGATGAGTTCCTCGCCCCCATCCGGGAGCGCCTCGGGCATACGGGCAACGAGCCGAAGCCCGTATTCGATGCGAACCTGGCTAAAACGCCCCATGTAACCGATGAACTCGACCAGGCGGCGCTTATCGACCGCTTCTGCGCGGAAGCCGCGGCGTTGGGCACCGAGCTTTCCCGCTGCACGCGCGAAAATGTCGGGCGCACTGTCGTGCATGTGGTGCAGGAAAACGGCGCCGGACGTATCATCCTGCCTTCCCACAAGATCTTCGACGAGCTGGACATCACGCAAAAGCTCGAAGCGCATACCGCCAACGAAGTGTACCGCTGGGATCCCGAGGCTGGCCGCGAACGCAACATCGAATTGGCCGCGAGCGCGAACATCGGCATTACGCTGGTGTATGCCGCCATCGCTGAAACTGCGACGATCGTGCAGCCCTGCAGCCCGAAATGCGGCCGTAGCGTGAGCCTGCTACCTTCCGTGCACATCGCAATTATCGACGCAAAGACCATCGTGCCAGCCATGCGCGACGTGCTGGCACGCCTCGAGGCCGACCGTGCTGCCGGCAAGGACATTGCAAGCCAAACCGTGTTCATCTCCGGCCCGTCCAACACGGCCGACATCGAGCTCGTGCGCGTCGAGGGCGTGCATGGCCCGACCAAGGTGACGTACATCATCGTGGAGGATTAGTCCGTGCCGCTGCAGACCACGGGAGCAGGAACGCTACGCGCTGTCGACCACCTGTGCGTGGCGAGCGTCGCGCTGACGTACGTGATCTGCGTGATTTGGGCCTTTGTTGACGGAAACACCCAGGCTTGGGGGCTCGTAATCGTCCCCGGCCTGGGCTTTGTGTTGCTTTCTTGGGTGCGCGCACGCATCAACGCGCCGCGCCCCTACGAGCTGGCAGCCGTGAACCCCCTGCTCGATTCCAGCACGCACGGGAAATCGTTCCCCAGCAGGCACGTGGGCTCGGGAGCGCTCATTGGCAGCTCGCTCGTGTACATTCACCCGCTGTTGGGCATCGGCGTGCTGCTTATCACGCTGGTACTCGCCATCGTGCGCGTTACCGGCCGCGTGCATTTCGTGCGCGACGTGGTTGCGGGATATGTGGCTGGCGTTGCCTTCGGCTTTCTCGGCATGTTCCTATTCACCCTGGTAATTTCATAAAAAGGGACAGTCCCTTTTTATGAAATCTCCTCTTTCCACGACATTCGTGGTACTATGCCAAAACGCCAATAACGAACACAAGGAGCACCATGGATTTCCTTTATGCAATTCCCGCTTGGCTTCCGCCGACCATCATCGCCGCTGGGTGCGGCTTGGCTGCGCTTGTCATCTACATCTTGGGCGCAGCGCAGGGTTACACGCACGAAGACTATCGCCGCGCACGTAAGAACGCGCGTCGTCGGCGTAAGCGCTAACCTGCTGAAACACGTTTTCGCGGCCGTGGCGCCGGAGCGAACCAAAGAGGACTG
>JAUNCA010000131.1:0-3756 GCA_030526775.1 Coriobacteriia bacterium | reverse complement strand
GCGGCGGCCGGGGCCGAGCCCAACACCACGCGGGTGCGGAGCCGGCCGCCCCCCCCCCCCCCCACGGCCGCATTTGGCTTGATTCTTAGGCGAACTTGAACATGCAGCCGAAATTGCCCGCGCCATCGGGCTGCGCGCCGACAACCTTCACCCAATCGCCTGCTGCAATGGCTTCCTGGGCATCGTTCATGTGCATCACAACCTCATCGCCCAGGTGAACCTCTTCGGCGAATTCAATCTGGAAATCGGTCCATTCGCGGTCGCGCATTTCGGGCGGCAACACGTCGTAGGCGAATATCGGGTAGTGGGTGTTGGTCACATGCCCGTTTGCATCGAGGTCGGAAAAACGCGGCTGAATACGCGCAACCTCGGTCATGTCGTCGGTCAGCCTGATGCGCTGGCGCTTCGCCACATCGACATGACGGTCGACCTCGTACATCTCCATGAGGGGGAAATTCATCACGCGGATGGGCCTCCCCGCCTTCGCGTCGATAATCAGGTAGAACGACTCGCACTGGGCGAGCACGTCGCCCTGCGCATCAAGCACCTCGAAGTCGCGCGTCACCTGCATGCCCTTCACGCTGTTAGGCCAGGTGCGCACGGTCACGCGGCTCTCGTCTTGAAACTGCTTCAGCAAGCGGCAGCTCGCGCGCGTGATGATGAAGTAGTAGCCTTCTGCCACCATTTCCTGGTGGGTGCAGCACATATCCGCAAAGTCGGCATTCGCCGCATCGCCGAACAAACGCAAGGCCTCTGCGGGCTTAAGGTGGCGGTTGCAGTCGAGCATGTCGAACGAGATCTGCCGCTCGAGGTTGAAAGTCAGGTCTTCGTCGCGCCACTGGCGATACATCTCGCCACGACGCGGGCCGAGCGGCATGTCGAGCAACCCTCGCCCTTCCATGATGCCCTTGAGCTCGATGGCGGCTTCGCGGAACATCGCATCGGTCACGTCGAGCGTGATGTCGGCATACTGCTCGTACAGCGGCATGCGTTCGGCATACAGCTGCGCGAGGTCGGCGGCATCGCCGTCGCGCCGCACCACGCCACGTTCACCCAGGTCACCAAGGCGGCGAACCATCTCGTCGTAGCTCACCTGCAGGTTCACCACCGTGCCGATGGCGCGCAAATGTTCCATGGCCTCGGCCGAATATACAGCAGAGCCACCCGTCGAGATAATCGTGCGCCGCGCAACGATGCCCTTCAGCGCTTCATTCTCGACCTTCAGGAATCCAGTGGGGCCCAACTCGTCGATAAGCGTCTGCAAGGTCTTGCCCTGCTGTTGCTGGATAAGCAGGTCGCAATCGAGGAAGCGGTAATTCACGATCTTCGCGAGCACAACACCCAACGTAGACTTCCCCGCCCCCGGCAAACCAATGAGAATAATGTTGTCCTTGGGCATGATTCCCCCTTCTTGCGACTCCAGCATCGCTATGCTCCCATTTTGTCACTGCTAAGGCAAGCTTCCATCACAAGGCCTTCGCAACCGCCCGCCTCATCCACAGGTCGTCCCTCCCCCTCTCAGGTCGCCTATGGTGCGTAGCCGAAAGTCGTCCAGGTGCCCCAGATTCGCGGGAAAGAATTGTGAAGCGTACTTTGGTACGTGAGCAATTCTTGGAGCGCGAATATGGGGTGCCTGGGCGGCTTTCGGCGGTGCAACAAAAAAGCCGTTCGTTAGAACGGCTTTATAGTCTGGCGGAGAGCTAGGGATTCGAACCCTAGATGCCCTTTTGGGGCATACTCGCTTAGCAGGCGAGCACCTTCGGCCTCTCGGTCAGCTCTCCGTATGAGATAATGCAGAGTGGAATGATACCGAAGCCAACGCCAAGTTGCAAGGAGAAACGCCGTGCAAAACACATCTACAGCGCATAGCTTGCGTCTGGGCATTGTAATTGCCGCGCTTATCGGCATTCTCGCGGCAAGCTTGTTTGCAATCGCCCCTAATCAGGCGTTTGCTAAAGACTATGGTATGTCACACGTGACCATGGACATCAACGTCCAGGACAATGGCGATGTGAAGTTCACCGAGGCGCGCCAGTTCGACTTTGACGGAAGTTTCACCTGCGTGTGGTGGGAGTTCGGAAAGATTGCAAAGAACGCGAGTATCCAGATTAACGGCGTGTCATTGCAGGAGGCGGGCGCCGATACCTCCACTGCGCGTGCAATTGAAAGCGTTCCCTTCCAGACCCCGTGGCGCAGTGCCGGCGGTCCTGGTGGCGAGGCCTATTCGTACGACGAAGAGGAGCGCACGCTCTATGTGTTCTTCGACGTGACCGACGAAAGCCTCATCGTGAACATCGACTGGACGGTGGTGAACGGTATCTCGGCCTACGACGACATGGGCGAGCTCTATTGGAAGTACATCAACAGCGGCTGGGCGGTCGACTCGAAGGACGTGACCGCCACCGTGACCCTGCCGGTGCCCGAAGGAGAAACGGTCTCCCCCACCGAGAACGTATTTGCCTGGGGCCATGGCCCGATAAACGGCACCGTGCATTTCAACGACGACGGCACCGTCACCTATTATGTCGACCGGGTGTCGGCGGGCACGTGGGCTGAAGCGCGTGTGTTGTTCCCGGTGGAATGGATGCCCAACCTCAGCGAGTCCTCCAAGGCGCTTCACGCAGGAGAAACCATTCTTGATTCGGCCTTGGCCGACGAGCAGAAGTGGGCGGACGAAGCGAACATGGAACGCATGGGGGCGCGGATATTCCTCGGATTCTGGATCGTCCTCTCGCTGGGCCTCATCATCTGGGCGCTGGTCGTGTTCTTCCGCTGGGGCAAGGAGCTGCGGCCTAAGTTCACCGACACGTATTGGCGCGACGTACCCGACAAGGAGCTCCCGCCGGCGGTTATCGGACGCCTGATGAAATTCAATGCCGAGGACTCCGCGCAGTTCACGGCAACGCTCATGAACCTTTCCGCCAAGGGGGTTATACGCATCGACAAGGGCAGCTATGCCGATAGGCGCAGCAGGCAGGTAGAGGACTACTACCTCACGCTGATGCCCGAAACGCTCGACCTCGTGGAAATCGACACGCTCGAACGCAAGGCCATCAATCTCGTTTTCGGCGACATCGCCAAGGGCGAGAACCAACTGTGGATGAAGAGCATCGAGTTATACGGCAAGAACAACCCCGAGAAGTTCGCCAAGAAAATTGAAAGTTGGCAGGGCGCTTTGACCAGCGAAGTGAACAAGGCCAACCTGTTCGAGGCAAAGAGCGATTCGCTGCAGGGCACGATGTTCTTTATCGCCATCGCGTATTTTGCAATCGGCGCAGCCACCTGGATGTTCTTCGATAATCTCATCCAGCTGGTCCCGGTCATTCCTACGTGCATCGTGCTGCTTGCCATCTCGCATTTCATGTCGCGGCGTACAACGCGCGGCGCCGAGGTGGCGGCGAAGTCGAATGCCCTGAAGAAGTGGCTGAAGGAATTCACGCGTCTCGACGAGCGCCCGCCCACCGATGTGAAGGTGTGGGGCCAGTTCATGGTGTACGCCTACCTGTTCGGCGTGGCCGAGGAAGCTCTGAAGAACATGCGCATGAGCGTGCCGGCCTTCCGCGATATGGATGACCGCACGTTCTATTCGACGATGCCGTATTACTACTGGTACTCGCCCGGCTTCGGGCACCACAACGCCATTGCCGCGAGCGTCTTCGACGCGACGCTCTCGAACACCATCAACACAGCTGTTGCCGCCGTATCCGAGATGTCGAGCGGTGGCGGCGGTGGCGGTGGCTTCAGCGGTGGCGGTGG
>JAUNCA010000023.1:6450-20007 GCA_030526775.1 Coriobacteriia bacterium | reverse complement strand
TCGACGACGAAATAGTAGTTCGTCTTGCTGCCGCGCTGGATAACGCGATCAAGCGCGAGCTGCTGGTACTTCTTCAGGATATTCGTCACCTCGGGATACCAGCGCTGCGTTGCAGAAGTCGGATTCACCGCAGCCTGCTTGACCGCGCTGCGAACCTTGGAGCTCGCATTCATCGCCTTGCCAGTGCTCACGTTCTTGAGGACAAGACCGCCGTTAGGAGAAATCGTCGCCTTCCACTTCGAGGCATTCGACGAATCCTTCTTCTGAACGATGCTGCTGCCGCTTACCGTGAGGACCTTCTTCGAATTCACGTTCTTAAAGCGATAGGTATCGTTGCCAAGCGGAATGACCTTGAATTTCAGGGCGTTATTGGATTTCACCTTGTTGATGTTGGCCTTAGCACCGGCATCCTTCGAGCCTTCCTTGATACCGATGACGTTTGCATCCTTATCCGGGGACGCGATATGCAGGTAGTAATAGCCCTTATCGATGAGATCGCGGCTCTGGATCACGAAACGCTGCGCCGTGCTGCTCGATTTGCTGCTCACGATTGCATTTGCGCCATCCTTGGTCGAGCCATCGGTGATGGTCATCGCCAAACCAGAGGCGACATTGACGAACTGGATGCCGGTCGTACGCCAAACAGGCGTCCACTTCTGCCAATCGGAGCCCGACTTGCCAGCCTGTACTAGCTCGTTGCCGATGGTCGAAAGGAACTTGCCGGAAACCGCCGACTGGATGGTGTACATGTTGTCGCCAACCTTGACGATCTCGAACTTCTGGTTCAGCCCCTTCTTGTACGTGCTCGATTCGAGCTGCTCGCCGGAATCGAGGGAGTTCTTCGGCACGGTGAGCACGTTGCTGGTCTTCTTCGAGAACGCGATGCTGTAGATGTCTTTGTCGCTCCCGATAATGGCGGTCTTGGTGAGCTCGAACTTTTCCTTGGCGGTATTGTTGGCGAAGTAGGTCCGGGCATTTGCACCCGATGCATCCTTCGTGAGCTGCAGGGCCATTCCGGTCTCTTTGTTGATGAAGCTAACCGTGCCGTCGCTATTCTTGTGAATCGCCCACTTCTGAGCGTTCCCCCCGTTCTTGCCCTTGGAGGTAAGCTTGTATTGCGAGATATTTGCAGTCGCGGTCTTCTTACCGTCTTCAACCGTGAGCGCCTTGCCGGAGTTCACGTTCACGATGTAATAAAAACCGCCACCAGCATTCGAGATGCCCCATTTCTGGCTCTGTGCAATGCTGGAAGTCGCAGAGGCGACATTTCCCTTGTTCTCCATAGAAGCACCGGCGACGTTGAGCACCTGGCTCTTCGAGCTCGTCGCAAGATTCACCTTATACACGCCATTCGCAATGGTGACGTTGGACGGATCGACGTCCGGCTCCTCGGGAAGGAAATACCAACGCTGATATGGCGCGACCTTGCCACTGGAAACAACCTTCTTGCGGATGTCCACATTTGCGCCGTCCTTGACCTTCTTGCCTCCGTTGATGTCGAGGATAACGTTACCGAGCAACGACTTGATGATGTATCCGCCAGCGCTGGTCTCTTTAATCGTCCACACAGCGCCCTTGCCGCCAGCCTTTTTCGTGAGCTGGATAACACTAGCGCCTTGCTTCTTTGCACCGTCCACAGAAAGATACTTGTCGGTCTTACCGTTCCTGATGTAGTAGCCGCCCTTAGAGCTGATGTACTTCAAATACCAGCGCTGATACGCCTTGTTCTTGTCTTTCTGCGCGGCAGCATTGCCGCTATCGGTGTCGATTCCCAACACCAGGTAGAGCTTCTTCGCGGATTCGATGAAGTACCAGCCATTCGCCAATGTCTTGCCAGAAGCCTTCTTTGCAGAAGCCTTCTTCGCGGTTGTCTTCGCGGTAGCTGCCTTCTTTGTCGGAGCCTTAGCAGCGGTTGCAGTCACAACGGGAGCCGCGGCTTCCGCAGCAGCGGTTACGGCATCGGTCTCTTGCGCTTCATCGGCAACGGGCTCTTCTTCAACAGGATCCACGGTCTCTTCCACCGGGGTAGCCACAGGGTCCTCAATAAATTCTTCTGCCGGCTCAGTGGCAACAGTCTCTGCCTCGGGTTCGGGAGTCGTAGCGGGTTCACCCGCTCCATTCTCAGCCACAACCGGCTCTACAGCCTGCGTGCTTTCGCTTTCATCGCCCAAAACGATTTCATTGCCTACCGCCGCCGCATCTTCCCCTTCGGCAGCATCGTTCTCGATAACAAGGGAGGAATCCCCCTCATTGGTAGGAAGCGTATCCGTGGCTTCATCCGCAAACGCAAGGCACGGCGCAGCCAAAGCTGCAGCAAGCGCCAAAACAATCACGGCGAGCCAGGGATATTTCACTGCACTTCTCTCCATATATCCTCCTTGGTAGGTATAATCCACTGAATATTAGCCCATCAGATGTGAGCGTCTACGGGTAAAAACGGCATACGGCCTAAGATACGGCCAACTTCACAAAGAAGGGATAACTCTTGGAGCTTCTTACCCCTGCCGGTGGTGTTGAACAACTACGATATGCACTGCATTTCGGGGCTGATGCCGTATATCTTGCGGGTGAACGCTTCGGTTTACGCGAGCGTGCCGAAAACTTCCACGGGGTTGACCTACCCTTTGCGATAAGCCTTGCGCACGAACATGGCAAAAAGGTCTACATCGCCGCTAACTCACTCATTCACCAGGAAGACCTACCGGAATTCCGCTCCTTCATCGAGACAATCGGCGAGATTGGCGCTGACGCGGCGATAGTAAGCGATTTATCGGCAATCGAGTTGTTGCGGGAATTCGCCCCAAATGTCGCCATTCACATCTCGACGCAAGCTTCGGTGGTAAACGCGCGCACAGCGCGGCTGTACCATTCGCTCGGCGCGAAACGCATCGTGCTCGCTCGCGAACTTACCTTGCAGGAGATATCCGCCATACGCGACGCGGTTCCCGATGACCTGGAGCTCGAGGCGTTCGTCCACGGAGCGATGTGCATCGCGTACTCTGGCCGCTGCCTCATATCGAATTACCTTGTTGGACGCGATGCTAACCGTGGCGGTTGCACACAGCCCTGCCGCTGGCGCTGGAGCTTGCAAGAAGAGACACGTCCAGGCGAGTTCTTCCCCATCGAAGAAGATGGTTCGCATTCATTTGTATTGAGCTCAGCGGATCTGAACATGCTCGAGCACATCGACGATCTTCGACGGGCCGGCGTCGACTCGCTGAAGGTCGAAGGCCGTGTTAAGGGTGCATACTATGTTGGCGTGGTCACCAACGCCTATCGGCGTGTTATCGACGGAGAACCAGCGGAGCGCTACCTTTCCGAGCTCGACACGGTAAGCCACCGGCCATATCACACCGGATTCTTCTATGGAACTCCCGCGCAATCGTATGAAGGCCGCGAGTACACGCAGACCTGCGATTTTGTCGGCGGTGTTTCTGCATGCACGCCTGACGGCAATGGATCCTATCGGATCTCATTCCTCCTGCGCAACCGCATCTTCCGCGATGACACGCTCGAAGTACTGTCTCCTGGGAAGGATGTCCTGCGCATTCGTTGCCGTGACCTTCTCGATGAAGACGGCTTGCCCTGCTCCATCGCAGATCACAATGCGCATAGGTATTCATTTGAGAGCGACATACCGTTGGAACCGCTCGATATCCTCAGAAAACGCCGCACAAACGCGGATGTGCAAGCAGGACGCTAACCCTGCAGCCGCGCAATCTCGTCCTCAGCAAGCTCGCGCCACTCGCCCTGTTTCAAGGAACCGCATGATATCGCGCCAAACGAGGCACGATGCAAATTCACCACCGGGTGTCCAATTGCGCCGAGCATGAGTTTCACCTGATGCTTCACGCCTTCTTGGATAACTATTCGCACGAACGACGTGTTTGGCTCGCCAGGCTGCAGGCATGAATCCTGCTCGAGATAGTGTTTCGGGAGCTTCTTCAAGATTTCGGCTTCGGCTGGAGCGCAGGCATGGTAGCGCTCTCCCCTTCGAATCTCTATGCCTGCCCGAATACGTTCGAGTTCTTTTTCGGTCGGGCTACCCTTCACCTGCGCGATGTATTCTTTGGCCACATGCTTGCTGGGATGCAATAGCGCATTCCCGAGCATGCCATCGGTTGCAAAGAGCAAAATGCCAGTCGTATCACGGTCGAGCCTGCCTATGTGGTACAGCGATGGGTGGCGGTCCAGCGGCAGCAGGTCTGCCACGCAGAACCGGCCAACCTGGTCACGCATGGTCGTATAGCATCCAGCCGGCTTGTTCAACGCGATTACCACCTCATCCGAAGGTGGCATGACACGCTGTCCGTCAAGCGTAACGACATCGACATCTGGATTGACCTGAACGCCCATGATGTCAATAGTCTGGCCGTTAACCTGGACTCGTCCATCCGCGATCATCTGCTCGCAGCGGCGCCTTCCGCCCATCCCCGCTCGTGCGAGGAACTTCTGCAGCCGCATGGTTGTACCTGTTTCAAGGCTGTTCGCCATCTATTCCTCGAACTCGAGTTCTGAGAAATCGATTTTCTCGACAACGCCCGCACTGCTCGCCATTGCAGCGTTGATAGCGTCGCGCATCGAGCGCGATAAATCTACAACGCCCTCCCCGCTAGCGTCGGAGAGGTCCTCAAGACCAGGGAGCATCGGAGCAAGCGGCGGCTCCTCATCGAGAAGGCCAAACCGGGCGTGTGCAGATAGCCCCTCACGCAAGAGCGTCGCCGTCTCCTCATCGGGGGCGAACCGCTCGATGTCGGGAAGGTCATCGGTGTCTTTCAAGCCGAACCGCTCAAGGAATCCCTTCGTCGTGGAATAGGTCATCGGATACCCGGGAGCATCAGCAGGCCCAGATTCTCTGATAAGCCCCTTCTCCATAAGCGTGTTCACCGAGCTATCGGAGTTCACGCCGCGAATCGACGAGATGCCGAGCTTGGTTATCGGCTGTCCATATGCCACGATCGCTAAGGTTTCCAGCGCAGCCTGCGTGAGTCGACGCGTGTCCCATGACAGAACATACTGCTCAACAATCTCGTGGTATGCCGGGTTCGTGCACAACCTCCAGCCGCCAGCCATTTCTTGCAATTGGACTCCGCCCTCGCCGGCATTCAAGCGAAGGGAAAGCCGCGTGAGCGCGTCTTGCACCTGGACGGGTTGCGCCTCGAGCATCTCGCAGAGCGTCAAGACGTTCACCGGTTCGTCCGATACGAACAGCAATGCCTCGATAGCGCCCTCGAGCTGTGCTTCCGTCAAATCGTTGAACATTATCCGACCTCTCCGTATTCCTCGATCGGCCCGCTCTCAGCCAAAGAACCGCTTCCCTCGATGTATTTCACCACGATATCGCCGAAAACGCCCCGTTGCCGCACGGTCACCATATTGCGTTTCAGCAATTCGAGTATTGCGAGGAAAGTAACGACCACAATTTCCGCGCTCGCCCCAGACGGCACAATCTCGGAAAAGCGGAAGCTCTTTTGAGAGCTTATGCGTTTATGCAGAGACCGGAGATAACCCTCCAGGGGTATCGGTTTGCTCGCAATGTGCTCGCTTTCCAGCAGGAAGGTATCCCGACGCATATAGCATTCCACGTAGTGACGCGCAAGATCCTCAAGGGTCATTCCCGCGAGGTAATCGGGCATGAGGTTCATGAATTCCGGCGGAGGCCCGAAGCTGCGGACATGCCGCTTCGATGCCTCGAACATCATAGTATCGAATGCCGCAGCCGCATTCTTATATTGCTTATATTGCAGCAGCTGCGAAAGCAGCATCTCGCGAGCATCATCGGCATCGATATCGGCAAGCTCCTCATCGAGCTCGTCGGCTTCGGCATCAACCAAGCTTGCCGCCTTGATTTCGAGCAGGGTCGCAGCTACGACGAGGAAATCGCTTGCGACATCCAGGTCGAGGCGCTTCATGCGCTCCACCTCATCGAGGTATTGGCTTGCGATTTCCGAGATGTTCACCGAGCCGATATCGATCCGCTGCCTGTTCACCAGGTATAGCAGCAGGTCAAAAGGACCCTCGAAGCTCTCTGTCCGCACACGATATGCCATGGCCCTAAATCTGCACTGTTGGAGCTTACGACTTGCCGTACTCCCTCGCCTTAGCGGCGATGAGCTCGGTGTCATCGAAGTAGTTAATGCGCATGGCATCCTTCATCTCGCGCATCGTCTTTGCAGCCGTGGCTTGGGCCGCCTCGCAACCAGCACGCAAGATGTCATACACACCAGGGATATCCTTCTCGTATTCTGCACGCCTCGCGCGAATGGGGGCAAGCGTCTCCTCGAGCACCTTCGTCAGGAACTTCTTGCACTTCACATCGCCGAGACCACCCCGCATGTAATGCGCCTTAAGCTCATCGAGGTTCGCATACTCAGGCCAGTATTCTGCGAAATGATGATCATCGCAGAATGCGTCGAGGTACGTGAACACCACATTGCCTTCGACCTTGCCCGGGTCTTCCAGATGGATGTGCGTCGGATCGGTATATGCGCTCTTCACTTTCTTAGCCACTTCTTGCGGCGTATCCGATAAGTAGATGCAGTTGCCCAGCGACTTGCTCATCTTCGCATTGCCATCGGTGCCGGGAAGGCGCAGGCTAGCCTTATCGGTCGGAATGAGCGCATCGGGCATCACGAGCACATCGGTGTTGTACGTACGGTTGAACGAACGGACAATCTCCCTGGTCTGCTCGAGCATCGGGAGCTGATCCTCGCCAACCGGTACGGTCGTTGCCTTGAATGCCGTGATGTCGCTTGCCTGGGAAATGGGGTACGTGAAGAAGCCGCAGGGGATATCGTTGTTGAACCCGCGCATGGCAATCTCGGTTTTCACCGTAGGGTTGCGTTGGACGCGCGCGACGGTAACGAGATTCATGTAATACGCCGTCATCTCGAAGAGTTCGGGTACCTGCGATTGGATGAAGATGTGTGCTTTGGCTGGATCAATGCCAACCGACAGATAGTCAAGCGCCACCTCGACAATATTCTGGCGGACCTTATCCGGGTCGTCGAAGTTGTCGGTGAGCGCCTGGGCGTCGGCGATCATGATATAGATTTCCTCGAATTCGCCGGAGTTCTGCAGCGCGACACGCTGGCGCAAGCTTCCGACGTAATGTCCCAGGTGAAGCTTGCCCGTCGGGCGATCCCCGGTAAGTATGATCTTTCTTGGTTGCTTGTTGTTCTCAGCCATTACCGGCCTTTCTCTCTAAAATGCACCCGCATATATTACACGAGTTCAGCGCCTGCGGTTCTTTTTCATAAAACGGAATAGAAGCGCTATGGCAACGAATGCGAGCAATCCAACAAGGCTCAGGTATGCACCGGTTACCAAACCGGGGGTTACATAGCTCCATTCGATGTCGTGCGTTCCCGCACCTGCTACTTCCACGGCCATGAACGCCGTATCTGCCCGCACAACTTCAGCGGTGACGCCATCGACCTTCACGCTCCAGCCGGGCGTATAGGCGATGGAGAAGAATGCGAGCTTCGGATCGTCATTCTCGAGGGTAATCTTCGCGCTCATGCGATTCGTCTCGAGCTTCAAGTCCTGAAGGCCCTCGTCTTTCAACCTCTTAGCCTGTTCGACAACGGGTTTCACCGGTTGGCAAACCACGTCAATCGAATCGAAGGTGTAGATGCCCGTCTTCGAGAACGTGATCTTGATCTTCTTCACGCCCTTCTCGGAATAATCCATGTTGATTACCCAATTGTTCTTGCCGCTATAAGCGCTAGAGAACCGGGTGTGCGGTTCGATTAGATGAGTATCCCCGTTACCTTCTTCCCAAATGGTGTACAACATGGGATGTTGCCAGACGGCGGTCCGAATCCGCTGCCTGATATTCGGCTCATCGCCTCGTGCTTCCACGACCTCAACCGGCGAAAGCCCTTGATAATCGAGGTTATTGAAACACAGGTAGGTTTCTGATTCAGGTAAACCGTCGAAGGCGATGACCATCGACGCTTCCTTATGCTTTACGACAATCCGGTTTTCCTCTATCTCGAGGCGCTTGGTCTTCACCACTTCGTAGTCGATCTTTTTCGCATTGAACGCAACATCGGTTTCGGCGTATTCGCCCTGAAGCTTTGATGGGTCAACGACAATACCCTGCATCAACGCTTCTTGCCGCTCAACCATCGTCATCGCGTCATATGCCGTCCGGGAGATAATCGAATCGGAAGCAAATGCGATTGGAACCGGGTTTTCGTTCTCGTACACGAGGTAGCGACTCCAATTCTTGCCGGTATCGACAAATCCGTAGGGTACGCGCACGGTATCTTCTTCAGAGGTGACGAAGTACTTCACACCCGTGATGTCTTCCACGGGAAGACGGAATGTGGAACCAGCATAGCTGTAATTCAGATGATGGTCGCTCAGACCGAGCTCGGTGCGGAAATCATCGACGAACTGGTTGTAATAGCTCGAATAGAAGTCGACTGCCATGCTCCCATGCGTGAGCGATGAATTCTTCATGCCGTCGTAAACACGCGGATACGAATGCCTGAATACGCCGTCGTCCCCCAAGTGGTCGATAGGAGCAGCCGGATTACCATCGGTAAGCTGAGCACCAGCCGTTCCGACATGCGTGAAGTGCTTACCTTCCGAATCACCGAGCTCCGAACAGAATATTGCGGAATTCACCGAAACGCAGAGTATGACCAAGGCGCTTGCCACGACCGCCGTTTTTGTTTCATTTGGCGTTTCTTGCAGTTTCATCGCGATGATGAACGTAGCAAAGAAAACCACTGCCATGACGAATGGCCATATCGCGCGGCTCTTCCCTTCGAAATACACCTTAGAGGCGCAGAACAACGCAACGAGCGCCACCACGACCACTACACCGATGGTCACACGCTTCCAATCGGCTTTCTGCAGCTTCGGCAGGACGGGAACGGTCATGCACGTGATATATGAGCATACAAACCCGAGGAGCAGCATCCAGCGGTCGGTGACATATCCCATGCCGTTGAACATATGGCCGATGAACGGCACGAGCAGGCCGATGACGCACAAGACGAGGCCGAGAAGCCAAGGCGTGCGGTCCTTCGAATCGTAATAGCGTTTGCACAGCACGAATACCAGGGTCGCAAGCATTGCAAAGGCACCTATGGTCATGCCGCGTGAGGTCATGTCGCCGCCGATGAGCTGGGTCGGAATGCTGAGGTACTCTAATATCGGGAACATCAGCGGCACGTACGCGCCCCCGGTCGCACGGCCTTGCGAGAGCAATGCGATTATTTGCGGTACCGAGAATACCGCGCTCAGCAGGAACGCAATTATGCCGAACACCGCAAAGGAAGCCACCAGCTTTACGAAGTCGGCAACCGAACGCTCGCGTGGGCAGAGGAAATACTTGATGAGGCAGTACACGAGAAGCGCGATGCAAGCCATGTACGAGAAGTAGATAGAGGTGAAGAACTGCAGGAACATCGTCACAATGAAGAGCACGGGGCTTTTGCGCGCGAAGATCATGTCGGCCGCCATGAACATGAGCGGGAGCAGGACCGCCCAGTCGATGAACTTGGGATGACGGAGCACGCCCCAGTACACCACAAACCCGCAGCAGATGTACACGATTGCCGCGACGAAAGTCGCGTGCCGGCCATGACCGCGCGAGAAACAGTACAGCGAAAACGTGGTAGCAGCCAGCAGGAGGCGAATAACGATGAGGCCCACATAGGGAATACTCGTATATTCCGCTGGGAATGGGACTGCAAGCAGGTTTAATGGGTCATCTAAGTAGGCGCCCATGGTCATGATGGTATCGGCTCCGTATCCGAGCGAATACGTGTACATCGGAATCTCGAAGCCGCCACCCGACGCGAACGATGAGAGCGCGTCTCGCAATACCTGCGAGTTCCAGGCCATGATATTTAGGTATAGGGGCTGAGCGTCGACGTGCCACATGCACTCGCGCCCTGCCGCGAATATCACGAAGTTCATGCCGATGAATGCGAGTATCACGGCAACGTATAACGCAAGATAATATGAAAGCGTTGGGTGTTTTCGCGCAGTAGCGAGCGCCTTATCCCAAATCGAGGCTTCGCCTGCTGCGTGATGTCCCTTCGTTTTCGCCATACGCGTCCTTATCGA
Source organism: Coriobacteriia bacterium (assembly GCA_030526775.1). Taxonomy (GTDB): domain Bacteria; phylum Actinomycetota; class Coriobacteriia; order Coriobacteriales; family Eggerthellaceae; genus UMGS1519. The sequence goes on along the minus strand of JAUNCA010000023.1, from coordinate 9,918 downwards.
CCCCCGGAAATGCCTGAATAATCACTGTGGCATGATACTACACTCCGAAGATGAGCCTCATATGGAGAGCTTGCAAGGGTGCGTTTCTTCCGGTCAATCGATGTGTTGGGCATAGCGATGCTATACGAGCCCCGGGTAATTGAGCTGCCGAAGCGCTTCATACAAGCCTATCGACACGGAATTCGCGAGGTTCAGGCTACGCCGGGCGGGCATCATGGGAATTCGCACACATTGTTCCTCACGTGCGTGTAATACTTCCGGGTCGATTCCAGCGCTTTCCCTCCCAAAGCACAGGTAGATATCTGCATCCCCCAGAGCCTTGCGGTAATCCACGTCTGCATACGATCGATTGGACTGACCGGTAAACAGGAAAAGCGCATCATCGCCGTGGGCTTGGAGGAATTCCTCGCTCGAAGGCCACTGAACCACCTGAACATGCTCGAAGTAGTCCATACCCGAACGGCGTATGTTACGTTCGGTCAGATGGAACCCAAGTGGATGCACGAGATGCAGCGTCGCGCCTGCACAGGCACAAGTGCGAGCGATATTTCCCGTGTTCTGCGGAATCTCAGGTTGGAACAGCACGACATGCACGCCCATTGCTACGCGTCGCCCTTCTGCCGCGCCAATTCCTCCTCGAGCTCTTCGTTCAGCAGGAACCATTCCTCCTCGTACGCCGCGAGGCGTTTCTTCACCTGCACGTGCTCGTTAATCACGTCCGTCGTTGAGTCTTCGCGCGTGTAGAACGTCGGATCTGCGAAGATCGCATTCAGTTCATCCAGGCGGCTTTGGTCGCGTTCTATGAGCTTGTCAAGCTCCTCAATACGCTTTCGGTGCCCCTTCAGGGCCGCATAGGCGCGATTACGAGCTTCGGCTTCGCGTCGCTTCTGCTCTTTCGTCTTCGGGGCGCTGCCCTTCGGTGCGGTAATTTGTGTGGCGTCTGTAGAAGACGGTTTCCGGTGGTTCACGACTGTTATGCTCGTTCCCGCACCCTTGCGTGCAGTCTCGGGCCGTTCGTCGGCAAGCGACTTCTGCGCCGAAGCGCCTTGTGCATCCACCTGACCGGTCTTCTCAAGATAGTATTCGTAATCTCCCTGATAGGTAGTTATATGCCCCGCGCGCACTTCGACGACCTCATTGGTCACGCTGCGGATAAGATGCCGGTCGTGAGAGATGAGCACGATGGTTCCCTCGAACCTCTTCAATGCCTGTTCGAGGATATCGACGCTCTGGATGTCCAGGTGGTTCGTGGGCTCATCGAGGCACAGCAACGGCGTGGGATGCACAAGCATCTTTGCAAGCGCCAGGCGGCACTTCTCGCCGCCAGAGAGCACGCTCACGCGTTTCTCGACGTCATCGCCCTTGAAGAGGAATGCGCCGAGCAGGCTTCTTATCTGCGACATCGTCCATTGCGGCGCAACGCGATCGAGTTCCTCGTACACGGTGTTCCCGGGATGCAGTTCCTCGAGTTGATGCTGCGCAAAATACGAATGCGTCACATTGGTTCCATAGCGCATCGTCCCGGCATCGATGGGGAGCACGCCCGCAATCATCTTCAAAAGCGTTGATTTGCCTGCGCCATTGGGGCCCACGAGTGCGATTTTCTGCCCCCGATACAGCGTGAAATCGAGGCCGTTATAGACAACGTTATCGCCATATGCTTTGTGCACGCCCTTCATCTCACACACCATGTCGCCAGTACGCGGCGGTTGCGTGAAGTTGAAGTGGACGGTCTTCTTCTGCTCGGGAATCTGTATGCGCTCCATCTTCTCGAGCTTACGCACGCGATCCTGCACTTGCTTGGCCTTCGTGGCCTTGTAGCGGAAACGCTTGATGAACGCTTCCATGTGCTCGATTTCCGCGTCTTGCTTCTCCTTCAACGCCACAAGCTGCTCATAACGCTCGTCGCGCGCCTTCATGTACGCGGAGTAATTACCTTTGTAAATGGTCACCTTGCCCAATGCGAGTTCGGCGACGCGATCAATCATCTGGTCCATGAATTCACGGTCGTGCGATACGACGACGACCGTTCCCCGATATCCGCGCAAGAAGCCCTCGAGCCACTTCACGGACTCGAGATCCAGGTGGTTCGTAGGCTCGTCGAGGAGCAATACCTCTGGATTTCGGATAAGCAACTTGGCCAATGCGATGCGCATCTGCCAGCCCCCGGAAAACTCCGTTGTGTGCCGCTTCATGTCCTTTTCGCCGAATCCGAGGCCGAAAAGCACGCTGCGGACGTTGCTTTCAAGCTGATACCCGCCCATCATCTCGTAGTTATCGCGCGCTTTGCCAAGCGAGCGCAATTTCTCAGGAGTCGGGTCGTGCCCCAGGCTGTGCTCGAGCCGATGCAGGCGTTCAGCGGCTTCCACAATCTCGGTATGTGAGCGCATGACCTCGTCGAAGATGGGATTGTCCTCCATCTCGATGGCTTCCTGCTCGAGGTAGCCGACGCGGGCGCCTTTTGCGAATATGACCTCGCCCTCATCGGCGTCCTCACGACCCGATATGATGTTCAAGAGCGTGGTCTTCCCTGCCCCATTCGCGCCGACAAGCGCCATGCGGTCGTATTCTTCTAGTTTGAATGTAACGTCCCGAAAGAGCTCACGCCCTCCGAACGATTTTGATATATGTTCTAGTTGTACAATCATGGCGCCTTATGATACCTGCAAAACCATGAGGGGGAACGATGTTCACACGAAAAGACACCTACAGTCTTCCAGACGAGATGCGCAAATGGTTCGAAACCGAATACCCCTATGTCGGGTATGCGAATAATATCGAAGCAGATCCCACGTGCTATCTTTCCCCCGATTGCCGCATCGTCGGTAAGGTGAAACTTGGCTATCGCGCAGTCGTGCTGGCTGGCGCACAGATACGCTCTGATAGCGATACCATCGTAATCGGCGCTGAAAGCAATGTTCAGGAGAACTGCGTTCTCCACGAATCTGCTGGTTTCCCGATTGTAATAGGCGAACACTCCACGGTTGGTCATGGAGCTGTCATCCACGGATGTACTATCGGCGACAACGCTTTGATCGGCATGGGGGCAACCGTGCTCGACGGCGCAAAGATTGGCAATAATGCGCTCGTCGGAGCGGGTGCAGTCGTTCCGCAGGGCATGGAGGTACCCGATAATTACATGGCCATCGGTGTGCCAGCCCGCCTTCGTGGACCGATGACCCCCGAGCAGGTCTTGAAGAATGTTACGGCTTTCGCCGAGGCAAATCTCATAGAAGCCGAAAATATGCTCAAGGCAGGCCTGATGGAACATCCAAGCGAAGAGGTGCTGCGGAGGATTTGCGCAGCGCACTAGCGCATCAGCCCATATAGCCACTCTTGTGCTAGAATGCGCCCACACGGGACCATAGCTCAATGGCGGAGCAGGGGACTCATAATCCTTTGGTTGGGGGTTCGAATCCCTCTGGTCCCACCACTTACTAGTAAAAGCCCCTACTTAGGGGCTTTTTC
>JAUNCA010000023.1:0-6350 GCA_030526775.1 Coriobacteriia bacterium | reverse complement strand
GGGGATTCGAACCCGAGAGGGGGCAAATGCCCAGTGGGCATTTGCCGGCCGAGCCCGAAGGGCGAGGTCTAGCGGATTCGCGCAGCGAATACGCGGAATCCCTCTGGTCCCACCACTTACTAGTAAAAGCCCCTACTTAGGGGCTTTTTCTTTGCAGTAGCCATCCCGGGGGATTCGAACCCGAGAGGGGGCAAATGCCCAGTGGGCATTTGCCGGCCGAGCCTTATAAGCTCGTGTAAGGAACGTGAATTTCAAAGTGTTTCTTGCAAACGGGTAGCTTCGCCGTTACTATGAACAGACCGATTTCGGTAATCGGGCGTTTAGCTCAGCGGGAGAGCACTACCTTCACACGGTAGGGGTCACAGGTTCAAACCCTGTAACGCCCACCACGAACTATGAGCCCGGGTAACCGGGCTTTTTTCATGCCTGCACCCGGAACGATGATGCAAGGAGCGGGGATGTCCTGGCAGGCGGAATACGAATCGAAGATTATGAGCGCCGAAGAAATCGTTTCGCGTTTTTTCCCGAATGGGAGCAAGGTTTACGCAAGCGGTTTGCACGTCGCCACCGTATTGATCAACGAACTCATGAAGCGCGTGAAAGAGGACGAGCTTCATGGCATCAATATGTGGGGAAACTGGATGAATGGCAACTTCCCCTTCAAGGATCTCGATGTTGCCGAGGACGTATTCCGCTACCATACGTATTTTGCCGGTCCCAATGAGCGCAATGCTTTCGGGAAATGCACATCCCATATCCCCGTACACTTCGGCGATGTGCTCGGACTCGCCAAATGCGTGAACCCCGATGTTGCAATGATTTCGGTTACGCCTCCAAATGAAGAGGGCCTGTGCAACATCGGACCGCTCGGATTCACCGCCGATTTCGTGCCCCATAGCAAAGTTATTGTTGCGCAAGTCAACAAAAATCTTCCGTTTGTCTCCGGCGACTGCCACACCTACCACGTTTCGCAAATAGCCGCGTTCGTCGAACATGACGAAGAGCTCGACGACCTGCCGCCTCGTATACCAAGCGCCGAGGAACAGAAAGCCGCTGAATATGTCGTCGAACGCGTAAACGACGGCGATACGATCCAGCTGGGAATCGGCGGCATATCCGACGCCATCGGCGATGGCCTCTTCTGCAAGAAACACCTCGGCGCTTATACCGAAATGTATTCCGATGCATTCGCAAAGTTGCAGGAAGCCGGCGTCATCGACAACAGCCGCAAGAATTACCGCCCCGGTGTTTCCATCGGTGGATACGCTACGGGCGCAAAGCACCTGTATGACTATCTTGACCACAACCCTGAAGTTGTATTCGCAAGCTATCACGAGGTGTGTAATCCTGCCCGCATTGCGCTCAACAACAACCTGAAGTCCATCAACACCGCCATTTCCATCGACCTTACCGGCCAGATTTGCGCCGAAAGCATCGGTCCTCGTCAGTATTCTGCAAGTGGCGGACAGCTTAACTACGTACAGGGCGCAAAGTACTCAGACGGCGGCGAATCGTATATCTGCGTAACAAGCGTCGCACATACGAAGAAGGGAGATGTATCCAAGATCGTCCCGATGCTCACACAGGGCAGCGCGATCACCACCCCCCGCAATGAGGTTGGCTGCATCGTCACGGAATACGGCGTCGCCGAGCTTCGGTATCAGGATATTCCCGAGCGCTGCAAGCGCCTGATTGCCATCGCGCACCCAGACTTTCGCGATCAATTAACATTCGAGGCGAAAAAACTCGGGTTCCTCTACTAATTAGGCTCTCGATACTGTTAGAGCTCGAAAGCCCTTACGCAGGGCGCCATCCGAAGATGGCACCCTGCTCTTTTTTCTGTGTTTATTTATATCTCGGGATAATGTAGGACAACGATGTTGAGTTTCCACTGGCAACAAGGATCTGTCCTATGAGGTTGCCAATGCTATCCGCCCAGGTCGTGCTTGTCGCATACTGGTGCCAACCATATTGTTTCTTGGCCTTCGTACGCCCAAGGTCCCACTTCATTGAATACAGCGTGTTCTGCGGATACCTATCAGCCTTATCGAAACTTGTCGCATAGATGTAATTCCGGGAAATCCACTTTGCTGCACCCGATACCGCTTTCGCGGGGCTATTCCATCCGTTGATGATTGCAAGCTTACGCCCACCCGAAAGCGGACTGCTATCGTATGCGCCTATACCGAAGAAGTTGTAATAGGTTCCCTTCTTGTAGTACTTGCCATCGATATAACCCCCTTTGTACTTATATCCGCTCGCAAGTTCTGACCTCCCCCAATCACTTTCGAGGATAGCGTGAGCGAGCAAGTACGAGTGGTCTATCTTATAAGTCTTGCAAGCATCGACGAATGTCTTGCCGAGACCCTTAAGCTTGCCGGTAGAGCCATATCTATTTATAAATTTATCAAGCGCCGAAGCGGAAACTTTCGTAGATTTGCGGAGGTCAAGGAACTTGTACTTAGAGCCGTTTGCCGGGTTCAATACCGACTTTATGTAGCTAATCGTATAACCAGACAGATAAGAATTGCCGGCCTTTTGCCAGCGCGCCATCTGGTCGAGGCTGAAACCGAGGTTTATGTATGTGGTGGCATCGGCCTTTGCCTGCCGCAAGCGCCAAGCCTGTGTGTTCGATCCCGATTTGGCCGTCACGTTCACAACAGACGCACGCGTGGTACCGGCAGCATTCAAGGCAAGCGAGCTGTTCGCCATAGACGTCAAGCGGAACTTGCCGTTTCCAAGGTACGAAAACACCCATTTCTGCACAGCGGTATCCTTCAAATCCGCCTGCACGGCATTCGCACCCGCGACGGCAGAGCCCTTCACCGTAAGCACCTTTCCTGAGTTCACGTTCGTGAGCGTCTTCGACGAGGCATCATAGTACCAACGCTGATTCGAGGTATCGATATCGTCCCAGGTCTTCACCTGCGCGTTCTGCGCAGTTGAGCTTTCGGGTATCTCGAGCGCAAGGCTCCTGTTCGCCGCAAGGTCCAATTCATACACGCCCGACCCTACCAGTTGCACGCGTTTCACGGTCCAGCGCTGTTTCTTCGCATTATTCTGCTTTACGCAGGTGGTAAGCGTACCTGCGGTATATGCGCCATTGTAGAGCTGCAGCACGTTTCCTGTTCCCGTGTTCTTGAAAATGACCTTCCCGTTAATGCCAATGGGCTTCCACCATTGATTCAGCGCATTGGATGCTTTATAGAGCTTGGCGGGCTTGCCCGAGGCACCGGTAAGACGGCAACCAGTTGCGATGTTCTCTATCGTGTATACATTCTGCTTTCCCGCCACGGCTTTAATCTGCCACTTCTGGTAGAGCTTGTTATCGTAGGTCGTAAGCGCCGAATTCACCTTCGCCTTGAGTTTTCCCTTGTACGGGGAAAGAGCCCGTTTGCCCGTCAAAACCGTGCGGATGGTGTACACATCGTCGGTGAACACCCCATGACGGGTTTGGAATATGAAGGTTTGCGACTTCTTCCCGGCAACGCTCGTCTGGGCTACCAGTGAAACTCCCGACCCCGCTCTATCGTTCGCAATGGCAAGCGCCTTTCCGGTAGCAAGGTTCACCAGCCGATACTGGCTGTCTCCCTCTTTCATGAGCGTGAATAGCGTATTGTAGCTGCCAGTCCGCACTAGCGTTACCTTGCCATCGGCCGCAACATGGATGCGCGACTTGTTGCCAGATCCACACATGATGCGGTAATAGTTGGCCACTTTTACGACTCTAAAGGCCTGTCCGATAGCACCGCAGTACTGTTTCAGAATTATCTTGGTTCCGTTTTTCGATTTCGAATTCTTCGACTGCACGAAGTATTTTGAATTCAGGGCTGTCCTTATGCTATACCAGCCAGCTTTTATTTGAGCAGGAGCGCGCTTTGCCTTGGCCTTTGTTTTAGCTGGCGTGCTCGCTACCGCTGTGTTTGCAGCAACCGCAGCTGCCGGAACCACTTTGGGTTCATCAGCCACCGAAGCATCGACCGTAAGCTCTGCGCCATCCTCGTTAGCCGCCTCAGAGGGTCCATCCTCTGCTGTCGTCACCGTCTCGTCAATCTCCACCAGAGTCGTTTCATCAGCCGTGCTCACCTGAGCAGATACGTCAGAATCGGTGCCGCCTACTTCGATGGCTGGCTCACCTTCAACGTCACCCGCATCTTGGGAAGCGCCATTGTCTTCGGCACCATCATCCACCGAGCCCCCCTCAGTGGTCTCATCGTCTGCATCAGCTTCGTCCCGCTGCAAGCTCTCAGCTTCAGGTGCATCCGCTTCGCCATCGCCAGCTCCGGTATCGGATGCAGTGGTTTCCTCAACCGTTTCAGTTGCGCCCTCGGAAACTTCTTCGGCAAACGCGTGTGTAGGCGCAGCCACAATGAAACACACGAGTATAAGCGCAAGCGCAAGCCAGACCACTCGGTTCTTTCCTATTGCGTATGTACCGTAATTCATTCGCTTCCCTGCTTCCCATCTTGTTCCACGTGCATGGCGTTAGTACCTAGCCAAGGCCAGCTTCACCGCTGCCTTGAATCCTTGCCAGGTCTTTCCAAAAGACTCGAAGTAATCATCCGGGTCGGTATGGTCGGTGCCGCCCCATTTGTATCCGCACTCATTGTGCGAGATGAGCCTGCTCATTCCCCATCCATGCTTTTTGAGTTGCCAAGCGGTCCATTGAACACCCGCATCCCATACCTTCTTGAAGTCGGCTTTGTTCGTCGCATGGCACAGCTCGATGCCGATTACGTACTCGTTACCGTTACCAACCTGCCAGCACAGACGGTCCTCCGGCACGCAGTAATAGCAATTACCGGTCCAATCAAGCACGTAGTGAACGGCGTAATCGGCGTAATAGTTATCGCCGGACCATAGCATGCGGTGGTTCCACGCAGTTGCGCCAGGATTCGCCGTCTCGTGAATGACGATGTAGCTCGCATTCAGCGGCCCATGCCCCCAATTCACGATGTCCTCGATGAGGTTGAAGCCCTTCGGTTCAACCATATAGCCGCTTTGTACAACACGCCATTCCTGTGTCTTGGCTTTCGCGTTCGGTTTGATGGCTGTCGCACTTCCATGGGTCTTACCGCACGCGGATATGGCGAGCCTGTTATTGGAATCGGAGATCAGCTGGAAATTACCGCCGCCGACATAAGTAAATGACCACTTCTGGGTACGCGCTCCGGTTGGCGAAGCTTGCACGACCGTGGTGCCCGCTTCAGCCTTGCGCGCATCGAGCACCATGCCTGAAAACGCATTCTCGAGCGTATGTTTCTTTGCGTTGTATATCCACTTCTGGCTCGCGCTGCTCTCGACTTCGGTCACCTGCACCGCAGCATTCGCTTTCTTGCTTTCATTCTTCGTCCCGAGCTCGAGCAAAGTATTCGCACTCGATTTGAGCTCGTATACCCCGCTTTCCACGGGCACTCGGTTCTTCAAAACAAACTGCTGTGAACGCGTATCTGCCCGCTTTTTGTTATACGCCGCGGAACCCTCTTCGCAAGTATCGCCTGCGGTGGACAATGGCTTTTTCGTTGCAGCATTCTTCCACACGATACCGAGACCGCCAAAACTCGGCTGCCACCACTGCTTCTTATCGCCTGCGGAAGCTTTCAAGACCTTTGCGCGTTTATCCGCGATGCCAGCAAGCCGCTTTCCCGTCGCAATCGACTCGATAATGTAGACATTCTTCTTCCCCGCCACAGGTGCAACGTACCATTTCTGGTTTAGTGTCTTGCCATAGCGTTTGAAGATACCTTTCTTGCCATCTGCGGTTAAGGCGCGTTTGCCCTTTTGAGTGCTTTTAATCGAGTATATGTTCGTCATGATTAGGCCAGGGCGTGATATAAGCTTAAATGTTTGCGCCTTCGAACCCACACGCACTTTAGCACCACGAATCTTCGCACCGCTCTTTGCCTTCCCGCCCGCAACGCAGAGCGCTTGTTTCGTCGCAATGTTTACCAAACGGAATCCATCAAGCTTTCTGTCGTACTTCAGCTTGAAAAGCGTTTTCCTCGTCGGTTTCGAGCTGATGGAGACAACACCGCCACTACCGTTCTTGATTCCGATAACCTCGACGGATTTGTTTTTGGCAATGCCTACGATTATCTGGTAGTACTTTTTCACCTTCTTGAGCTTGAATGCGAAGCCTTCCGAGACGATGCCTCGTTTGAGCTGTATCTTCGCACCATCCTTGGTGCTCATGCCTTTTATGTAGAGGCCAAATGCAGGATTAATCGTCGACTTAATCGTATACCAACCCGATTTCACCGCAGGAACGGTAGCTGAAGCAGCGCTCTTTACCGGTACCGCTTTAGGTGCGGAGGCGACCGTTTTAGCCGTGTCTGCATCATCACGAGGCG
>JAUNCA010000022.1 GCA_030526775.1 Coriobacteriia bacterium | reverse complement strand
CGATCTTGCCGATGTCGTGCAACAGTCCTGCGCGCTTTGCCGGCAGCGGGTCGAGGCCGAGTTCGCTTGCCATGAAACCGGCGAGATAGGCAACCTCGCGCGAATGATCGAGCACGTTCTGGCCATAAGAAGTGCGGTAGCGCAGCTTGCCGAGCGTCGTGATGAGCTCCGGATGCAGGTCGTGCACGCCGGTCTCGAAGCTTGCCTGCTCGCCCGCTTCCTGTACCTGCTTGTCTACGTATTTCGTGGACTTCTCGAACATCTCCTCGATGCGTGCAGGATGAATGCGTCCATCGGCGATGAGGTTCTCCATCGTGATGCGCGCGATTTCACGGCGGACCGGGTCGAAGCAGCTGATGGTAACGCATTCCGGCGTGTCGTCGATGATGAGGTTCGCGCCGGTGATCTGCTCGAAGGAGCGGATGTTACGCCCTTCGCGGCCGATGATGCGGCCCTTCAGGTCGTCACTCGGCAACGCGACGGTATGCACGGTGTTCTCGGTCGTGTACTCGCTCGCGAGTCTCTGAATCGCCAGGCTCAAGATCTCTCGGCTCTTCTTGTCGGCCTCGAGCTTCGTGCGGTTTTCCGATTCGCGGATGATGGCCGCGGACTCCATCGCAACCTCGCCGCGCAGGTTCTCGAGCAGCTCTTCTTTCGCCTCATCGGCGGTCATCCCGCTTACCTGCTCAAGGCGAACGTTCACCTCGTCGAGTCGCGCGTCAACCTCGTCGAGGCGATCCTCGTAGTCGCGCTTCAAGTCGTCGAGCGCGCGCTGATCGCGCTCGAGGTCGCGCTCGCGCTTCTCGACTTGGCCTTGCATGCTCGAAAGTTTGTGCTCGCGAGAATCGAGCGAGTCGCTGCGCTTGTCAAGCGAACGCTCGCGGGCGTTCAGGCGGTTCTCCTGGTCGCGTGCCTTATCGAGTCGTGCGTTGTTCTCGTCCTCAGCCTTCTCGCGCATGCGCGTGATTTCGTCCTTAGCCTCAAGAAGCTTCTCGCGCTGAAGGATCTCGGCCTTTTCACGTGCATCGTTTATCATGCGCTCGGCTTCGAGAGCGGTGTTCTTCACCGATTGCGCACCCATCGAGCGGGCAATCACCACTCCCACGACAACGCCGACGATAACGCCGACGATTGCAAATATGTACTCCATCAAACTGCTCCTATGTTTCCTTACGCGTGTTCCGCGCATAAAAAATGCCAGGTTGCACTGGCATGAGCATACATGTTCCCTTACACGTGCTATTCATTTGTCTATTCAAATACCCGTGAGCCGGGTATGTATACTCATGGCAGAATCTATATTAACCCATCAAATGGCAATGCACGTCTTGATTACCATATAGCCACCATCTGCCCATAAAGCTTGCATCGTGCACTTGATACGCGGTAGAGTGGTTCGCGTCGGCAGCAAACGGAAAGGTGCATGTGAACGAACGCTCGAAAGGCGCCCTGGTTTCTTACCTGTACATGATTGTGCAGGTCATTGTGAACCTTATCTACGTGCCGTTGCTGCTGTCCACCATCGGCAGGAACGAATTCGGGCTGTATCAGCTCGTCGGTTCCGTGATGGCCTACCTCCTCATCATGAATGCCACGGTATCTTCGGCAGTGCAACGCTACTACAACAAATATCTCGCGCTGCACGATATGGAGAAAGCCGAAAACGTCCTGGGCGTCTCGCGGCTCATCTACCGTGTGCTCTCGCTCTTCGCCATCATCGTCGGCATCGCGCTCATCGCCATCGCAAACGCGGTATACGCTGAATCGCTCACCCCCGCAGAGCTCTCTGAGCTCTCCGTGATGCTCGCAATCCTCATTGTGAACGTCATCATCGTGCTGAACAACTCCATCTACACCGCGACCATCGAGGCCCACGAGCGATTCGTATTCCAGAACAGCGTGCTGGTGATCGTCACGGCGCTGCAGCCGGCATTCATCGCCCTTGCGGTATGGATCTATCCCTATGCCGTATCCGTTATCGTGGTGCAGCTCATATCCGTCATCATCGAGGTGCTGCTGCGGCGCTATTACTCGAATCACAAGCTCCATGCGAAGGTTGTCGTGCATGACCTCGATCGCTCGCTCGTGCGCGGATTGCTCATGTTTTCGGGAGCCATCCTACTCGCAACGGTTGCCGACCAGATATTCTGGCGTACTGACCAGCTCATCTTGGGCTACTTCTTCGGAACTGCGAGCGTGGCCGTCTATGGCATCGCTACGCAAATCTGGATGTGCTATATGCCCCTGGGGCTTGCCATCTCGAACGTGTTCCTCCCGAAAGCCACGCGCATCTTCCAGGGAGAGGAAACGGACGAGAGCCTCTCCGACCTGTTCGTCCGCATCGGGCGCATCCAATTCTTCGTCCTGTTCGCAGTCCTCACGGGCTTCATCGTGTTCGGAGATGCCTTCATCTTCCTTTGGGCGGGAGATGGTTTCCACGATGCATACCTCGTTGCAGTTATCATCATGCTCCCGTTCACGACCGACCTCATACAGAATGTCGGCCTCACCATCATGCGCGTGAACAACACCTACGGATTCCGGGCGCGAGTGTATTTCGCCTGCGCGGTTATCAACATCGCGCTCACGATTCTCTTCATCCAGTGGTTCGGCATCCTGGGCGCGGCATTCTCCACAGCGCTCTCGCTCGTTTTCTGCAGCGGCCTCGTGATGAATTGGTATTTCTGGAAGCGCACTGGACTTGACGTACCGCGCTTCTGGAAGAACATATGTCGGGCCGCAGCTCCGCCCTTCCTGCTGTTCGTCGCGATCTTCGCCGCTTATGCCCTGGTTCTTCCCGCTGCGGATAATTGGCTGCTGTTGCTCGCATACCTCGTCGGTTACGTCGTGCTCTATCTTGCCGTATGCTGGCTCTTCTCGTTCAACGAATACGAAAAGAACCTGCTGGTAAACACATGCAACAGCCTTTTGCGCCGCAAGGGCTAATAGAAGATACTCCTAATCCTATTTCGGAGCGCGTTGCAGGCGTTCTTTGAGCCAGATGGGGATGTACATGATTGCACGGCCTACGCGGTATGTCGTGCTCTTCTCATAGCGGTCCTCGATGCCTTTCGTAGCCGAGCCGGCCTCGATGACATGCAAATCAAACAAGGCCCGATCGCCTTTATCGAGCTCGGAGCGGAATCGCTTGAGCTCGCGGGCATCGATGCTCTTGGCATCATCGGCGAGAATCGTCCACGTTACCTGCAATTCGTGGGCAAACGCATCGATGAATGCATCCGGCCATTCTGCCGCATGCTCGAACATGAAGCGCTCGAGTTCCCGGGTGACTACGAACAGCCCATGCACGTTCTTCATGCCTCGCGTGTTGGTCATGAGAGATCCATGGCGCATCCGGCGCACATACAGGTCTTCCTGCAAGAAAGCGCACCGCTTTAGATACGGGAAGAGCTTCAGCGTGAACAGCTGGTCTTCGTGGATGATTCCCGGGAAGAATCGCAACCCGTTTTCGTCGAGCAGTTCTCGGCGCACAGCATACATGCAAGCAGACGAGCGAAACGACCCGTTGCTGCTCTGAAATACGAGCATCTCGAAGCCATCCACGACGCCTTTGGGGCCGATGCGATCCGCATAGCTCTCGAAATTCGTCCTCACCAAATCGTGGCTGTCGTAGAGCATCTTCGCATTGAAGAACACCGCATCGGCATCGGTCTCATCGCATGTGCTGACGATATCCCCGATTGCATTCGGGGTATAGGCATCATCGGAGTCGAGGAACATGACATAGTCGCCCCGCGCAACCTCCAAGGCGTTGTTGCGCGACGCAGAAAGCCCTGCGTTTTCTTGCCGCATGAACCGAAACCGCGGGTCTCCACCAGCTTGCCGTTGAGCACGCTCAAGGCAATCGTCGGGAGAGCCATCGTCGATGAATACTGCCTCGAAATCGGGGAAATCCTGTTGTTGGAGCGACTCGATGCATTCGCCGACGTAATCGGCGACGTTGTACATGGGCGAGATGACCGTGATTCGCGGATGCCGGCTACCGTTTCCCACCATCTCGCTTCACCGCCTTCCACACAGCGCTCGATGCTTTGCTGGGCACCCTTCGCGTTATCTCTGCAATGAGGTCCTTCAGGAAGAAGTCGCCGAGGACGCCTTCGGTCTGGACGACGTACTGGCGCATCAGGACCTTCTGCCAATGCCGCAACTGCGGCAAGTCGCGCTCATAGCTTATCGCAAGTACCTGTGAGATGCCTTCCAAGGCATCATCCACCTGCTGCTCGCTGAACCGCATGCGCTTGTATCCCATCCGGATGCGGTACACGACATGGGGGACCGCATAAAACGAACCGGCAGCTACAAGGCATCTCACGAGAAAGACCGGGTCCTCGTGTCGTCGAAGCAAGGGGAACTCGATTCCCTGTTTCTGCAGGAATGCAAGGCGGTAGAGAAATCGCGTGAAGCCATAATCGTATTGCCAATCGGCATATGAAATCCATCCTGCGTGGTCGAAGTCGAAGCACGCGAGGTGGGCTTCATCGGGTCCGACGGCGACAATCTCCCCCTGCGCTTCGTCGAAGCGGTCGATGCAGCCAGCACACAGATCGGCATCCTGCTCTGTCGCGGCCTGATACAGCACCTCGAGCGAATCTTTCGCGGGATACCAGTCATCCGCGTCCATGAATGCCACGTATTCGCCGCTCGCATGGGCGATACCGAGATTGCGCGCAGCTGCTGCACCGGAGTTTTGATCGAGCACGAAAAGCCGGAATCGGTTGTCACGTTGTGCGTACTCCTGGCAGATCACGCGGCTATCATCGTGCGAGCAATCGTCAACGCAGATAACCTCGATATCCCCGATAGTCTGCGATGCGATGCTGTCGAGGCAATCACGCAGGTATGCTGATGAATTGTAGACCGGCACGATCACCGAAACCTTCATCGCGTATCATCCCCTCGTCCATAATGGCATACAGCCAATTCCATCAATCAAGTGAGAAATCCTTCAATGCTTCCGCAGAGAACGTTTTGTACGATCCGGCAATATCCAACATCTGCTTGTACGCCTTCGTCGGTATCAAACGCCGCAATATCTTCGCACGGAGTTGTAGGATACGCGGTTCGTTCATAACCAGTCCGAGCGATTCCACCGCATACACCATAAGCATGTCGGTCTGATGCCGTTTGAGTTCCTCATACTCGTTCTGTTGGCAAAACACCAGGATTTCCGCTATAGCATCGACGGCTTCATCGAGCACGTTTTTGCCAATCTCGCGCGTCTCGAATTGCACGCGTTTTCTCAAAATTATGTTTGGAATCGCGTAAAACCACCCTGCGGCTACCATCGCGCGGACGATGAACAAGGATATTCCCTGGTATTCCGAATCCGCAAATGAAATAGACTTATCCTCGAGGAAAGAGCGCGAGAACAGGAACCTGCCAAGCCCGATATCGCCCTGCCAAGACGAGAACTCTATGCGGCCCTCCTGCTGGAAGGTATATCGGCTGAGGTACTCCTTATCGGAGAAATCATCGGTTACGGTATTGGTTCGGTTGTCGAATTCGCCGAGCGAACCGCCTACGATGGCCGCATCGTTCTCCGTCGCCGCACGATAAAGCCGCTCGAGCACCGAGGAATCGTAATACCAGTCAGCGGCATTGATAAACGAAACGTAATCGCCCCGGCACTGTGCGAGCGCTTCATTCAAGACACGCCCCCGAGAAGCCGTAACGTCGAATTCCAGGAGGTGGAACCGTTCATCGCCACCAGCGATAATTCCGAAAAGCCGCAAGGTCGCATCGGTGGACCCGTGGTCCACGCACAAGACTTCGATGCCATCGAGCGTTTGCGATTTGACGCTAACCAGACACTCTGCGAGAAAGTCAACGCTATCGCGCATATAGATGACGACACTGGCCCTCGGCATAGACACTCCTCTTGCGGTATTCAACAGGCATCCAACATTCTAGCGCATGCCAGAATACGTTCCCTCCTCATACCATGCAGCACTTGCCTGGGCGGCGATAGAATTGCTGTAACCTTTTCGAATGAGTTTGGCATATGCCGATGCCCGTGGGTTCTTCGATTTCGGGGGGCTTTTGCGAATGAAGTCCAATGCCCGGCCGAAATCATCACCATACTTCTCCATGAATGTATGCGGCCATCCATCCACCTTCGTGGCATCGATACCGTTATCCCGTAACTCTCTGATGATGCCATCGCATCCGACACCCTTGCGCATGAGGGCGCTCGCCCGCATCTCACCCCACCTCAGGTCATCGATGAGGCCAACCCTCACCGCCTTGCCGATAGCAGCATCGATCAAGTCTTCGCGGATACCATCGCGCCTCAAACGCTCACGCATCTTCACCTGGCAAAACTCGTGATAGCTGCAAAGGTCGACGATTCGCCTGTACGCCGCTTCTGCCGTCGCGCATTCCTTCTGCGCCGGCTGTTCTGATTCTGTATCTTTCCGGAGAACCTTTTTACGCGGTCGCCCGCTCAATGGCGCACCCTCACTCTCCACGCCCCCATCAGGGGGCACGGAGTCAATCATCCTCTTCAGTTCTGCGAGCTTTGCTGCTTTTCGCGCATCCATCTCCGCACACCGCTACAACGCGGGCTCGGGCTCGTCATCTGCAAATTCGATGGCAGCATCTCCAACAAGCGGCATGTCATATTCGGCGCGGACGAGATTCTCGATCTTTTCGCGCAGGTCGGGGTGCTCCTCCAGGTGCATCTTCACAGCTTCACGGCCCTGTCCGAGGCGCTCTTCGCCGAAGGTGTACCACGAACCGCTCTTATGCACGATGTCGCAATCGACAGCCATATCCAGGATGCAGCCCGATTTTGAAATGCCCGTCCCGTACATGATGTCGAATTCCGCCTGACGGAACGGCGGGGCGACCTTGTTCTTCACGACCTTGACGCGTACGCGGTTGCCAACGGATTCCCCGTTGACCTTGAGCGTATCCTTACGGCGGATGTCGAGGCGCACCGAGCTGAAGAACTTGAGCGCCCGACCACCCGGCGTCGTCTCGGGATTGCCGAACATCACGCCAATCTTTTCGCGCAGCTGGTTGATGAAAATGCAGGTCGTATTTGATTTTGAGAGCGAGCCGGCAAGCTTGCGCAACGCCTGGGACATCAGACGCGCCTGCAGGCCGACGGAGCTGTCGCCAATCTCGCCCTCTAGTTCCGCACGCGGTGTGAGGGCAGCGACCGAGTCGATGACGACGCAATCGATGGCGCCGCTACGGACGAGCATGTCGCAGATTTCAAGCGCCTGCTCGCCGGTATCCGGCTGCGAGATGAGCATCTCGTCGATGTCAACGCCCAAGCGCGCGGCATACACTGGGTCGAGCGCATGCTCGGCATCGATGAATGCGACGATACCGCCTTCTGCCTGCGCCTCTGCGATGATATGCAGTGCCAACGTGGTCTTGCCGCTCGATTCAGGACCATATATCTCGATGATTCGACCGCGGGGAACGCCTCCGATGCCCAATGCGGCATCGAGCGGTAACGCCCCTGTGGGAATGAAGCCGATATTCAGCTCGGTCTCCCCTTCACCGAGTTTCATAATCGAGCCTTTGCCAAACTTCTTCTCGATCTGCTCGGTGGTGAGCTTGAGCATGTTCTCTTTAGCCTCGTCCATTTCAACTCCTTATCGCTTTTCTGTTCTTCATCATTATACGAACGGGCGTTCGCGTGTCAATACTTCGCGAATACCTTTGCGAAAAGCATAGGGAAGCCATCTTAGACGAATCTCTATGAAATCTCACATATACCTTAGATTCGCCTTAGATGTGTCTTAGACGGACCTTAGATAGACCTTAGTTAGCAGCAAGGACCTGGGGATTATGAATCCTATAAATGCGCAGCGAACAGCTTCAAAGATTCTTTCACCGATTGTTTGCGAACCTGCGAACGGTCGCCAGCAAACGTGAACAGCTCCGCTTCGACGCCATCTGCATCACAGACGCCGATCCAGACCGTTCCGACCGGCTTGCCCGGAACAGCGCCACCGGGTCCTGCGATTCCGGTTATCGAGACGGCAATGTCGACGCCAAGCGCCTCGCGGGCACCGCGCGCCATCGCGCAAGCGCATTGTTCACTGACCGCACCATATGTCTCGAGAACTTCTACCGGCACATGCAGCTGTCCGTGCTTCACCTCATTGGCATAGCTGATTATTCCGCCCGCAACAACATCGCTCGACCCGGCGATTCCGGTGAGCGTCGCTCCCACGAGACCACCGGTGCAGCTCTCGGCCGTCGCAATGGTCTTCCCCGCACGCCGCGCCTTATCGAGCACCTGAACTGCGAGTTCGGCAAGATCATCGTCGGTAGGATACTCCAACTCGCGCGCGCTATCAGCCAAGCTCATGTAGTCGTATTTCTCGACATCCTCCACATCGGCCTTCTTCGTGAACCCAAGCAGCGCGCTCGCCTTCTTGAAGTAGTCCAGCATGCTCACGATGGTGAAGAAGATGGCAAACAGCATGGCGATCCAGGCAAGGATATACATGCCATCGGAAAGCGACTGGCTGAATTCGCCGAACAAAGGCGTCCCCTTCACGAGGAAGAGCACGATGGCTACGATTTGCGTGACGGTCTTAACCTTACCCCACCAGCTCGCAGCGATGACGACACCCTCGCTGGCAGCCACCATACGGATGCCCGATACGATAAACTCCCTCGAGATGATGATAAGCGCAGGCCACGAAGGGATGACATTCATCTCTACAAGCACGAGCAATGCTGCGGTCACGAGCAGCTTGTCGGCAAGCGGATCCATGAATTTGCCGAGCGTGGTGACCTCACCTCGGCTGCGCGCTAGATGCCCGTCAACGGCATCGGTCGCCGAGATGACGATGAATACCAGAGCTGCGATCACCGGCTTCCAGAGCTCGGCATCGGCCCATTGGGGGAAATAGTCGGGCCACGGCGCAAGCGTCGCAGCAAGGAATAGCGGAATAGCCAGGATGCGAGCGAGCGTTACTTTATTCGCTGGCGTCCAGAGTTTCGGAGAATCCGGTTCCACGCTACTCCCCTTCCATCTCGTACATCAAGGTTCCGGTGACTTCGATTTCCACGATATCGCCGGGCTTTCCCGCCGACACATAGGTTACCCCATCGACATCGGGCGCCTGGCATTGCGCACGTCCAAACAGCTGGCCATCCTCTTCACAGCCCAATACGAGAACCGGAATGCGCTTCCCCACGCGATCCGCTATACGCGCCGCGGAAATGGAATCGGCAAGGTCGCGCACCTCCTGGGCGCGTTCCTGCTTCACCTCTTCGTCGACCTGGTCCTCGAGTTCCGCGGCACGCGTTCCATCTTCCCGCGAATACGGGAAGACGCCGACATAGTCGAGCTCCGCCGATTCGATGAAGTCGATGAGTTCCGCGAACTGCTCTTCCGTCTCGCCCGGAAAACCCGCAATGAGCGTCGTGCGCAGCGTGACATCGGGCACGGTTTCGCGGATATGCGCGATAAGTTTGAGAAAAGCATCGGCGTTGCCGCGGCGGTTCATGGCGCGCAGCACCGGCTTCGCGGCATGTTGGAACGGAATATCGAGGTATCGGCAGATGTTTTCATTATCGCCGAACACCTGGAGGAGTTCATCGGTTACGCCCTCGGGCTGGATGTACATCACCCGGAACCATGTTTGCGGGAATCGCTTCGCCAGGTGATCCATCAGCGCAGCTAAGCTGCTGCGCTCCTCAAAATCCTGGCCCCAACGCCCCGTGTCCTGTGCGATGAGCGTGATCTCGCGCACGCCGGACTTCACCTTATACGCGACATCTGCCGTAATCTCATCGAGGGAATAGCTGTGATATCGCCCGCGGATGAAGGGAATCGTGCAATAGCTGCACATGCGATCGCAACCGTCGGAGATCTTCACATACGCGACGAACGGTGAATCACCCGCGGTCGTCAATGCATATTCATTTGCGCCGATTGTCCCATCGGGTTCGAGGATAGCCGGTTCCGGAACCCTGTCGGGAAGCAAGTCGGCCACGACCTCGACGATATCATCCTCGCGGGAGCAGGGCACGAACGCGCTAGCCTCGGACAACTCCGCTTCCAGGTCTGCACCATACCGCGATGGCATGCACCCGGCCAGCACAATCTTCGATTCTCCCCCGACCACACGTTCGAGTCCAGCAAGTTCGAAGAAGGTGTCGATGCTCTCTTCCGTCGCAACCTGGATAAAGGAGCAGGTGTTCAGGATGATAACATCCGCCTCCTCCGGATCGCGCGTCACCGCATACCCGGCACGGGCGAGTTTCACCGCCATCTCTTGGGAGTCAACCTCGTTTTTCGCGCAGCCGAGTGTGACGATGGCGATACTCGGAGCGGTGGTGTTCGCGTTTGCCATGATCCTTGAGCCTATCGGTAGTTCACGAATTGCAGCGGGCGACCATAATCCTGTTCCTTCAGGAATTGAATCACCTCTTGCAGGATGTCTTTCTTCGGGCCGGAAACGCGCAACTTATCCTCTTCAATCGTCACTTTGACCTTGAGTTTCTGCGCTTTGATGTCCTTGTTGATCTTACCCGCGGTATCGCGGTCGATACCCTCGAGAATCGTGCCCACCTGCCGGACGTTCCCGCCAGCGGCATTTTCGGGCTTGCCCCAGCTCACGCTCTTGATATCGACGCCACGCTTGATGAGCTTAGACTGGAGGATGTCGATGATCTGACGCACGACGAAATCGCTCGGCGCCGTGATGGTGATTGTCTTCGCCCGTTTGTCGAGGTCGATCTTGGAGTTGGTCCCCTTCAAGTCGTAACGTTGCTTCATCTCCTTGGTGGCCTGCCCAAATGCGTTATCGATCTCCTGCATATCCACCTGGGACACCACGTCGAAACTCGAATCCTTTGCCATTTCATACTCCCCTCGCACAAGCGCCTGCCAGGCAAGCGCTTTCGTCGTGTTCAACTACTGGAAGACGCCATCGCGTCTTCATATGCAACGTCATCCCAAGTCGATGCCACGTACCAGGGCTTCGCTTGGGATGACGCCAACGTACACTTCCGTCATCTTCTAGCAGACGGCTATTCCTCGGACTCCTCCTCGTCGTAGTATTCCTCGTCTTCTTCTCCCTCGTCGGAATACTCTTCGTCTTCGGAATCTTCAGAGTCCTCGTCCTCAGACTCTTCGTCTTCCTCAGCCTTTTCGCGGGCGGCTTCATCGGCCGCTTCACGCGCATCGGTATCGATGCCGCGAAGGCTCTGAGATGACGATGACGATGCCGCAGCAGCGCTCGATCCCGTGGAGGACGACGTCGGGTTGCCGCTATGCTCTGCCTGCCACGCCGACAACACGTCGTTGAAATCGATCTTGATATCGATAACGCCCTGTTCGTTCGGGGTGAGCGGGTAATCCTTGCCATCGAGGACAGCCTTCACGCCGGTGGCATCCGAGCAGATGAACTCGAGGATGCCCGAAGTGGTAAAGGTCTTCGTGGACGGACCCTCGACGTTCTGCGCGATCTGCTTCTCTCCGTCGATATATACCTCGATCCACGTTGTCGTGCCGCTGTTCACGTTGTAGCTGAACGTGAACGACGTGGGTGCCGGAGCGGTGGTGCTCGCAGATTCAGAAGCAGACTCAGCCTCGGTCGAAGCAGAAACCGGCATGTTGGCCGCATCGCCCGATGTGCCCTTCGGCATGAGGAACAGCACAAGCAGCACGATGACCAATATTGCAACCGCGGCGATAATGCCGAGCATCGGCAGGTTTAGGTTCGAGAAGCGCCCGCCGAACACATGCGAGGGCGCAGGGCTGGCAACCGCATTCAGGATGGGCTCATCGCCCAGTGCGCGGCGAGAACTGCGGTGCCCACCGGTCTTATATGTGCGCTCTGCCTCCTCGCGCGACATGATGCGGCCGGAATCGTAATCGTCGTACATGCGGCGCCCGGGACGCTCGGAATCGCGGTAACGGTCGCGCGGGCGCGCGTAACGCGGCTGGGAAAGGTCTCCCCGCTCGTACCCGGATACCTCGTAGTGCGTGCTATGCGCCTGGCGCATCCGCGCAGCATCGGCGCGGGCAGCGGCCGTGCGCCCATTGCGCGGCATGTCGAACCCGGTTCCCCGCGCATTCTTGCGCGCGGCGTTCACCTGGAATGCATACTGTTCGTCAAGATACTGTCGCGTTATCTCGGAAGCGTTCAGGCCAAGGAGCTGAGCGTATGAATTGATCATGTTTCGCGCGTAGCCACGCGGGGGCATACGATCGAAATCGCTTTCCTCGATAGCCTGAATGATATCGGGACGGATGCGCAGACGACGCGCAACCGTGTTGACGTCAAGTCCTTTTCGCGTGCGTGCCCGTCGCAGCTGCGAACCGAAATCGTCTGGCACGGCATCTCCTCCTTGCGTATAGGCTAGTCGTTTGCCTCGAAAGCCTTAATGCTCTCGAGCTCGAGCTCGTCGACCAGCACCTCACGTGGCTTGCTCCCGTTTGCGGGTCCCACCACGCCTTTCTCTTCAAGCATGTCCATTATACGGCCTGCTCGTGAATATCCTATGCTGAAGTGGCGTTGTATATTTGAGGTTGAACCGAACTTCGCGCCGACGACAAGCTCGGCGGCTTCCCACAACAGCGGGTCCTCGTTGCTTGCGCTTCCGTTGCTACCCGAAACCGGTGTCCCCATGCTCATGAGATTCGTCTTCAGGATATCGGTATGGTAATCGGGCTCGCCTTGTTCTTTCAGGTGCTCCACAACGGCTTCGATTTCCTCCGGAGAGACGAAACATCCTTGCAAGCGAACCGGTTTCGGAAACTCCGGCTTGCCGAAGAGCATGTCGCCGTTGCCGATGAGGTTCTCGGCGCCAGTGGTGTCGAGGATAACGCGCGAGTCGATGCCCGAAGCCACCGTCAGCGCCATGCGGTTCGTGATGTTCGCCTTGATGAGGCCAGTGACGACGTTCGTCGACGGACGCTGGGTCGCGACGATCATGTGGATGCCCGCCGCACGCGCGAGCTGGGCGATACGGCTAATCGAGAACTCCACATCCTTGCCGACGTTCATCATGAGGTCGGCGAGCTCATCGATGACGATAACGATATAGGGCATCTGCTTGGCGGGCTCAGCGCCCTCCTCGTCGAGCGCGCCCTGATGTACCTTTGTGTTGTACTGCCCGATGTCGCGAGCCCCTACCTTGCTGAACACCTTCAAGCGGCGCTCCATCTCGGCAACACCCCACGAGAGCGCGCTCGCGGCTTCGCGCGGTTCGGTGACCACCGGGACATACAGGTGCGGGATGCCGTTATACGGGGCAAATTCGACGCGCTTCGGGTCAATCATGATGAAGCGCACCTCGTCGGGCGTTGCGCGCATGAGGATGCTCATGATCATCGAGTTGATGGCAATCGACTTACCGGATCCCGTGGTACCGCCAACGAGCAGGTGCGGCATCTTCGCGAGGTCAAACACCATCTTATGGCCCTCGACGTCTTCACCGATAGCCACCTGGAGCGGGCCGGTCTTGGCCGCGGGCAAGATATCGCCGAGGAAGACGTTTTGACGCACCCGGTTCGGCACCTCGACACCAACGTAATTCGTGCCGGGGATGGGCGCGAAGATGCGCACGCCCGGCGCCGCAAGCGCCAAGGCGATGTCATCGGTGAGGTTCGTCACCTTGTTCACGCGGATGCCGGAGGGCAAGTCGATCTTGAAAAGCGTCACCGTCGGGCCAGCTACCCAACCGACCACCTCGACCGGCACGCCGAAGTCCTCGAGCGTCTGCTGGAGCAGCTCTGCGGTTTCTTGTAGGATCTCGTCGCTCTCGCGCTTCTTCTCCCGAGCGCTGGTCTTTTTCAGCAAACTCATACTCGGAAGCACGAATCCCTCGGTAGCCTGCGGGAACGCAAGCGTCGCGGCGCTGGGAGATACCTTCTTCGCGGGCTTCTTGCGCTTCGGGGCGGGTTTTTCCTCGCCAAGCTTGCGTGTGAGCGCCGCGGGGGGTTCCCCGTCGTCGAATCGACGCGTCGGCGATTGCGAGATATCGACGACTTCGGCATCGATAACGGTCGAAGGCTTCCGGGTCACCGGACGACCGCCGAGCCTGCGAGTGCCCGCCGTGCTCGTGGCAGATTGCGAAGACCCGCCAAGGCGCACGGTGTTCCTGCTGGATTTCGGCATGTCGTCGAAACCGCCGATGGTCGGCGCAGGCTGACCCGGCGGCAACTGCTTGTTCCTTCTCCCGAACAAGCCCTTTCGCTGGGGTGCTCCCGTGCTGTACACCGGCTGTTCCACTGCGGCTTGGCTGGCATTTGCCTGCTGCAGCTTTTTGCGGTCGCGTATCGCATGCACGCGGTCTATCAATCGGTTCACCGTGAAACCGATGATCATGAACGCGACGATGATGACGCCGGACAGCACGATGATCGACACCGGAAGCCCGAGGTACATCAACCCCACCCAGGCGATTCCGGCACCAACGTATCCGCCCTGCGCAAGCAGGTTCTGCTTGAGGAACAGCTTATCAATGGTCGAGATATCGGCACCCGGCGTGAGCACGCCCAGTATGCCAAGCACTGCGAGAAACACGAGGAACAAGCCCACCGCGACGCGCGTTGGCATCCTTTGCCGCTGGAATCGAATAATGAAGCTGAACCCGATGAGCACGAGGACGAAGGGCAGGATGTAGGCGCCCATGCCGAACGCCAATCGGAGGATTTCGGAGAGCACCGAAGTTACAAGCGCTTTCGAGGGAATCATCATCATCGCGAAGAGCGCAACGCCCAACACGACGAACACGACGCCGCAGATATCGCGCTTCGTGCGCGCATCCACGAACCCGCTCTCGTTGTAGACGGAGGCGGCTGCATTAGCCGACTGCGCTTTCCGCTGCGCGCTCTTAGCCGCCGGCGAATTAGCCTTAGCCCCGCTCTTCTGCTGTTGCCCCTTAGCCAAAGATACTCCCACTACCACGTTTCAGCTGCATTTCCACCGAGTATACCCCAACAAGCAACCCCAACATAAACCCCCAAATAAACGCCGCAATCCCATCTGGAACGGGGTGTGGAACGGGGGACGGGTTTGGCGTTCCACTTTCATGGAACGGGGGACGGATTTGGCGTTCCATTTTTGTACGTGGAACGCCAAACCCGTCCCCGTTCCAGGCAGGCGCGGATTAGTGGCTAGACGTCGAGCACGTTGACGATAACCATGGGCCTTTGCTTGATATCCTCCCACAGCACCTTCAGCAAGGCGTTGCGGCACGTCTTCTTGATCTCCTTGGTCTCGGCGCCGTCGTCAAGCGCGTCCTGAAGCGCACGGCGAATCCGTGATTGCGCTTCGAGAAGCACTTCATCGTCGCTCGTGATGCCATGCATCTCCACGAGCACGTTGCCAATGATCTGCCGATGCATGCGGTCAATCGCACACGCAACAGTGGCAAAGCCCTGTGCTGCAAGGCCCTTGCGCTCGTCAAGCACATCCTGGCTCGTATCGCCAACACGGAGGCCGTCGACAAGCACCACGCCGTTTTGCACTGGCTCGCCCAAGCGCACGCCATGTATGGAAAGCTCCAGCGTGTCACCGTTTTCGAGGATATAGATGTTCTCGCGCGGCACGCCGGTGAGCTCGCCGAGCTTCGCGTGCGCGCGCAGGTGGATAGCCTCGCCATGGACGGGCACGAATGAGCGCGGGCGCACAATGGAAAGCACGATCTTCAATTCCTCGGCACCGCCATGTCCGGAAACATGGACGAGGTCGCGGCGCTTATCCCATACATCGGCGCCGACCTTCGCCAGGAGGTTCATCACCTTGGTGACGGCCTTCTCGTTACCCGGAACCGGCGTTGCGGAGATGATCGCGGTATCGCCCGGTTCGAGCCGAATCGTCTTGTGGTTGCCGCTTGCGATACGCGCGAGCGCCGAGAGGGGCTCGCCCTGGCTTCCCGTGCACATGACGACAATCTCTTCGGGCGGAACACCCTTGATGTCGTAGGCATCGATGAGGTCATCATCGCTCACATGCAGGTACCCGAGCCTGCGGGCGATATCCGTGTTCTGCACCATGGAACGTCCGGTTACGACAACCTTGCGGCCGTTCTCCACCGCCGCGTCGCAGATTTGCTGCATGCGGTGGATATGGCTCGCGAAGGACGCGATGACGACACGGCCGGTTGCCTGTCCGATGATGCGGCGCAGCGCTTTGCCCACCTCGGCTTCGCTCGGTGTGAACGTCGGAACCGTCGCGTTCGTCGAGTCGGACATCATGAGGTCCACGCCGATCTCGCCGAATCGTGCGAGGGCGCCGAAATCGGTATACACGCCGTCGATCGGCGTCTGGTCGAGCTTGAAGTCGCCAGTATGCAGGACATTGCCGGCGGGGCTTTGGAAGAACACGCCGAGCGAGCCGGGAATCGAATGGTTCACCGAGAAGAAACTGCAGGTGAAGCAGCCGAGTTGAATCTCGTCGCCCGATTTAATCTCCACCAGGCGGGCATTCTTCACGCGGTGTTCCTTGAATTTGCCCTCGATGAGCCCGAGCGTCATCTTCGTGCCGTAGATTGTGACCTCTTGCTCGAGGTCTTTCAGAACGTACGGCAACGCGCCGGTATGGTCTTCGTGGCCGTGCGTGATGATGATGCCGCGCAGGCGTTCTGCATTCTGCAGGACGTACGAATAATCGGGCAGGATGAGGTCAATGCCCGGATGGGTGTCATCGGGGAACATGCAGCCTGCGTCATCGAGGACGATGTCGTCCCCGCACTCGAAAACCGTCATGTTCTTGCCGATGGCATCGAGTCCGCCAAGCGGGATAACCTTCAATACGGCATCCGGGTCTTTCCCCTCGGTGTTGAAGTTACGGCGGCGGGTGCTTTCGCGCACGCGCGTGCTCGTGGCACTCCCGCGTGAAAGCTGCGGGCGCTCGCGCTCGAGCTCTACGTGCCGGTAGTATTGCGTGCGGTTATGCTGCGATACCTGTTCTGCCATCGCACGCTTCGCCGCTGCGCGGTCTTCCTTGTCGCGCAGGGTCCTCGTATTCTGTTCTGTCATCTTTCTCTTCTCGTTCTTCACATGCGAACGCGCGAACGGCTTCCCGCCCTCGCGCGTCCACGTCTTGCTTATATACACCGCAGGCACGTAGCCTGCGGTTCCGTCCATGTTTGGCTACAGCACGCCCACCTGGCGCATAACCTCTGCAAGCTCCGCCGATTGCTCGGGCGTCGCAGAGATAAGCGGAAGGCGCAGGCCGCCCACCGGGAACCCGGAAAGGTTGAGCGCTTCCTTCACCATAATCGGGTTGGCGGTGATGAACAGCTCCTTCATCAGCGGCAGCAGCGCTTCGTTCGCCTTTGCGGCGGCTTCGAAATCCCCCGCAGCGCACAGGTCCACTATCTCGCGCATGCGCGCCGGCGCGACGTTGCCGATGGTCGAGATGATGCCCGCTCCGCCCATCTTCATGATGTCGTAGGTCTGCTCGTCTTCGCCCGAATACACCCAGAAGTTCTTCGGGGCGCGCTCGATGATCTCGCGGATCTGCTCGAGGTTGCCCGAAGCCTCTTTCACGCCGACGATGTTCTCGACATCGTTCGCGAGGCGCAGGGTGGTGTCCGGAACCATATTGATGACGCAGCGGCCTGGGATGTTGTACAGGATGCACGGAAGCTCGATGGCTTCGGCAATGGTGCGGAAATGCTGGTAGAGGCCTTCCTGCGGCGGCTTGTTGTAGTACGGCACCACAAGCATGCAACCGTCGACGCCGAGCTTCTCGACCTCGCGCGCGAATTGCACCGTGTCCGCCGTGCAGTTATCGCCCACGTTAGCCACGATGGGAAGACGTCCGCTCACGGCCTCGACGACCGCACGGAAGAGCTTCATCTTCTGCGGATAGAATACCGTGGGGCTTTCGCCCGTCGTTCCATTGATGACAAGGCCGTCTGCCCCGTTGTCGGCAAGGCGCTCGGCCAATGCCTGCGCCTGGTCCAGGTCGAGGTCGCCGTCCTTGTCGAACGGGGTGACCATAGCGGGAATCATCGTTCCGAATATGGGCTTGTTATCGTAGACCATCCTGGGTTCCTTCCACCTCGGCACCGCGACTCTTCATATCCCGTTGACGCGGTCCTGATTCTCGGTACTCTAACTCTCCGGTTCTCCGTTACCAATCATTGGGATTATCCCACGCATCGTCGGAGATATCCGTTAAAACATGAAATGTTCCAATCCGACGATGAGGCCTGACCGTTCGCGGACCTTGCGGACCGCCAGCAGCACGCCGGGCATGTACGAGCTTCGATCCCATGAGTCGTGGCGAATCGTCAGCGATTGTCCCATCGACCCGAAGATGACCTCCTGGCAAGCCACATAGCCCATCGAGCGAACGGAGTGCACCGGCACCCCATCGATCTCGGCGCCACGTGCGCCCTCGCAGCCAGGCAGCTCGCTCTCCCGCCCGGGGACGGCTGGCGCAGCCTCACGGGCGGCGGCTATAATCTCGGCGGTACGCTTCGCCGTTCCGGAAGGCGCATCCTTCTTGCGCGCATGATGGAACTCGATGACCTCGGCCTCGTCGAGATACGGGGCTGCCATTTCCGCGAAACGCATCATCAAAACGGCGCCCACCGTGAAGTTCGGGGCTACGAACAAGCACGTTCCCTCAGGCGCAAGCGATGCAAGCTCCTCGAGCACCGCGTTGGAGAGGCCCGTCGTCCCGATAACGCAGTCGACGCCAGCCGGCAGCGCTGCGCGGATGTTTCCCGCAACGACATCGGGCTGTGTGAAGTCGACCATCACGTCAAACGAAGCCCCTTCGAGGGCAGATGCCACGTCCTTGAAGACGGGATAATCATTCTCTGGGCCAGCAAACGGGTCGATTCCGCAGACGAGCTCCATATCGGCAGCGCCGTTCACCGCCTCGACAACCGCCTGCCCCATGCGTCCTGCGCAACCTGCAACCGCGACTCGTATCAACATATCCTCCTCGCACGCGTGAATAGTTCAGATGAATAGTAGCAAAACCACGCGCTTTCGTGCCGGCACACGTTCGTCGGCAACATAACCGAAACCACCGCATGAGGGCGCGGGAGACGTCTACTGGCCGAATACGAGCTTACGTGCTTGTTCGGCGTCGAAGGGCGAAACCACCGTCGCAGTCGGTGACAACGCAAGGTATTGCATGGCGACACCACGCACCTCATCGGGGGTGACGTGCGAAAAACGCTCGATGAGCGCAGGAACCTCGACCTGCTCGAAGCCCATGGTCTCGCGACGTCCGAGCCTGACCATCCGGTCGCTTGTCGACTCGAGTCCGAGCAACAGCTGGCTTGTAATCACCTCGCATGAACGTTTCACTTCTTCGGCGGACGGCGGTTCCTCGGCGATGCGCGCAATCTCGTGTCGGATTATCGACGCAGCTTGCCCGAGGTTCTCCGGCCTGGTTGCGCAATACACATAGAACTGGCCAGCATCGCTGTAGGCGCTCGCGCCTGCCATGACGGAATATGCCAGTCCGCGCTTCTCGCGCACCTCCTGGAACAATCGCGATGAAGCGGAACCGCCCAATATGGACGTGAGCACGCTGCCGGCAAAGCGTTCGGGAACATCGGCCCGATACCAGGGAAATCCATACACGAGATGCGCTTGCTCGATATCGCGTTGCTGGGCGGCAAATGCGCGCCGGTCACGCTCAACGAAAACCTCGCGCTTCAAGGGCTGCCCGCTGCGTATGCCTACAAGCGCAGCTTCCACCTTGTGCACCAAGGACGCGTGGTCGACATTTCCCACAGCCGACACCACGAGATTGCTGGCGTGGTAACAGGACCGATGGAACGCAACGCAATCGTCGTGACCATACGATGCCACCTTGGCAGCGGTTCCCAGAACCGGTCGACCGAGCGGATGCGTCGGCATAAGCTCGTCCAGGAACATCTCGAATATGTGGTCGTCCGGCTCATCCTCGCTTCTCGCGATCTCCTCGAGCACGACCTCGCGCGGAATGCTCTCGGTCACGTCGTAGTAGCGCAGGGCGAACGAGCGGAGCAACTCGTCGGCATGGATATCCAAGCCCCTGTTCAGGATGAACTCGTTGGTGTTCATCACGCGTCCCTCACGCACGCTCAGAACGGTGATGGCGGCTATCGTCTCCTCCCGATAAGCGCCGATGACGTCGGCATCCAGACTGCTCGCAGACAC
>JAUNCA010000130.1:523-5781 GCA_030526775.1 Coriobacteriia bacterium | reverse complement strand
GAGCTCGGCAGTCGAGATGCCCGGCTCCACCGCAGCTCCCACCAGTCGCAACACCTTCGCGGATATGCGTCCCACTTCTTTCATGGCCTCAATTTGCGCCGGCGATTTCAATTCGATCATGCGTCTCGCTCCTCGTGCATGCCTGTTTTTCAGGCATGAGTATACCGCCACGAAGAAATCCCGCGGGGCTCTTCCGGAAACTGGAACGCATTTTGCCTAGCAAAAGCGTTCCGTTTAAAACCGCGATGGGCATGTGAAATTCCCGCGCTTATCCCCCCGCCCCCGGGATACCCCTTCTACAATAGACCCATGGTAGAAAGGGGACTTATGGGCAACGTGCTGCGCGTTTTTGCGCGCGATTTGAAGCGCCTGGCGACAACGCCAGCCGCGTGGGTCGTGGCCCTGTTCCTCATTGTCTTGCCCTCGCTCTACGCCTGGATCAACGTCTACGGTTTCTGGAATCCCTACGACAACACGCAAGCCCTCCGCGTGTGCGTGGTGAATGAAGACGAGGGGGCGCACGACGAGAAACTCGGCGAACTCGACCTGGGGGCTCAAATCGTCGCGGACCTGCACGAGAACGACCGGTTGGGCTGGGCATTCGTCGACCGCGACGAGGCCATGGAGGAGATACGCGCCGGCGAGGCCTATGCTGCCTTCATCATCCCACCCGAATTCAGCAAAGACGTGGCCGCACTTGCCTCGGGAAGCCTCGAACAGGCCAGGCTCGAATACTACGTCAACGAAAAAGCCGGCCCCGTCTCCCCGAAGATCATGGACACGGGGGCGAACACGCTCGACAACACCATCAACAGCGCCTTTGTATCGCAAGTAAGCGAAACGGTCGCGCAGGCCCTCGGCGGCAAAGCCAGCGAGCTCAAGGCAAAAGTCGAAACTGCCGCCAATGGAGCGCACAAACGCGTGGAAAAGGCCATCGCTTCCTTGGGTGACATCCGCGAATCGCTGCAGGCGCTCAGCGCGGCCGCCACCGATGCGCAAGAGAGATCGGAAGGGGCCCGCAATTCGCTAGCGGGCGAGAAAGACTCGTTGACATCCCTCTCGGATGACCTCGCGAACGCCGCGCAACTCGTCGGCGAGGCGAACGAATCGGCCTCCCGCCTGTCCCTGGAGCTGGGCAACGCGCTCGACAGCGGCTCGTCTGCCCTCTCGCTTGCCTCATCCCAGACCAGCCAGGCCATTTCCGCCACCGCGGCGAAGGTCACCGGCGCGAAGGGGCACGTTGACTCCGCCCTGAACACGATGAACGGCGTCGTGGCCGAGCAAGACCAGGTCATCGCCACGCTGCAAGCTATCGAGGACATCCTTCCCGAGGGTGATGTCAAGTCGTCGCTCGCCGCGCAAATCGAATCGATGACAGCCGTCAACGACGAGGCCAAACTGCTGTTGCAAGACCTCGCAACGCTCAGCGGCGACATCGCAGACACCGCCACAAGCGTCGCAACCGCCTCCGACGCGGTGAACACCGCCACACAGGAGGCGCTCTCAATCGGATCTGATTACCGCCAGTCCGTGAACGACAACACCTTGTCCGCCGTCAGCAGCGGTGTGTCGTCCATCTCGGTGGCAAGCGCCGAGCTGTCCGCGACAGCGGGTTCCCTCACCGCATTGGTCGACCAGGCGAGCGGCGCCCTTGCTCAGCTCGAAACTGCGCTCGGCCAATCGGCGCAAGCCTTCGGGCAAACCGACACCCTGCTGAAAGACGCGCAGGACGAGCTTTCGTCCATCCAGGCAGATTTAAGCGCCCTCAGCACGGCAGACTCCCTCCAGCAGCTGCTGGGCACGGACATCGACGCCGATAAGGTCGCGAGTTTCATGATGGCGCCCACGACGGTAAAGACCGAGCAGCTGTATCCCCTGAACGCATACGGTTCGGCCATGGCCCCGCTGTTCATCAACCTCACGCTGTGGATCGGCGTGTTCATGCTCATGGTCATCATGCGCATCGAGGTAGACGAAGAGGGCGCCGAGGGCAGCACCGTCGCACAGCGGTTCCTAGGCAGGCAGCTGCTGCTTGCCGGCATGGCGGGGCT
Source organism: Coriobacteriia bacterium (assembly GCA_030526775.1). Taxonomy (GTDB): domain Bacteria; phylum Actinomycetota; class Coriobacteriia; order Coriobacteriales; family Eggerthellaceae; genus UMGS1519. Next base: position 3,730 of record JAUNCA010000130.1, on the reverse strand, counting down.
GCAAGCTATCGTATGCTGCGTTGGATGCCTCTTCATCGGCGTCCAAGTGGCGAGCGTACCGCTCTTTGTCCTCACGGCGGTTATCGCGTCGCTGGCGTACTTGGCCATCCAGTATTCGCTGTCCTCGACATTCCAGCATCTGGGCAAGGCGCTCTGCCTCATCCTCGTCTTCGTCCAGATTCCCGGCGCGACCGGCCTCTACCCCATCGAGATGACGACGGATTTCTTCCGCAGCACCTACCCGCTGTTCCCCTTCACATACGGTATCAACGCCATCCGCGAGACGGTGTTCGGCCTGTATGGGAACTTGTGGCTCGAGTACATCGGGATGCTCGTCGCGTTCATGGCCGTCTTCACCACCTTCGGCGCGCTCGCGCGCCCGCTCACGGCGAACCTGAACCGCCTGTTCGAACGGCAAATCGAGGAAACTGACCTCGTGAACATCGAGCCCGTGCAGCTGCCCGACCGCCGTTACAAGGTATCGCAGCTCATCAGCGTGCTCTCCGGGCGCGAGGAATACCGGCTGGAAATGGAAACCCGCTCGCGGCAGTTCATGCGTCATTACCCGCGATACAAGCATGGCGCGCTCGCCGCCGGCATCGTATTGCCGCTGGTCATCACACCCATTTTCATTACGACCGGAATCGACAAGGTCATTATCCTCACCAGTTGGCTCATCTTGCTCATCGTGATTTTCACGTCCCTCGTCATCGTCGAGTACATCCGCGACAACCTACTGCATCAGGTTGCGCTCACCGATTTGTCCGATCCCGAGATTTCCAAGCTGTACTTCGGTGGCAATAGCACCGGACGCCGGCATCGCGTGGACTTCCAACGCGCGAAACTCTTCCGCAAGTTCAGCCGTACAGCCGAGGAGCGGGATGCAGGCGACGATTCCGCTGACGATGTCGCTGAACGCACACCAGATGCTGCGGACGCCGAGGCCGACGGGGAGGTGCGCCGATGAAGAACATCTGGCTCCTTTTCGTCGACGACCTGAAGCGCATCGGCGGCAACACGATAACCACGCTCGTCGTACTGGGGCTCATCCTCCTGCCTTCGCTTTTCTCGTGGTTCAACCTCCTCGCATGCTGGGATGTGTTCGAGAACACGGGCAGCCTTACCGTGGCCGTCGCGAACACGGACGAGGGCTACGAGAGCGACCTTGCCCCCATCAAGGTGAACATCGGCGAACGCGTCGTTTCGGCATTGCGCGCAAACGACCAGTTGAACTGGGTTTTTACCACCGAAAAAGACGCCATCAACGGCACGCAATCGGGCCGTTATTATGCCGCAGTCGTCATACCGCCCGATTTCAGCCGCACGATGATGTCGTTCTACGAATCGGATGAGACATCGGCAAGCATCATCTACTACTCGAACGATAAGAAGAGCGCCATCGCGCCGAAAGTAACCGACCAAGGAGCCGATCAGGTCTCGAACCAGGTAAACCGCGTGTTCACGCAAACGCTATCCGAGGTGGCGCTCGAGATAGCCCAGGGCTTGCAGAACTACGCCGACGAGGCGGACGTGTCGGGCAACATCGGCAAACTCGCCGGACACCTCGGACGCGTCGCCGCGGAGATAAGCCGGACCGCGCAGACCGTGGAACTGTATGCGGAGGTGGTCGAAACAGCGCAAACCCTCGTGGACGATTCCGCCTTCTTGCTCGGACAATCGAGAGAAGCCGCGGATGCCGTCGCAGAAACCGCAGCGGGCGCGAAAGAATCCGCCGAAGCGACGGCTTCGTCGCTCGAGGATGCCTCGGCATACCTGGGGAATGCGCTCGACGATAGCATCGCTGGATTCGCCTCGGTACCCGACGCCGTGGATTCCGCATTCGATTCGGCCAACACGCTCGCCGGCGATGCCGCCACCCAACTGCGCAACCGAGCCAAAACCGTCGATGCCATCGCGGGCGAGTTCCACGATTTAGCGAACGAGGTCGCCCAGTTCGAGGATCTGGTCCCACCCGAGCTGGCACAGGATGTTGCGAACCTGGTCGACCGCATTGAAATCGCAGCCCAAACGCAAGACCAGCTCCGCGACTCCCTGCTGGATGCCGCAACATCGATTGAGGAAAACGAGGAAAGCTCCGAGCAGACCCGAGAGCAGGTGAAAGAGTTAGCCGGGCAGGCAAGTTCTAGCGTAGCGGGAGCGAAAGACGAGTACGAGACTACGCTGAAGCCGACGCTGGCGGCCCTCTCCGAAACGCTGCAAAACGCTACATCCACCCTTACAGGGACCGGCGATGCGCTCGGCAGCATCGGCGGCGAAATCTCCGGCACCTCGGAATCGATTGGAAGCGACATGGGGGCTACGCGCGACAAGCTCTTGGCAGCCGCAGACGATCTGAAAGATACCGCGCAGGCGGTCGAGAAGATGTCCCAGGATATAACTGATGCCCTGAACAGCGGTGATGCCGATGAGCTACGCAAGATTATCGGCGCAAACCCCGAGGCATTCGCTGCGGTCCTTTCGGCACCCGTCGCCTTGGAACGGCAAGCTATCTACCCCGTCGAGAACTTCGGTTCCGCAATGAGCCCGCTGTACACTTCTCTAGCGCTCTGGATCGGCTCGCTGCTGATGATGGTCGCATTAAAGGTGCTGCCGGGCGAGCGCAGCCTCCGCCGGTTGAAGAACCCCACGCTCGCACAGCAGTTCTGCGGCCGCTTCGGCGTCGTCGCCCTCATCTCGCTCTGCCAGAGCACCGTGATGGCGCTCGGCAACCTGCTGTTCGTGGGAGTGCAGGCCGAGAACCCGTTGCTCTATATGCTCTGTTTCTGGGTGTCGGGCCTGGTATTCGCGTTCATCATCTACACGCTCGTGGCATCGTTTGCCAACCTCGGCAAGGGCATTGCGGTCGTGCTGCTCATCCTGCAGGTATCGGCCGGCGGCGGAAGCTTCCCCCTGCAGCTCTTGCCCACCGCCATCCAGGACATAAGCCCCTTCTTGCCCTTGACGCACGTGGTGAACGCCATGCGCGCCGCGATGTTCGGCGTCTACAACGGAGACTTCTGGATGGAAATGGGTATCGTGGTGCTGTTCGCCGTACCGCTTGTGCTTCTCGGCCTCGTGTTCCGCAACCCCCTGCTCAAGGTAACCGCCCGCTTCCTCGAACGCGTGGAGGCTTCGAAGGTAATGTAGCAGGCCACCTGACCTGGAACGTGATGAGTCGGAGAACGCATCTTTGACTCATTCTCGAGA
>JAUNCA010000130.1:0-513 GCA_030526775.1 Coriobacteriia bacterium | reverse complement strand
TTATGTAACGGGGGAAACCGGGAGGTTTTTGAGTCGCAGAAAGCATCTTTGAATAATTCTCTAGAAACTTCTCCTTTGAATGTAAACGCCTCACGAGAATGAGTCGAAGATGCGTTCTCCGACTCATCAGGCAGCCAAAAAGAAGAAGGCCCGCAGACCGAAGCCTGCGGGCCTTCTTGGCGATTAAAGGTTTGTCGCTTACTCAGCGGCAGGAGTCGTGTAAGCGCGGTTGACGCTCGGATCGACCTTGACCGCAGGACCCATGGAAGAGGTGACGGTGATGCTCTTCACATAGCGGCCCTTGGCGGCGGACGGCTTCATACGGACGATCTCGTCATACACCGTGCCATAGTTCTCGGCGAGCTGCTCAGCGGTGAAGCTGCACTTGCCAAGAATGACGTGAGCGATGCCGTAACGGTCGGCGCGGTACTCCACGCGGCCGCCCTTCAGCTCGCTGATAGCCTTGGCAACGTCGTTGGTGACGGTGCCGAGCTTCGGGTTCGGCATGAGGCC
>JAUNCA010000021.1 GCA_030526775.1 Coriobacteriia bacterium | reverse complement strand
TGATCTCCATTTCGGACGATTACATCCACGACATCAGTGGCGAGGTCTGGATAATCGGCGAGAAATGAGTCGACCTTGGCTCGAGAGGGCGCGCCGCCAACAAGGGAGCGAATACGCGTGGGACGAAGCATCGAAAAAGCAAGTGGGCCAGCTTTGCGCCATATCCAGAACGCAGTTTCGTACCCCAAGAACAACCGATCCATACCAGTTTTACCCCCTAGCGCTCGCATAGATGCAAATCGGGCAAATTTCGCGGTCGAAATTGACAAATTTGAAGATTTTTAACATCTCCAATGGCTCTAGTATATGCATAACCCACCTACAGCGCCAACATTAACCACTCTTTAGGGTACAGCAGCAGCAAATCTCGTTGTATTCGCCCTCCATCGGGCTATGACATGTTAAAAATCTTCAAATTTGTCAATTTTGACCGCGAAATCTGCCCAGCGCCCATTGGTAGCCATCTAGAAGCCAAAGAGATCCGCAGTCACCATCATCTTCTGCGCGATGGGCACGCCAAAGGGGCAACGTTGCTCGCAGTCGGCGCACCCGGTACAGTCGCCGGCGGTTGCATCAAGCGCCTGGTAGTGCCCGAGCACGCCTGCGGGCACCTCGGGCTGCATGGCTGCCAAGTCGGCAAACTTGTTCACGAGCGCGATGTTTATCCCCGCCCCGCACGGCGCGCAGTGACCGCAATAGGTGCATTGCCCGTAATACGAGTGAGCAGGGGCTTTGGCGAGCACACTTGCATAGTCAAGTTCCTCTGCTGTGGCGTTCTCGTAAGCGAGCGCCTCTTCAAGCTGAGCTACGTTTTCGATGCCAACCATGACGCTGACTACGGCCGGGCGCGTCAGGCAGTAATGGATGCACTGCGCCGGTGTGAGCGCTACTTCGAAAGGCGATTTTGCAGCATCGAGCAAACGCCCACCTGCAAGGCCTTTCATCACGGTCATGCCGACATTGGCGGCTTCGCAGGCAGCGTAGAGTTCGCGGCGCACCGGATCCATGCCAGCGAGCGACTCATCGGCATAATCGCCGAAGTACACTTCGATGTCGTCAGTGGCGGGCATGAGATCGAAGGCTGGATTAACGCTGAACATGATGGTCTCGATGCGACCGTCGGCCACGGCCGCAAGTGCTACGTCGGGGTTGTGGGTTGAAAGCCCGATATGGTGAATCGTGCCTTGGGCAAGCAGCGCCTGCACGTACGCGAAGAACTCCCCCGCCATAATCGCATGGAACTCGTCGAGACTGTCCACATAATGAATCATGCCGAGCTCGACGTGGTCGGTACGAAGGCGCGCGAGCAGATCCTCGAATGCAGGCACGACCTTGTCCATCTCGCGTGTGCGAACGTACTGGCCATCCTGCCAGGTGCTGCCAATGTGCCCTTGGATGATCCACCGGTCGCGCTCGGGCGCAATCGCCTGGCCAAGCGAGCTACGCACGGCGGGATCGGACATCCAGCAGTCGACGATGTTCACGCCCGCTTCTACAGCGGCCTTCGCCATGGCACGCACACCCGCGTCGTCCATCTTGCCAATCCACTCGGCGCCGAAACCGATTTCCGAAACCTCAAGCCCAGTCTTCCCCAACACGCGATAACGCATATCTTTCCTCACTTTTTCGCTTAATTTGTGGCACACCCATTACAGAGCGCCATAAGAACCCCCTGTCATATTCATATTGTATTACACGCGGTTCGAACCGCTGAGCATCGTGTTGCAATGTGCGCTGGTGCCGTACAATCAAAATGGGAGGGTATCGAACTAAAGGATTTGAATATGACCGAACGCGAGAAGATGCTGGCCGGACTCTGGCACGACGCGAACAACGACGAAGGGCTGCTCGAGGAGCGCCACCGCGTCGAGCTGCTTTGTCATGCCTTCAATACGGCCATTCCCGGGAGCACCGAGCAGCAGTCCGCACTGGGCGAGTTGCTGAATTGCGAGCTTCCGGAGGATCTGACGGTCCTCGCGCCCGTGTACTTCGACTACGGCAAGAACACGCGGTTCGGGCAGGGCGTGTTCGTGAACCACGGTTGCTACTTCATGGATGGCGGCGGCATCACCATCGGGAACAATGCGTTCATCGGCCCGTTTTGCGGATTCTACACCGCAACTCACCCCATGCGGGCCGTCGAGCGCAACCGCGGCATCGAGCGCGCGTTGCCCATCGCCGTAGGCAACAACTGCTGGATTGGCGCGAATGCGAGTATCCTGCAGGGTGTCACCATCGGCAATGGATGCGTGGTGGCGGCGGGAAGCGTCGTAACGCGCAGCGTGCCTGACAACTGCCTGGTGGCCGGAGTGCCGGCCGAGGTAAAAAAGCATATCAATCAGGGGTAATGCACGGGGTTCGCCACGCGCGTCGCAGCACCTGTAAATAGGAGGGTGTGATGGCCACATTTGACAGCAGAGATATGCTCCTGGGGCTGAGCAAGGAGCAGCTGGTAGACATTATCGAGATGCACTCGAAGAGCTGCATCGCACTCGACGGCGTGTGGTTCCAATCGGTCGAGCGCGCCGAGGGCATGGACGCCGCGATGCAGCACGACGCCAACGCGTGGGAGCGTTTCACCGCCACCGAGGCGCGACGCATCAAGAAGTTCCTGGGCCTCGACGAGCACCCGGGGCTCGACGGGTTGGACCAGGCGCTACGCTTTCGCTTTTACGCGAACCTAAACGAGCAGGAAATCGATCGCGACGGAAACCGCCTGGTGTACACGATGCGCGTCTGCCGCGTACAGCAAGCCCGCGCACGCAAGGGCATGCCGTATCATCCTTGCAAACCGGTCGGCCTCGTCGAGTACGGCGGTTTCGCACGCGCCATCGATGAGCGCATCTCGTGCCGCTGCGTCAGCTGCTACCCCGACGTGGAGGACGATACCTGCAGCTGCAAGTGGGAGTTCACCTTAGACGAATAGTTTCTAGAGCGGGAAAACCATGGATACGTATTCACTTATCGACGAGATACCAAATGGCATGGCCTCGGAAACTCTTACCGACGGTTGCCTCGTGCTGGAAGGCGGGGCATTCCGCGGCCTGTACACGCAAGGCTTCCTAGACGCCATGATGTTGCATGGCTTGAACCTGTCGTGCGTCATCGGCGTGTCGGCGGGTGCGCTTGCCGGCGCAAACTACGTTTCGGGGCAGATTGGGCGTTCGGCCCGCATCAACCTGGGATTTCGTCACGACAGCCGCTACGTGGGAGCAAAGGCGATGGTGAACAGCCACAGTCTGCTCGACGTCGGCTTTTTAGTTGAGGAACGCGGCATCTTGGAGCCGTTCAACTTCGCGCGGTTCGACCGCCCCGAGCAGCGTTTCATCGCAGTGGCTACGAATTGCCTGGACGGCAGTCTCTCGTATTTCGAAAAGGGGCACTGCAGTGAGATTCTGAGCGCGATACGCGCTTCGGCGAGCATGCCCTTTATCTCGCCGATGGTGATGGTAGAGGGCGTACCCCACCTCGACGGTGGCTGCGCCTGCAAGATTCCCTACCGCTGGGCCCTCGACCAAGGCTTCGAGAAAATCTTGGTCATCAAGACCCAGCATCCGGACTTCCGAAAGCCCGCCGAGGTGAACAACGCCGCGCGATACGCCTACTACAAATATGCCGAGTTCGCTGAGCGGCTTGCCAACAGCAACCTGGATTACAACCGGCAATGCGACGAAATCGAGGAGCTCCATGCGGAGGGCAAAATCCTACGTGTCGCGCCTTCGGTGCCCGTCACGGTGTCACGCCTGGAAAATGACCTCGAAAAGCTGGGCGATCTCTATTGGATCGGCTGCGCGGACTGCCTGGACGCGCTCGACAGCATCCGCGCCTACCTGGCCGAATAACCCCCAAAAGAAAAACAGGTCGTGAGGAAATCCCTCACGACCTGCGTATTCGTGGAGCCAACGACCGGACTCGAACCGGTGACCTGCGCATTACGAGTGCGCTGCTCTACCAACTGAGCCACGTTGGCAACAGCCTTGGTTTCCCAAAGCACAGGTGAGTATAGGCTATTTACCACCCAGACGCAAACCCCCGCCTATGGTGAATTTGTAGATGCGAGCCATCTTCGGTTCGGCATTCGCAAAAGCAGTCCTGCGAAACCCTTCGAGCTCAGAAAGCCGCAGCCTGTTCATCGGTTGCGGCGGTATTTCCGCTTGGCGCGCTCGGCCGCCAGCAGTTTCCATACGAGGTAAATCGACAGTACGAGGGCGCATGCGAAACCGAGGAACCCGATAATCGGAATGCCCAGCACCCGCGGCTCCATATTCGTTTGGCACAAAAGGCTCGACCCCACGAACAAGCCGGCGGCGATAATTCCCATCTCCATGCGTTCGACGGAGCGGCGCAATGCATTCACCGGCTCCTCGATGTTTTTCAGCTGCATGTTTATCTGCAGCTCACCCTTCTTGAGCTCGGACAGCACGTCGTAGGTTGCCTGCGGGATCTGCACGGCATGTTCGGCGGCGCGATACGTATCGGCAACGAACCCCTCGGCACGCGTAATGGGGTCGAGGTCCTCTGCCGCCGTGCGCTTGAGGTAGCGCTCGAGCGTCGCCGTCACGGAAATCTCGGGGTTCACGTGCTGCACCGTGCCCTGCAGGGTGGTAAGGCCACGCGCCAGAGCGAGGAAGGACCCGGGCATATCGATATGCTGGCCGCGCAGGATATCGAGCAGGTCGTTTATCCCGTTCACCAGGTCGAGATTCGCGATGTCGCGCCCGGCATATCGCGCCAGCATGGAATCGATATCGCGCAGCAGGCGCGGATGGTCGATCTGCCCGCTGGCATGGCCCCATATAAGCAGCGTGCGCTTGGCCTCGGCCGCATCGCCGAACGCCACGGCCTCAAACAGCTTGCGCAGAAGCTCGCGTTCGCCCCGCGTCAAGCGCCCCACCATGCCGAGGTCAATCCACACGACCTCTTCGCCGCGAATCATCATGTTTGCCGGGTGCGGGTCGTCGTGGAACAGACCGTCGGCAAGCATTTGGTCGAGGTAGTTCTGCACGATGCGCTTGCCGAACTCGCGCATCTGGCGCTCGCCGTGCTGTTCGCGCAGCTCATCGAGGTGCTCGAAGCTTAACCCGTCGATGTACTCCATCACGAGGATGTTCTCGCTGCTGTACTCTTCGTACACGCGGGGGCTCGATATGCCCTTGCGGGATTCGTTGTTCCGATAGAAGTCGCTGAGGTTCTGTGCTTCGATGCGGAAATCGATTTCTTCGTTCACCGTGCGCTCGAGCTCATCGATGAATTGCGTCACATCGAAATCGAGCCCCATCTGCTCGGACACTTCGAGAATCTCGCTCGCGCGCCGCAGCAGCTTGATGTCCTCGCGCAGCTTCGGCTTGATGCCGGGCCGCTGCACCTTTACCGCGACCTCATCCCCGTTGGTCAGGCGTGCATGATGCACCTGCGCGATGCTAGCCGACCCCAGCGTTTGCGGGTCGACCGACTCGAACACCTCGCCATACCCCTCGCCAAACGTCTCTCCCAAGATACGTTCGATTTCCTCGAAGGGCAGGGGCGTCGTCTCGTTGCGCAGGCTCGCAAACGTCTCGCAGTATTCGGCGGGGAACACATCGGAGTGGCTCGACACCATCTGGCCGAGCTTGATGAAGGTCGGCCCGAGATCCTCGAGCACGGCCTTCGCGCTTTCCGGCGAGGGATGCCGGAGCAGCTGGTGCTTATTCAGAATGGAAACGATTTCGACCAGGCGCTGCCGCGAGTCGGCATCCATGGTCACACTGGCCACGGCCCGTGCCTTGGCAACAGCCCCTCGTGCAGCTCCAGCCATATCGCCCCTTCCTTCGACTACGTGCCCTTATGTTAAACCAGCAGAGTGCAGAACCTCCAAACAATACAAAACTCCCTGGGCCGGCGTGCCAATCCCAGGGAGCTCCAATACAGTAACGAGTTAGAGCATAAAGCCAAACGGATCGAGCGGCCCGCGCAGGGTATTCACGATAGCCTGGCCAAACGCAAAGGCCGACTGAGGACCGTTTGCGGTTATGACGGGAGCCCCGTTCACCTCGGTCTCCACCACCGGCGAGGTCGAAACCTTCACGCCATGAGCACGCAGGTCATCGTAGAAATCGGGGAAGCACGTAGCCTCTGCTCCGCGAATAAGCCCCGCATGCGCAAGGATGGTCGGCGCCTTGCAGATAGCCGCAACGAGTTTCCCGCGCTCGTTGGTGCGCAAGGCCAGCGCGTGCGCAACCGGGTCGTCCATGTAGTCGCCCGCACCAGCGCCGCCGACAAACACCACGCCATCCCAGTCCAGATTCGCCGCTTCGTCTAAGGCCATGCGCGCATGCACGATACTCCCCAGCTTGCCGTAGCATTTCCCCACCTTACGGCTCACCACGGTGATGTCGGCCTTCGCCAAATTCAAACTAGCATGCGGCTGCGCAAACTCCTCATCCCGAAACTGATCCTGCGCAATAACAATCGCAACCTTCTTATCACTAAGCTCTTGCATCTCTCTTCCTTTCAACCTGGGGCAACGCTGCCGCGTCGCTTTGGCGGCGTGGCCCCGGGAGGGTGCTCGGGGTCGTCTGAGCACAAACTTCGGAATTTCGCGAAGCGGAATTCCGCTTTATTAAACGCGAAGCCAGCGTAACGCACGACGGGGAAATGTCCAGTGGACATTTCCCCGGAGCAGTGAAGCGTGGCCCCGAGCACCCTCCCGGGGCCACGCCGCCAAAGCGACGCCGACGGCTTACGCCTTCAGAATACCCTGAGCAGCACCAACAAGCTTCGCCCGCAAGGCTTCCGTCGCCTCGGCAGTCTCATCATGCGCGAAGATGTACGCCTTGATCTTCGGCTCGGTGCCGGACGGACGGAAGATAACCTTCTGCCCACCGTCCAGACCGAACTCCAGCACGTTGGCCTTGGGCAGGTCGCCCACGCCCGCCTGGTAGTCCAGCACGGCCTCGACTCCAAGTCCGCCAATCTCCGCCGGCGGCTGCGTACGCAGACCAGCCATGAGTTCCTTCATGGCCGTGGCACCCGCCACGCCTTCGAACTCAGCAGTCTCGGTCTTGTTGCGGTAATAGCCGTGCTCCTGATACAGGTCTTCCAGCGCCTCGGCCAGGTTCTTGCCGCGCGCACGATAGTAGCGAGCCATCTGACAGATGAGCATCGAGGCAACCACGGCGTCCTTGTCGCGCGCATGCGTGCCAGCCAGGTAGCCGTAGCTCTCCTCGAAACCGAAGACGAAGCGCTCGGGATGGCCTTCGGCCTCGAGCTCGGCAATGACGCCGCCGATGTACTTGAAGCCCGTCAGCACGCGGCGCACCTCGATGCCGTACTTCGCGGCAACGGCATCCACCATGTCGGTGGAAACGATGGTGGTCACAGCCACGGGGTTCTCGGGCATCGTGCCCTCGGCGGTGCGGACGCGCCCGATGTAGTCGAGCAGCAGCACGCCCATCTCGTTGCCGGACGGCAGCAGGTAGCTGTCGCCGTTCTTCACGGCCGTACCCACGCGGTCGGTGTCGGGGTCGGTGGCCAGCAGCAGGTCGGGATGCACCTGCTCGCACAGGTCGATGCCCTTCTGCAGAGCTTCGAGCATCTCGGGGTTCGGATACGGGCAGGTGGGGAAGTTGCCATCCGGCATGGCCTGCTCGGGAACCACGGTGATGTCGTCGATGCCGATGCGGTTGAGGATCTTGGTAACGGTCTCCAAACCCGTACCGTTCAGCGGCGTGTACACGAGCTTCAGCTGGGCGGCGTCGTCGCCGGCAGCCGTTACGCTCTGCGCCTGGACGGCATCGAGGAAAGCCTCGAGCGTCTCGTCGGAGATCCACTTGATCATGCCGGAAGCCAAGCCCTCTTCGAAGTCGACCTTCTTCACGTCGTCGAAGGCATCGGTCTTCTGGATGGTGGCCTGAATCTCGTCGGCCATCTCGGAGGCAATCTGGCAACCATCGGGGCCGTATACCTTGTAGCCGTTGTACTTTGCGGGGTTGTGGCTGGCCGTCACGTTTACACCCGCGTCGCACTTCAGGTGGCGCACGGCAAACGAAAGCGCCGGCGTCGGCTGCAGGCGCGGGTAGATGTGCGCGAGAATGCCGTTGCCCGCTGCGATGGCGGCTGTTTCACGCGCGAACAAGTCGGCGTTGATGCGCGAGTCATAGCAGATGGCGATGCTCGGAGTGACGCCTTCTGCCTTATGGGCATTCAGGTAGTCGCACAAGCCCTGCGTGGCCTGGCCAACCGTGTAGATGTTCATGCGGTTCGTGCCCGCGCCCAGAACTCCGCGAAGGCCAGCCGTACCGAATTCCAAACTGCGATAGAACGCATCCTCGATAGCATCGGCATCGCCCGACGCCAGCAAATCGGCAAGCTGCGCCGCAATCTCGGGATCGGTCGCACGCTCTTTCCAACGCTCGATAACTTGCTCGTTGCTCATATCGTTTACCCTCCTTTTCCAAACGCTCCGAATGGAACGATTATGAGTTCACTATACTGCCGCGTCGCAACGCGTAAAAGGGACAGACATCGCCGAAGCTTCAGGTCATTTCATTGCCCGAAACAAACCCCACCCCTCTTCGTCTATTCAGTAACATGCGTCAGGCCCTGGGCCAGCATCGTCATAACGTGGTCATCGTCCAAAGAATAGCGCACGTTCTTCCCGTCGCGCGTCGAACGGATGAGTTTCGCCTGCTTCAACGTGCGCAACTGATGCGAAACCCCGCTTTGCGAGATACCGACGGTCTCGGCAATCTCGTTCACGAATAGCCCGCCATCCATGAGCGCATACAGAATGCGGATGCGTGTAGTGTCGGCAAACACCTTGAAGAGATCGGCCAAGTCGTACAGCACCTCCTCATCGGGCAGGCCACCGCCCACGACATCGGGGCTAATTCCCTGAATCACACTGTCTTCAGCCATATGCACCCCTTATACGCACCATAGAAACCTACTGGTTAACCCATTATAACCGAGCTGCCCGCAGTAGTTTTCCCGCACGTCACCTTCGAAAAGTAGCACGGAAAACAAGCGGCCTCCGACCCTGCTCCACGATACATGACATATCTCCAAATTTGATAATATATCGCCCAGGACGAGCTTCCCCGTTAGCGCTATTGCCAATACGAAAGGAGCGAGAAATGGGAGCGACCACAGCACGCGCAATTAGTCCAGTAAAGGTTTTCGCAGTACTCTTGGCATTGGTGGTGGCGCTCGCGTTCATCCCCTCTGCCGCTTACGCGGTAACGAGCAAAACCGTGAAGAAGCAGGGCTTCACCACGGAGCTGAACGTCATCAAGAAGAAGGCCACCACGGTTAAGAAGGGCACGACGAAGCTCACCTACAAGGCCGGCCAAGGCTACCTGAAGTTCACGGCAACGAAGACCAAGAAGTACAAGTTCACGTACTCGAACGTCACCGGCGGCAATAATACGAGCAACATTTACGTTTCCTTCTACTCCCCCACCAATTACAACTCCATCACGAGCAAGAAGGTGAGGACGAATGGCGGCAAGGACTCCACCCTGTGGCTTTCCGCTAATGGACACACGTTCAGCAACTACTCCAACGCCCTGTACAAGCCGATTCCGAAGCGCGCGGGAACCGTGAAGCTCAAGAAGGGCCAGACGATTTACATGTACTTCAATAGCGGCTACAGCGCTAGGACCAAGGCAAAGCTGGTTATTAAGTAGAATCGCGCAAACGCAAACGTAGGCCGCAGCGAAATCTCGCTGCGGCCTTTTTTATTGCCACCACATAAAAAGGAGCCGCCCGAAGGCGGCTCCGCTTGTCGCTTGTTAAGCGATGCTGCTGTTAGCAGTAGGTCGGGAGCAGGTACTCCATCTGGCCGTTGTGCTTCTGAACGCCACGGGCGATCGTGATGCGCTGGACGGTCGGGGTGCCCTCTTCGAGCCACATGGCGCGGGAGTCACGATAGAGGCGCTCGACCGGGCCGTACTCGCAATCCTCGAAGTAGCCGATGCCACCGAAGATCTCGAGCATCTCGTCGGCGACGAGACGGGTCATGTCGATGGACTGCAGCTTGCACAGAGCAGCCTTCTCGTCGATGTACTCGCCGTGCGGGTTGGCATCGAAGTACATGGCGAAGTCGCGGACCATGCAGCGGGTGGCATGGATGTACTGCTGCATGTTGGCGAGCTTCATCTTGATGGCCTGACGGGTGGCGATCGGCTTGCCGAAGGTCACGCGGTCATTGGCGCGGGCGATGGAGAGCTCGAGCATGCGCTGGGCCATACCGATGTTGGAGCAGGCGATGTGCACGCGGGAGACGGACAGGGAGTGAATGGCAACTTCCATGCCCTGGCCCTCTTCGCCGAGCAGGTACTTCGGGTCGAGCTTCAGGTTGGTGAAGCGCAGGCCAGCATGGCCGGCACCACGGCAGCCCATCATGTGGGGCATCGGGACGATTTCGAAGCCCTCGGCGTCGTTCGGCACCAGGAAGGCGGACAGACGGGAGTCCTTGTCGTCGTTCGGGTCGGTGACGGCGATGACATAGGTGTAGTCAGAGCAGTCGGTGTGGGAGATGAGCCACTTCTCACCGTTCAGGATGTAGTTGCCGTCGGCATCCTTCTCAGCGGTGGTGTGCAGGTCGGCACCGGTGCCGCCGGTCGCCTCGGTGATGGCGAAGTTGCAGTAGATGGTCTTGTCCTGGAACTTGTCCATGAGCTCGGCCTTGACTTCTTCCTTGCCGTAATCGTCAAGGATGCGCCAGTTCATGTCGGCTGCATGGTGCAGGTGCATACGCATGCCGCCGGGGCCACGGGAGAACTCTTCCTGGACCTGGAGGATCTCGAGCTCATTGAGGTCCCATCCGCCGTACTCGGAGGGCATGTAGAAGCGATAGAGGTCGTTCTTCTTGGCGAGCTCATAGAACTCATCCGGGAAAACGTTGGTGACCTCGATCTCCTTCTGCATCTCTTCGAACGGACCCTGGGCCAGCTCGCGAATCTGCAGCAGATACGCCTGGAATTGCTCGTCGGTAATCTTGGCATTAGGATTCATGCAGGACTCCTTTCGCGTGCATGCGATGCATGCGCTTAACAAGTTGCCGTTTGGCTATGAAGGTATTTTCTCGCAGCGGGCGCAGCACTTCCAATAGAAATAAAACCGCGATTTCAAACAATCCGAAGAAAAAATGAATGGTTTTTAATGTAACCGATAGACAAAGCTACATAATACGACATACCTGCTGTTCTGTTTAGGAACAGTTCCAATAATTATGAGAAATTGTACTTGCTACATCGCCATAACTAGGCGATTGGCATGCCTAGAGTCCGGTGCCCTTGCCACCAGGTGTCGAGCGCCCAACCATGGTCGCCGCAGAGCCAATCATGTCATCGCTGAGCACCGCGTCGGAATGAATGATCCTGCCGCGGTCGGCTATGGAATATGCCTCTCCGAACGAATTCATGTGTAGCCGTTGCATCATCGGCTTGCCATCGTTGAATTCGCGTACGAACTGGATGAAGTTCTCCACCGAACGGGGGTGGAACGCATTCTTGCGGTAGATAAGGCACACCATGTGAAAGTCGTCGGGCACATCGGAAATGGGTACCACCCGCAGGCGGTTAAACGGCAGGATGCCCAGAGTCTCGAGCGTGATTCCTACGGCTGAGGAGTCCGAATCGGTCATGGAGCCGAGCGTGATCTCGTCTTCTGCCGTGCCGTAAATGGTTATGCCGGGCACATGCTCACGCAGCACCTCGTCGACTTCGCGGCCAAGCGCAGTGCTCGTCGGATAGGTATACACCTTCGCGTGCGAGAGCTCTTCAAACGTCACGCTCTCGCGCATGGCAAAGGGGCTGTAGTCGTGCACAAGCGCCACCAGACGTTGGGCAACCACTGGAACGTAGGCCAAATCGTCGCGCTCGCGGATGGGGCTGCCGAAAACCACGTCGTAACGACCCGCCACAAGGTCGTCCACCAGGCTTTCCGTTAGGCCTTGATAGGTGTTGATGCGGATGTTCTGCCCGTATTTCGCGCGGAAGCCCCGCAGCAAGCGCGGCAGATAATAGTCTTGGATGGTGTAGACCACGCCGAGGTCGAAGCTGCCCGAAGGCGCACCCGCCTGCTCGTGGGCGACATCGATGGCCTTGTCGATGAGATCAAGTGCCTGCGATACGTACGTATTGAACTCTCGCCCCTGTTTGGTGAGCTTCACATTACGTCCGTCTTTTTCGAACAGCGGGATACCGAGCTCTTTCTCGAGCTGGCTCACGGCGTTCGACAGCGTGGGCTGCGTTATAAACAGTTTCTCAGCGGCGCGGGTGTAGTGCTGTACCTCTGCCAGCGTGCGAAAATAGTACAGGTGCGAAAGATTCATCGTCTCTACCTATCAAAATGGCCTTCAAACTGCTTCTATAGACTGCTTGAATGGTCTATAAATTTTGGATATAGGATAGCATACTTCTATTGGTTTGCTACGAATCTATAGGGAAGTAAAGATTTATAGCGCTATAATCAATTGCGTTAAAGATGCAGGCCGAATGGCGCGCATCGCCTATCTACACTAGGAAAGGAAGTTTCACATGGCTAATTGGTTTGCGACTACGCCGAATCAGGTTATGGCTGGCAAGACCGCTGTCGTTATGGGCGGTGGCTCTGGCATCGGTAAGGCAACCGCTGAGGCTCTCATCGCCGCCGGCTGCAACGTCATGATCTGCGGCGTTCCCGAGCAGCTCTGCCTCGACACTGCCGAGGAGCTGAAGGCCCAGGCCACGACCGGTGGCGTTATCGGCATGTTCTGCGACGGCACCAGCCAGGAGAGCATCGACGCCATGCTGGCCAAGACCGTTGAGGAGTTCGGCGGCCTCGACTACGCCGTTTCCACCGCTGGCATCGCCCTTCCGCGCACCAACGCTCTGGACATCACCCCCGAGCAGTATGACAAGATCTTCGCCGTCAACGTGAAGGCCAACTGGTTCCTGGCCACCTCCGCTGGCAAGATCATGCGCGACAAGAACGGTGAAAAGGGCGGCAAGATCGTCCTCGTGTCCTCCGGCCGCGGCGACCGCGCCATGGAGAACATCGCTCCGTACTCCACCACCAAGTCCGCCGTCATGGGCATGATCCGCGCCCTCGCCGTCGACCTGGCCAAGTACAACATCACCGTCAACGGCATCGCCCCCGGCTATGTCATGACCCCGATGGTCGAGAAGGTCTTCGCCGACAACCCGGCGCAGGAGGCCTACGTGAAGTCCCGCACCCCGCTCCGCGACTTCCACTACATGGGCAGCCTGGACGAGATGGCTTCCGCCATTATGTTCTTCCTGAACCCGGTGAACGAGTACACCACCGGCCAGTACATCACCCTCGACGGTGGTTGGTCCATCCAGTAAGTTTCCTTTCCAACGGGAACCACGGGAAGGCGCCTTCGGGCGCCTTCCCTTTTTCATGCGTGCAACATGATGAATAATCCCCGCGGTAAATCATCATGGCCGCTATTCACCATCCCTCCACTCACGTGGGCGCAGTCGGCTGGTATGATATGGGTTTGATGTTTAATGAACGAGAAGGGGTGCCATGTACTGCCCATATTGCGGACGCACCATTAGCAATCGCACTACTATCTGCCCATATTGCAAGGGCTTCGTCTCCGAGGCAATGATCGCCGCCTATTACGACGATCAGAACCCCGACCGCGATTTCTCGTATGGATATGAAAACCCCGCCCAGCCGGTGTTCGAGGAACCTAAACGCCGCAAGTGGCCAATCGTCGTGGCGCTTATCCTCGTGCTGGCAATCGTCGCGGTTATCGCCATCCCGTTTGCACAGGAAGCCGCGTCTGCAAATCGCGCCGACCATCGCGTCACCTTCCTGCTGAAGACCCCGGGGTATACGAACGAAGCTACCGCGCTTCCGGTTCATGTAAAGGGCGCCGAACTCGACGGTACCGAACACGACGAAATCGTCTACCTCGACGGTGGCGGCAATGGCGTGTCACTCGAACCGGGTGAATACACGCTCACCTTCCCGGGCGGCTCCATTCTGCCGAATGGCAACGTGCTCGTGGCGCCGAAGGGCGCGAAGATCGAGGTGACGGTGCCCGAAGGACTCGCGCGCAACGAGTTCGTGCAGGTTCCCACCAGTCAGGCCGTAACCTACACGGTAGTCTTGCCGGCCGACCTAACCGACAAGACCTTGCAGAAAGTGTACAAGTACGCAGTTCAAGCCCCTGGCGACAACGGCAAGGCCGACCAGCTCAGTGAAAACGCCAAGAAGGTCCGCGAGGAAGCCAAGGCCAAGAGAGCAGCCACTACGGCGGCTATCGAGAAGGAAGCCTCCGGCAAGCTGAAAGTATCGATCGGCGACGAGGCGAAGTTCATCGGCACCCTCGAGGTGAATACTGCCGACGAGGTGGCCCAGCGCTTGGGCGACGAGAGCATCGCCTGGAACCTCGAAGGGCAGACGCTCGCCATCCTGTGGCTCGAGAAACCGCGCAAGGTTACCATCGAGACCAGCTACAGCGATGAGTACGACGGCTACGACGGATACTACGATAGCGAAGACGGTCAAACCTATACCACCACCGAGGAATACGAGGTGAAGTGCCTGGTGCTGAACAGCGACCTGGAGGGCATCTACTCCGCGGGCGACGATGGCACGCTTTCGGCGCATGATGGCAAGAAGGTCCTGGCCGAGGGCACCATCTCAATGCCTGCCGACTGGGCGAGCAGCCTTATCTCGCCCATCATGCTGGCAAACCCGACGCTCGAAGACCTGTAAGGTTACCTATCGCCATCTCGCAGAGCGAAACGACAAAGGATCTCCGGTATCCCCACTTCGGTTGGGACGCCGGAGATCCTTCGCTATGCTCAGCGTGACGTGTGGGATGCCCTACGATGGCTCCTGGGCGTAGCGCGAGAGCACCACTTCAAAACGGTCCCGGGGGACTACGGCGAAGGTGTTGCGCGCAACCAGGCGCAGGGTACCGCCGCTATCGAGGAGGAATCCGTCCGGATTGCCGGAATAGCGCACATGCTGTGCCCAGTCCTCACGTTCGGCATAATCGCGCATGCGGCCGATGTCGTAGGTAACGTCCACGCCATCGATAGGGTCGATAACGCGGAACGAGCGCAATGGCTTCTGCGCACTTGCCACCTGCAGCTCGGGAACCTCGAGCAGCTTCGCGGCCAGCATCGAGGTCGCGTTTTGCACGATAATGGCCTGCGTCATCTTCTCGTCGTCGTCATAGCCTTCCATCAGGCCATCCAACTCGCTCTCCGAGAACGACACTCCCGACCCCGCATGCTCCTCCACGCTTCGCGCCCAATCGCCCAGCATGCTCCGCGCCGCTTCCCTCGGCAGCCGCTCCACGCATTCCACCAGGGCAAACCTGCGCATCAGAGCTGGATCAAGCATGTCTACGCGGTTCGTGGCGGCAAGCAGTATCACGCCAGGCGGCAACCGGTCAATTTCTTGCATGAACGTCACCGTCGTGCGATTCAACTCGCCATCGGCCGCGCGAACGGCCGAGGCGCGCGTGTTCGCCACGCAGTCGAGCTCGTCAATCATCAGCACGCACGACCCCCGGTGGGCGTGCTGGAAAATGCTCGAAATGTTTCTGGCAGTGCGGCCCATCAGGCTGTCCACCGTGCTCGACATGTTCACGTACATCAGGGGCAAACCCTCTTGATACGCAATCCACCGAGCCATCTCGGTCTTGCCCGTGCCCGGCGCACCGTGCAGCATCGTGGTGTTGCGTGCAGGTAATCCAAGCGCCCGCAGCTTCGGCGCGCTCACGCGCATGGCATGAACCTGGGCAGCAACACGTCGCGCCTGGTCGGTAACCCAATAGCGCGATGTATCGAAGGTCTCCTCCGGATGCTCCATGAATACCAGCTGGGAAACCTCATCGGGAACGCTCTCGTCCATCCCTGTTCCGTTGCCCATGCGGTAGGCGCGTATAGCCTCATGGCAAAATGCCTTGCTCGGACCGTCGAAGTCAAGCTCATGCGCGACCAGCTGATACGCTGCATGGCGCGCCTTTTCCGGGTCTCCTTCGATGAGAAGCTTCTCTATCAAGAGCTTCGCATACTCGTTCAATGCCATTCCGCTTGCCTTCCTTCGTGGTTGGCGGAAGGGGAAACCCCTTCCGCCAATCTAATCCTGGTACAGGATGCGATGCGCCCTACTTGCCAGGTAAGCCGGCAAGACCCGAGTCGGGTCTTGCCAGTAATGTGCTTCGGCTTCTCCTAGCCGTTGATCGTCGCGTCGAAGTCGATGTCCATATCCTCGAACAGCACCTGCGCAACCGCACGGCCGCCACCGGAGACCGTGGGTCCCGGCCAGGCGGAGGCGCCGCCCAGATACAGGTTCTTAATCGGCGTCGCGAAACGCATCATCTCGGGGAACGGGCGGTTCGACTTGCCCTGGTCGGCCTCCTGCGAAATGTGGCAGAAGTCGCCGTTGAGCCACGAATCGTTCCAGCGCGAATAGTCGAGCGGGTTGCGCACGACGCGGACAAGGGCATCTTCGGGCTTGATGTTGGTGGTCATCTCGCACCATGCCTCGAAGATCTTGTCAGCGATTTCCTGCCCGTACTTCTCCCAGTTCGCCGGGTCGCCATACAGGGCATAAGGTTCGTAGCTGTACAGATACAGCGTGTGATACCCATCCGGGCCGCCGCGCGACGGGTCGATGAGGGTAGCATTGCAGGTGGCGGCAGAATCATACGGACTCGGCTTGCCAGCCTTCAAATCCTCGAAGAACTGCTTGTACTGCTCGTGGCCATGGCTCTGCTCGGTAATGAGGCCCGGCGTGGGCTTATCGCCAAGCAGCTTATAGCGCGGGGCTTCCTTCAGCGTGATGTTCTGCAGGAACCCGACATAGTAGCTGTGACGCAGCTTATCAACCTTCTCGGTGAGCCATTCTGGCAACCATTTCGGGTCGACCAAGCCGTTGCTACCGAAGAGCTGCTTGATGTTGAGCGTGCTCACGAACTTCTTGCCGACGATTTCCTCGCCGTCTTCCAGCACGAACGCCTTGCACTCGCCGTCTTCCACCTTCACTTCGGCAATCTTGGCACCGCAACGAATCTCGCCACCATTGTCTTTCACCATGGAAACCAGTGCGTTGGTAAGGCTTTGCGAGCCGCCCTCGCAGTGCGGCATGCGGAACCGGATAGGCGCATGCATCATGTACATCGCGCCAAGGAACGTGGCGCCCGTGCCGGGGTCGAAGGGGCCGACCATCGATTCGGACACGAAGCGGGTCGTCACCTCGCGCAGCTCGTCGGTCTTGAAAACCTCGCACGCAATCTCGTAGGCGCTCATCGTCATATAGTGAAGCAGGCGCTGGCCAATGGGGCCGAACCCGGCCAAGGCAGCCGCCAGGTGCTGTGCATCGACGGGGGGCGCGAACATGCCCATCGTGAGCACGGGGCCGATGGTCTGCGCGAAGTCGGCGAGTTCGCGATAAGCTTCGGCTTCCTCCTTACCCAGCTTCTCCTCAATCTCCGCGCAGCAGCGGTCGATGTCGAAGTACAGGGTGATGGCCATGTCCTTGTCGACGAAAATGTCGGTCGTGGACGCTTCGGGATACACATAGTTCAGGCCGTACCGGGAAATCAGGCCGAGCTCGTCCGCGAGAATCATGGGGTTCACCTGGATGAGCGTGTGCGCCGTGGATGCGACGTCGTGAATTGCGCCCAGTTCGTCGGTAAAGCTGATAACACCGCCGCCGGGGAAATCCCGGCCTTCCAGGACGCAGACTTTCAATCCCGCCTTAACGAGGTACGCTGCGGTCGTGAGGCCATTTTGGCCTGCTCCCGCGATCACAACATCATACTCAGACACGGTAACCTCCTTTGACAAGACCAATAGTGCTCTGCCGACAGTGGCGGTTGCATCCAGGCAATGCCGTATCTAAACCGCTCGCAACCCGCCAGCAGTTTGCTATCTCGGTTATAGCAGCCTGACCTGCGGTAATTCAACGCTTTTTCGCGATAAAGCGCACACAATCCAGCGGTTTTGACGATGTTTTACCTGGTAAAACGTGGTTTATTGGCTATACATTATTTCTTTATATAGATTGGCTTATGCACACGGCAAGGTGGCAATGAATGTGGTCCCTGCCGATTCGCTGCTGGTCACCGTTATGGCGCCGCCGTGTTGGTGCGCGACCTCTTGTGCGATGGCCAGGCCCAACCCCACTCCGCCTTCGCTGCGCACCCGCGCCTTGTCCACGCGGTAAAAGCGGTCGAACACATGGGCCAGATCTTCGGGCGGGATGACCGCACCGTCGTTTGTCACCGCCAAACGCACCTGCCCACTTGCCTTCGACAGCCTCACGGACACGTGGGAATCGGCGTACTTGCAGGCGTTGTCGAGCAGCGTGCTGGCCAAGCGCTGCAGTCGATTCGCATCCCCCAAGACATTCACACCGGGGGCAACATCTTCTGCAAGTTCGACGCCCCGCTCGAAGCACACGGCCTCGAACTGCAAGACGTTGCGCTCCACCAGCTCCGAGAAGTCCACGGTGTCGCGCACTTGCTGGCGCTCGGCGTTCTCCGGGCGCGCGAGGAAAAGCATGTCGTTCACCAAGTCGAGCATCTGATGCGCTTCCTGCTGGTTGCTTTCCACCCAGCGGCGCTGGCTCTCCACGGTTTCGTCCGCATGCGAGAGCAAGATGGAGTTGTTCGCCATCATCACCGCGAGGGGGGTCTTCAGCTCGTGGCTTGCGTCGGCCACGAATTGCTGTTGCTGGTTCCAGGCGCGCTCGGTCGGGCGCACCACCCATCGGGCCAGGAAGATGCTGATAATCAGGAACGCCACCCACACGCACGCGCACACCGCCGCGAGCAGCAACGCCAGGTTCGTAATGCTGTTCGTGATGTACGACCCGCTGGCAAAGGCAACCTTCGTGCCAGACATGGTTTCACGCACGCCGAAGTAGAGGTCCCCGTCTTGCAGATGCCCCGTCACGCATTCGACGGTAGCGCTTCCCCGCGCGGCGAACACCTCCTGCAATGCCGCTTGGAACTCATCTTCGCTTAGCTCAAGCGCATTCTGCAGGGTTTTCGCCGACGTACCGTCCGAATCGATGAGGAACACCGAGGTTGCAACCATATTGGCGCTCGGAGTGCGCACATCCCGCCGATGGCCACCCATGTGCGTGTTATCAAAACGGCCTTCGCCCTGCAAATCCTCCTGCATGGGGCCGCGGTCCGCAAAGGCCATCTCGGTGGTCGCATACTCCACCGCCTGCACAACATCGTTGGAAAGCTGCTGGTAGTTAATGTATGTAATGACGCCCGTCATGATGACAAGCGCCGCGGTAACCAGCGTCATGATGATGAGAATGAACTGTCGGCGAAGCTTCACGAGCATGTTAGTCCTCCGGAGCCTCGTCCTCGAGCTTGTACCCAATCTGCCGCAACGTGACGATCTTCACGCGGGAATTCAGGAACTTCAGCTTCTTGCGCAAAAACGAGATGTAAGCCTCCACGTTGTTGTCTTCGGCGGAAGAATCATAACCCCACACCTTCGCGATGAGCGTTTCTTTGGAAACTGCCTGCTGCGGGTTCGACATGAATACCTTCAACAGGGAAAACTCCTTGTACGACAGGTGGATGGACTGCCCGTTGCACGACACGTCGCAGCTCTCCAGGTCGAGCGTGAGGTCGCCGAAGGTGAGCTCCTCGAATTGCACTTCTCCCGTGCGCCGCGTGAGGCTGCGGATGCGCGCGAGGAATTCGGGCGTTTCGAAGGGCTTGGTGAGGTAATCGTCCGCGCCGGAATCGAGCCCGGTTACCTTGTCGCGCGTGGCATCGCGCGCGGTAAGCATGAGCACCGGTGTGGCGATCTTCTTGCGCCGCAGCTCGCGCACGATCTGGAAACCATCCATATGGGGAAGCATCACGTCGAGCACGATAACGTCATAGATGCCGCTCTCGGCCCAAGTGAGCCCCTCGGCCCCATCGTGCACCAGGTCCACGTGATACTGCTGTCCTTCCAAAATATGCCCAATGGCCTGCGCCAACCGCACATCATCTTCAACAACAAGAACCTGCATGCAAACCCCTTCACTTTCAAAAGAACACGCCCATTGTACCCCGCCACCTTAAAACCGCCTGAAAGACCCCCCGGAATTGTGGAGCGCCGCCGCAGCCGGTCCGGGCGGGGTGCGCGAGGTCGTGTGCGACACTAAATAGGCTGGCCATAGGCCAGCCGTCGCGAAATCTCCGATTTCGC
>JAUNCA010000129.1 GCA_030526775.1 Coriobacteriia bacterium | reverse complement strand
AAAGGAACGCCTGGGCATCGGGAACGACTACCTGGTCGAATTCCAGACCCTTCGCAAGCGGAAGTTCCATCAGCACGACGCCCTGGCCGGGCAGCGCCGCGTCGCGCCCCACGACGGTGGGGGCGTCATCGCCCAACAGGGCGGAAAGCGCTTTCACCTGCGCAGCGTTCGCCGCGAGGACGGCAGCCAAGCCACCCTCGGCCCTCGCCGATGCGACCGCCGCACGCAAGGCCTCGACATAGTCTCCCGCGTCAGCGTACGCGGCGATAACCGGCGCGGTGCCGGGACGCTGCACCGACGACACCTGCATGCGCGCACCGTCTTCCATCAAGCTCGAGAACAAGGCGGTTATCTCGGGCGAAGAGCGGTAGCTCGTGTTCAGCTGGCATTCGCTCACGCCGCCCCGCAAGCGGGAGAACACGGCCCGGATATCGTCGAAGTTCGCGGTACCTGGGCGGATGGCCTGGTTCTCGTCGCCGAGCATCAGGAAGTGGGCGTTCTTGAAGTAACGTGCGAGCACCATGAGCTGCGCGGGCGTGTAGTCCTGCACCTCGTCCACCATCACGTAGCGCGCATGGCGGTTACCGGCCCCCGTGAGCGCCATCTTCAAATACAGGTACTCGGCGGAGGAAAGCGTCTGCTTGCCGAGCATCCGCATGCCGATGCGGTCGATGCGCAGCCACTGGCCATCGCGGATAGCCTCAAGCGCCGCCTCGTAGCGGTCTTCCAGGTACTTGAACGCGCAATCGCGGAAATCCTTCTCGCTTTCGGGATGGATGGGGCCGCCGAAAATCCGGTAGATGTCGTCGGTGCCCAGGTCGAGCACCATTTCCTGCACCTCTTCATCCGCGGCGAGCCGACGGGTGCGCTGGTAGATCTTCTCCTCGAGCTCCTCCTCGACCAAGGTGGCAAGGCGCGGGCCGACGGGGATCCGCTTCGCGAAACGCTGCACCACGCCACGAACCTGAGCCGCCGAAATGACACGCTCATCGTCGATGCGGATGTCCGCGAAATCGCGCGAATCGAAGGCGAACCCGGCAATGCGCTCGTCGATGGCACGCAGGGCATCGCCCGCCGAATCGGTTCCGAGGCCACGGTCGGCAAGCCCCAGTTTCGCGACGAGCTTGTCCCAGGTAATCGCCACGGGGTTGGACTCCCCCATGTCGGGCAGCACGTTGTCGATGTAGTGCGCGAACACCTCGTTCGGCGAGATGAGGTACACATCACTCGGGCGCAGATTCTCGCGCTGGCGGTAGAACAGGTAGGCGATGCGCTGGAGCAGCACGCTCGTCTTGCCGGAACCCGCGATGCCCGCGACCAGCAACGCCGGCACGTCCTCGTGGCGGATGACCGTGTTCTGTTCTTTCTGGATGGTGGCCGTGATGTCCTTGAGTTTGCCCCCACGCTCGCGGCGCAGCGACTTCAGCAGCAGCGGGTCCTGGATGGCGATGGTCGTGTCGAAATACGAGTTCAACCGATCGCGGTCGATGTCGAACTGGCGGCGCAGCTTGAGGTCGACGTCAATTGTCCGGCCATTCGCAACATAGCTCGTGTGGCCGTTTTCCTGGTTGTAGTACACCTCGGCCACGGGAGAGCGCCAGTCGATGATGAAGTGGCGCTGCATCTCGTCGGTCATGCCGGCGGCGCCGATGTACACGTCGCGAGCCGGGGCATCGGGCGAGAACTGCAGCGTGACCTTCGCGAAATACGGCCGGTGCTGCAGCAGCTGGGCCTTCTTCAATTCGATCTCGCGGATGTCGTTCGTCTGGTTGTAGGCGTCGATGACCTGATGCATGGCCTCGAACTCGACATAGGTCTCCAGATTCACGCCGTTGCCGAAGTCAACGGCCAGGTCGTCAAGCATATTCTCCTTGTCGGCCAGGGCTTCTGCCAGGCTTTTCTCCAACTGCTTGGCCAAGGCGCGCTCGATGTCCCGCAGCTTCTGGTAGGTGTCGGAAAGATGCTGCTGCTCTTCGACGAAAACCGGGTCGCTCATTGTTCCTCCATCAAGGCCATCCCGAAAAAACGACTATCTAGCTTATCAGGTTTGAAGGGGGAAACGCAATACGACAATGGGGCGGGGCAACCAAGTTGCCCCGCCCCATCAGGAAGCTATTCTTTTGCCACATCCCTCGTTACATTGCAGGACCGTAGCTCGGCGCCTCCAGGCTCTCGGGGGCCTCGCCGTCGAAACAGCGCACCCAACCAGCCTCGACAAAGCGCGCTACGTCTTCATCCGTGTAACCGAATTCCCGCATCACGGCGGCGGTATCGTATCCCACGGGTTTCGCGCGGGTGATAACCGGGTCGCCCACGCTCTTCATACGCACCGGAGACGTGGTGATGCACTTGTCGCCGATGCTGTCGTAATGGATGGGGCGCAGGATGTCATTCGCAAAGGCCTCCTCGTCCTGCATGACATCGTCCATCGTGTTGCAGCGCGCGTAGGGAATCTCCTTCTCGATGAAGAGCTTCTCCCAATACTCCCAGTCGTGCTTGGCAAACGCCTCTTCCATCATGGCGATGACTTTCGCCACGTCGCCATTCTCGTTAATCTTGGCGCAGTTCGTATAGCGCTCGTCGTGCGCGTATTCGGCCAGCCCGATGTTCTCCATCACGTACGGATACCAGGCATCGTAGCTTCCATAGCAGATGAGGAACCACACGCCATCGGAGGTCATGTAGGAGTTATTAGTGGGGCACGGTGCCATCTTACGGTTCTTGGGATACGGCACGCCGAAAGGCTGAGACACCACGGCCACCTGCATCGCCCAGAGTGCCATGTGGTGCAGGTTCACGCTCACATAGTCGCCGATGCCGGTTTTCTCGGCACGCCACAGGGCGCCCAGCAAACCCATGCCCAGCGCGATGCTCGCGTTCCAGTCGCCAAAGGCCGCTGGCATGTTGCCCGGCTGGAAGTGCTCCCCAGCCTGCGGAATAGACATAAGCAAGCTGCCGCGGGCGGAATAGCAGGTGGCGTCGAAGCCCTTCGCGTCCTTCATCGGACCGCGGTCGCCGTAGCCCCGCATCTGGCCGTAGACGAGCTTCGGGTACTTGGCATGTAGGGTCTCCCAGTCGTAGCCCAAGCGCTTCAAGCTGGGGGTGCGGATGCTCGTGACGAAGATATCGGCGCGCTCGAGCAGCTTTTCCACGAGCTCGCGACCGCCTTCGCTCTTCATATCCACCGAGAGGAACTTCTTGTTCGCATTGCTCATGTCGAAGGCAGGGTTGTCCATGCCAAGTTCAGGCATGCCGAAGCCGGGACCGTCCAGACGGTGCAGGTTGCCGCCGATGGTCTCGATCTTATACACAGTGGCGCCCAGCTCGCCCAACTGGCGCGGGCAGGCGGGCATCGCCACGTAGTCGCCCAACTCGACGACGACCATACCCTCGAGGCCCTTGGGTGCCGACGATTCGTTCATAGCCATAACAGCTGCTCTCCTGTTCTCCTAGCTGCGCCGAGACGCAAGCCAATCACAATGTTGCTGAAAATCACTATGAACACGATAACAGACCGGAACGCCGCTTCAAATGGGACAACGTTACCGACCACCCGTTTTCGCCAACACCCGACAAAAGAAAAGCCCGCCGCGAATGCGACGGGCTGTCCGAGATCGGGGTTGTAAGGGCTTAGCCCGGGTAACGGACGATGATCATGCCGCTCTGGACCGGACCGATCTTCACGACGTCGCCGGACTGCGGGGCGTGAATCATCTGGCCGTTGCCGATGTAGATGCCGCAGTGGCTCCAGCTCGTGCAGATATCGCCGGGCTGCGGGTTGGACACCTGCGGGTAGCCCATGAACGTGTAGGTGGTGCCAAGGCGGGCATGGCTGCCGGTGATGCAGTAGCCCACGAGGCCGGAGCAGTCATAGCTGCCGGGGCCGGTGGCACCCCAGACGTACGGGAGACCCATGCAAGAATACGCACGGCTCACAGCATCGGAGCCGCCCTCGTAGCTGGGCTCAGCAGCCGGAGCGGAAGCAGCCTCTTCCTCAGTATCGCCAGCAGACTCGGCGTACGCGGAAGAAGGCGCCTCCTCTTCGGCAGCTTCAGCCTCGGCAGCGGCCTGTGCGGCAGCGGCTGCCTCAGCGGCCTGACGTGCGGCCTCTTCCTCGGCCTCACGCTGCTCAGCGGCAGCGGCCGCCTGCTCGGCAGATGCCTGGACCACACGCTGGGCTTCCGCCTCCTGCGCAAGCTCTTCGGCTTCTCGGGCGGCTTCGAGGGCCTCAGCGGCCTGGGCGCTCAGCCCGTCGTATTCAGCCTGGTAGGCAGCGGCAGTCGCTTCGGCCTCGGCCTTCGCGGCAGCGGCTTCCTCGGACTTCGCGGCGGCGATGGTGGCCTCGCGCTCGTAAATCTCATGCTGCTCTTCCGTCTTGGCCTTCAGGTCGGTCGCGCGACCGATCAGGGCAGCATCGGCATCGTTCATACGCGAAAGGATGCTCCAGTTGTTCGCAAGCTCCTCGAAGGACTCGGCGCCCAGGATGAGGTCAACCATCCCGCTGGTACCGTTGCGATACATCGAGCGGGCGCGCTTGGAAAGGTCGCCCTGGACCTCGTTGATCTGTTCCTTCAGCTCCTCGATCTTCTGTGCGGCCTTATCGCGCTTGGCCTCGGCGTTCTCCTGGGCCTTCAGGGCCTCGAAATAGTCGGCCGAAGTGCGGTCGAGCGTCTCGGCCATGGCATTCAGGCGACCGAGCGCCTCGTTTGCCTGCGCCTGAAGGGCATCGGCGTCGCCGGCTTCCTCGGCACGCTGCTGTGCCGCCGCTGCCGCCTCTTCGAGCTCTTCGGTGGCCTGCTGCTCGGCTTCCGCCTGTTCGCGCAGCTCGGCGGCGCTCGGGTCGGCGGATGCCAGGCCCGGAATCATCATCGACGCGGCCAAGGCCACGCTGGCGGCGCAAATGCCGAATCGGCGAATGCCGCCCTTGATCGAAATTTGGTGCATATCTTTAACCTCCATACATGGTTTCGGGGAATGCAGCCCAAGGCCGCCTTCCCGCGAATTAACCCTAACATAGGCCCCGCGGAGGCCGGGCATACGGCGGCATCGCTTCACGGTTTCGCCCCCAGGTATCAACCAGCTGTTGTACTCCGTCTGCTCTTTCCGGCGTACACCACAATATGTAGTAGGCGGTTGTAACGCTGGCATCACACCGCCGACTTTTTCACAAGCCACTCACACGCATCGCGTATACTACCCAAGGCAGTTGAAAACGCAGAAAGCAAGGGGTTCACATGGGCGGATTCTTCGGCGCGGCATCGCATGACGACGTGGTACTTGACGTGTTCTTCGGGGTGGATTACCACTCTCATCTGGGCACAAAGTCTGCAGGCCTCGTATTCCACAACGAGCAGAAGGGCTTCCAGCGCGAAATCCACTCGATTTCGAACACCCCGTTCCGCACGCGCTTCGAGGATGACCTGCCCGACTTTTCCGGCAATTCCGGCATCGGCTGCATCAGCGACTCCGACCCGCAGCCGCTTATCGTACGCAGCCACCTCGGCACGTTCGCCCTTACCACGGTCGGTATCATCAACAATGCCGAAGAGCTCATCGAACAGTACTTCGCCGGCGGCGGCAAGCAGCTTATGGCCCGCAGCTCCGGTGCGGTGAACGCCACCGAGCTCGTCGCGCTGATGATTAACCAGAAGGATAACTTCATCGACGGCATCCGCTTCGCGCAGAAGATCATCGACGGCTCGCTCACGCTGCTGCTCATGGACAGCGAGGGACGCATCATCGCCGCACGCGACCGCCTGGGTCGCCTTCCCGTGCTCATCGGGCGCAATGCGAACGGGCACTGCATCTCGTTCGAATCCT
>JAUNCA010000128.1 GCA_030526775.1 Coriobacteriia bacterium | reverse complement strand
AGCCTTCGCTCGGCCCCGTTTTCGGCATCAAGGGCGGCGCTGCCGGCGGCGGCTATGCCCAGGTTATCCCGATGGAGGACATCAACCTTCACTTCACCGGTGACTTCCACGCCATCGGTGCCGCGAACAACCTGCTGGCCGCTTTGCTGGATGCGCACATCCATAACGGCAACGAGCTGGGCATCGATACCCGCAAGATTACCTGGAAGCGCGCGGTGGACATGAACGACCGCCAGCTGCGCAACATCGTCGACGGCCTGGGCGGAAAGGCCCATGGCGTGCCGCGCGAGGACGGGTTCGACATCACCGTGGCCTCCGAGGTCATGGCCATCTTCTGCCTCGCCACGAGCATTACCGACCTGAAGGAGCGCCTTGGCCGCATCGTCGTGGGCTACACCTACGATGACAAGCCCGTTACCGCGCACGACCTGAAGGCGGAAGGCGCGATGTGTGCCCTGTTGAAGGATGCCCTGAAGCCGAACCTGGTTCAGACGCTCGAAGGCACCCCGGCATTCGTCCATGGCGGCCCGTTCGCGAACATCGCGCATGGCTGCAACTCCATTATGGCCACCCGCATGGCCATGGCGCTCGGCGACTACGCCGTTACCGAGGCCGGCTTCGGTGCCGACCTGGGAGCCGAGAAGTTCCTCGACATCAAGTGCCGCCTGGCAAACCTGAAGCCCGATGCCGTGGTGGTCGTGGCTACCGCCCGTGCCCTGAAGAATCATGGCGGCGTGGCCAAGGCCGACCTGAACGCCGAGAACCTGGAAGCCCTCGAGGCTGGCCTGCCGAACCTGCTGCAGCATGTCGAGAACATTACGAAGGTCTACCAGCTGCCGTGCGTGGTCGCCATCAACCGCTTCCCAACCGACACCGAGGCCGAACTTGCCCTCATCGAGGCCAAGTGCAAGGAGCTCGGCGTGAACGTGGCCCTGTCCGAGGTTTGGGCCAAGGGCGGCGAGGGCGGCATCGCGCTGGCCGAGGAAGTTATCCGCCTGTGCGAGCAGCCGAACGACTTCCAGTTCTCATATGCTTCCGACCTGGGCTTGGCCGAGAAGATCGAGGCCGTGGCGACGCGCATCTACCATGCCGACGGCGTTATCTTCACGCCTGCCGCGAAGAAGGAGCTCGCGCAGCTCGAGGCGCTCGGTTTCGGCGGCATGCCCGTGTGCATGGCGAAGACGCAATACTCCTTCAGTGACGACGCCTCGAAGCTCGGCGCGCCGCGTGATTTCGATATCACGGTGCGTCAGGTGAAGGTGTCTGCCGGCGCCGGCTTCGTGGTGGCGCTGACGGGCGACATTATGACGATGCCCGGCCTTGGCAAGACCCCTGCCGCCCACAAGATCGATGTGGACGAGAAGGGCGTCATCTCCGGGCTGTTCTAAAGGTGCTTCTTTGGGGCTGCCACCGGTTTGTGTGGCAGCCCCTGTGTTTCACCTGCGATGGCCTTGGGCTCGGGAGGTCCTGCCTGTGGGGTTTTGGCAGCCTCCTCGGTCCTCTCCGATGTGTTGGGTTGTAACACATCTCCAAGGCCCTGCGGGGGTGCTGCCAAAACCCCACAGGCAGGACCTCCCGAGCGTACACTGCGGTTTGAGCGAGCATGCACTGTTGTTTGACCTGTTTGATACGAGGAAGGCAAGGTAATGGCTATCAATTCGCCGAAGGCGATTACGGAAGGGTATATCGAAGCTTCCGTGGGGAAGGCGGCTGCCCCTGCGAGCAAGCTCTTCGTGCTGGGCATCGGCGCAGGTTTGCTCATCGGCATGGGTGCAGTGGTGAGCTCGACGGCAGCCCATGGGCTCGATAACGCGGGCATGGTCCGCATGGTTTCGGGCTTGCTGTTCCCGGTTGGCCTCATCATGGTCATCCTCATGGGCACCGAACTGTTCACGGGCAACGCCCTGATGGTTACCGCTGCCATTCGCGGGCGCATCACCTGGGGCGCGCTGCTGCGCAACTGGGCTATCGTGTACGTGGGCAACTTCGTGGGCGCGGTTGCGCTCGCGGCGCTCATGGCGTTCTTCGGCCAGCTGAACATCGGCGGCGGGAATCTTGCGGTATACACGGCGCAAGTAGCGGCCAACAAGGCGAGTTTGCCCTGGCTGAATGCGTTCGTACTCGGCGTGTTCTGCAACCTGCTGGTGTGCGTGGCCGTGTACTTGGGCAACACCTCGCAGGAGACGAGCGGCAAGATCCTGGGCATCTTCGTTCCCATCATGACATTCGTCTGCTGCGGCTTCGAGCACTGCGTGGCCAACATGTATTACGTGCCTGCTGGCATTTTCGCCAACATGAACGCTGCCTACGCCGGCATGATTGCCGATGCGGGCATAAACACGGCCGTCTTGAATTTCGGCACCTTCTTCACAGCGAACCTCATTCCCGTGACGCTGGGCAACATCGTCGGCGGCGCCCTCGTGGGCCTGATGATGTACTTCGCTCACGCCGAGCACAAGAAGTAGCCCGCATTCCGACTTACGTCCGACGCGAGGCCCCAGAACACTGGGGCCTCGCTGCTTTCTGGGCGCAACCGTGCGCCCGGTGGTTCCGAATGCAGCCCGTGTAGACAGCGCTCAAAGGAAGGCGTGGCAAATGGCGTAAACGTGTTGCCCTCTCTCATAGCCGATGTTCGCCCGATACCCTTGGCGGGAACGGGTACAATACTGCGCTATGAAACGAGAGATGCTTTGCCGGAGCGAATCGGCTGAACAGACAAAACAGGTAGGCGCGGCGCTGGGAGCGCTGTTGCAGGGCGGCGATGTCGTGTTGCTGTCGGGCGACCTTGGTGCGGGAAAAACCCAATTCGTGCAGGGAGTCGCGCGGGCTTTGGGCGTTGCGGAAGGCGAGGTGACGAGCCCGACCTTCAATATCTTGCTTTCCTATGAGGGGAAGACTCCTGGTGGGCTGCCCATCACGCTGTACCATTTCGACCTGTATCGCCTGGAAAAGGCGGAACAGCTTGTGGACATCGATTTCGCGGGTGTGCTGGAATCCGGCGGCGTGTGCTTCATCGAGTGGGCGGACAAGTTCCCCGCAGCCATGCCCGAAGATCGGCTTGAGGTTGCGATTACCGCCGACACCGAGGGCGTGCGCACAATTGCCGCAACGGCAACGGGTGAACGCTCGCTTGGGCTGCTTGCTGCGTGGGACGAGGGATTGTCCCGCGAAGCCGAAGATGCGCAGGCAGGCACCGAGCAGGCAGCAGGCAAGGGTGCGGCAGCCCTGGATGCCGAGGATGCGCCTGCGGTTTCCGCCGCGCTAGGCAAGCAAGTGGCAACACCGGCGCAACCCTTGACTGAGCAGGGTGAGCGCGATGTCGTGCTCGCATTCGACACGAGCAACGAGGTTATCGCGATTGGCGTGGGGCGCCTCGATGCCGCGTCGCGCACGGTGTGCCCCATCGCCACGCGCGAGCTTCCGGCGCACCGCGCGAGCAACACCAAGCTGCTGCCCACTATCGACGCCTTGCTGCCCGAAATCGGAATCCCGCGCGAAAGAATTGCCTGCATCGCTTGCGGGCGCGGGCCGGGTTCGTTTACGGGTGTGCGCATCTGCATGGCAACGGCGAAGGGCGTCGCGATGGCACTCGAAGTGCCGCTTATCGGCGTGTCCACCCCCGATGCGGTGGCTTGGAAGCTTTGGGCCGACGGCGTGCGCGGCGATGTGGCCGTGGTGGCCGACGCCATGCGCAAGGAAGTGTATCCAGTTCGCTACGCCATTGCCGACGAGGGTGTCGAGCGCCTGAACGCCGATGTGGTGATGAAGGCCGCCGATGGCGTTCCGTTCATCGGGGCACCCGACCTCGTTACGGGCGATGGCCTGGCGAAATATGCAGACCTTTACGTGCCGGTCGCGCCCTTGGCGGCCGAAGCGCAGTGGACGCCGACCGGTGCAGGCCTGCTCTTGACCCTGCAAGCGGCGTGGCGTGCCGGGCTGGCAGACCCCTTCGATGCCGAAGCGGGCAATCCGGCATATGCGTTGCCGGTCTATACGCGGCTTTCCGATGCCGAGGAGAACGAGCGCATTCGCCTGGCGGACGCGACCCCGCGCGACCTCACGACGGGCGTGCAGCATGCAGGAACCGACCGCCCCGCCATTGTCTATCGCCCGCTCGATGCCGCCCACGCGGCCGACGTGGCGCGCATGGAGCACGAGCTCATGGGCAACGATGCCTGGAACGAGGCGCTCGTGCTCGACGATTTGCCGCGCGCCGATCGTGCTTGGTGGGGCGCATACGATAGGGAAGATAAGCTCATCGGCTACGTGGGAGTCCTCGTCGTCGATGGCGATATGCAGATCCTGAAGATCGCCACCGCGCGCGATCACCAGCGCGAGGGGATCGCCACCGAGCTGCTTGCCCGCGTGATGGAAGACGGCCGTGCCCTGGGCGCGGAAAAGGCGAGCCTCGAGGTCCGCGTGAGCAACGCGGGCGCTATCGCGTTCTACGAGAACCATGGTTTCAAGAACCTCGGCCGCCGCCCGGGGTATTACCCAGATCGCGAAGACGCCTACATCATGGAAGGCCCGCTGTGGCTGCCGCGCGAAGCGCACGAAGTCGGCGGCATGGAGCTGAAGCATCTGCCAATCGCCGAGAGCGCATCCTCCGACGTGGACACCGCCGCCCAAGATGCAACGCGCCCGCTTCTCCTCGCCATCGAATCGAGCTGCGACGAGACCGCCGCGGCTATCGTGGACGGCGATGGCACCCTGCTTTCCGATGTCGTGGCCTCGCAAATCGATTTCCATGCGCGTTTCGGCGGCGTGGTGCCCGAAATCGCGAGCCGCAAGCATATCGAAGCCATCTGCGGCGTTGTCCAGGAAGGGCTGGATGTCGCCGCGCAATCGATGGGACGCGCACGTCTGCGCCTGCGTGACCTCGACGCCATCTCGGCTACGTATGCCCCGGGCTTGGTGGGTGCGCTCGTAGTAGGCGTCGCATTCGCGAAAGGCGCCGCCTGGGGTGCGGACGTTCCATTCGTCGGCGTGAATCACCTGGAGGGGCACCTGTACGCGAACAAGATCGCCACAGCCGATATCGAGCCGCCGATGGTGGTTTCGCTCGTATCCGGCGGGCACACCATGCTCGTGCACGTGCGCGACTGGGGTGATTACGAGACGCTCGGCAGCACCATCGACGACGCGGTTGGCGAGGCATTCGACAAGGTGGCGAAAGCCCTCGGGCTCGGTTACCCGGGCGGCCCGATAATCAGCAAGCTCGCCGCAACGGGCAACCCCAAGGCCGTGCGCTTCCCGCGTGCCATGATGCACTCCGGCGACTTGCGTTTTTCGCTTTCCGGCTTGAAGACGGCCGTCATCACGCACATCCAGAAGGAACAAGCTGCTGGCCACGAACTCAGCCTGCCCGACCTTGCCGCGAGCTTCCAGCAAGCGGTTATCGACGTGCAAGTGGCGAAGGCGCGCACTGCGCTTGAGGAAACCGGTGCGCGCGAATTCTGTCTCGGCGGTGGAGTGGCGGCAAACCCCGCCCTGCGCGCAGCATACGAGAACATGTGCCGCAACCTGGGCGTTCGACTGACCATGCCCCCGCTTTCGAGCTGCACCGACAACGCCGGCATGATAGCCCTCGTCGCCCTCGACCGCTTCCAGCAAGGGAAAACCTTCCCGCTGGACGCTGACGTGAAGGCCCACGCGCCGCTTGATATAGCGTACTAACCCGGCCCGGCCCTCCAGCCCGGCGGGGTGCTGGGGGCCACGCTCCCGCTGCTCCCAAAAAATGCCCACTGGGCATTTTTTGGTCGTGCGCTCCGCTGACCTCGCGTTTTGTAACGCGGAATTCCGCTTCGCGAAATTCCGAAGTTTGTGCTCAGACGACCCCCAGCACCCCGCCGGGC
>JAUNCA010000020.1 GCA_030526775.1 Coriobacteriia bacterium | reverse complement strand
CTACGCCGGTGAACACCGAAGTGCCGCCGTGCTCCTGGGCGAGGTTGTTGATGAGCTCCTGGATGATAACCGTCTTGCCGACGCCAGCGCCACCGAACAGGCCGGTCTTGCCGCCGCGGATGAACGGCTCGATGAGGTCGACGACCTTGATGCCGGTCTCGAAGATCTCGGCGGTCGTGGTGAGCGTGTCGTACGCCGGAGCCGGACGGTGGATGGGCATCCACTCTTCGACCTCGGGCATCGGCTGGCCGTCAACCGGCTCGCCGAGCACGTTCCAAATGCGGCCGAGGGTCTGCGGGCCGACGGGCATGCACATCGGGCTGCCGGTGTCGAGCGCCTTCAGGCCGCGAGTCATGCCGTCGGTGGACGTCATGGAAACGCAACGCACCATGTCGCCGCCGAGGTGAGACTGGACCTCGAGAATCGTGTGAACGTGGCCGATAGCGGTGTCGCCATCAACCACCAGGGCGTTATAGATCGCCGGCATCTCGGTCGGTGCGAACTCAACGTCCACAACCGGACCGACGATACGGACGATCCGCCCATATCCGCCCGGGTTCTTGCCCGGGGCTTGGTTGGTTGTAATTTCTTCAGCCATTTAATCCTCCAATGCCGCCGCGCCGCCGACGATCTCGTTGAGCTCGGTGGTGATAGCACCCTGGCGTACGCGGTTGTACAGTCTGGTCAGGTTGGTCTGCATCTCGTTAGCATTATCGGTAGCGGCCTTCATGGCATTTCGGCGCGCTCCCTGCTCGCCGGCTGCGGAGTCGATGAGCGTTGCATAGAACATCGTGCGCATATACGCCGGCAACAACGTCCAGAGGACCGATTCTTGCTCGGGCTCGAAGACGACTTCGGGGGTCGGGTCGCCGGCCGCCTGCTCATCGCCCTCTTCAGCCTTTTCACCGGTCGCCAGGGCCTGATTCAGGTTGTTAAGGTCAACCATCGAGACGAAGGCGCTCATCGGTGCGAGCCAGTTGGGAATCGCACGGGAGGTGTCGACGAACACGATGCGGCGCACCGGGAGCAGATACTCCGCGCGCAACACCTGGTCGCCAGCGTTCCTCGCGTGGTTGTAAACGAGAATGACCTCGTCGTACGTTCCGTCGACATACTTTTCCATGGCGAAGTTGCCCAGCTGGATAGCCTCGCCCATGGTCGGGTCGGCCGACAGATCGATGAATTCCATGATTGGAGTGATCTTGCGGTACTTCCAGAACGAGATGGCCTTCTTGCCGCAGGCAATCACGTCAGCCGTGATGCCATCGGCAGCCTTCTCCTTCATAATCCGCTCGGCCGCACGCAAAACGTTGCCGTTAAAGCCGCCGGCCAGGCCACGGTCGGAAACGATGGTCACGATGAGGATGTGCTTCACCTCGTCATGCACCCGCAACAGCGGGTTTCCCGACGCTCCGACGCGGTCGATGATGCCGGTTACGGTCGATGCCATACCCGCGGTATACGGGATGGTGCGCTCCACGCGATCGCGAGCCCTACGGATCTTGGCAGCAGAAATCATCTCCATGGTACGCGTAATCTGCTTCGTCGATTTGACGGAGTTGATACGCCTATTGATGTCATGAAGTGTTGCCATTGTCCTCTTCCTTAGCTAACGGCAAACTGGCTCTTGAAGCGCTCGATGGCGGCCTTTGCGTCAGCCTCGATCTTATCCGTGAACTTGCTTTCCTTCTCGAGCTCGGCAAAGATCTGCGGTGCAGAGCTGCGCAGGTTCTGCAGCATCTCGGTGCGGAAGCGAACCACCTGGTCGACCGGAATGTCATCCAGGTAGCCCTGGTTGCCGGCGAAGATGGCGATTGCCTGCTCCATGACGGGCATCGGAGCATAACGGCCCTGCTTCAGGAGCTCGGTCATGCGGGCACCACGGTTCAGCTGCTGCTGGGTGGCCTTGTCCAGGTCGGAACCGAACTGCGTGAACGCCTTCAGCTCGCGATAGGTTGCCAGGTCCAGACGGAGCGAACCAGCCTGGGACTTCATAGCCTTGCGCTGGGCGTCGCCACCGACGCGCGAGACCGACAGACCGACGTCGACAGCCGGGCGCTGGCCCTGGAAGAAGAGGTCGGTAACCAGGTAAATCTGGCCGTCAGTAATGGAAATGACGTTCGTCGGGATGTACGCGCCAACGTCGCCTGCCTGGGTCTCGATAATCGGCAGGGCGGTGATGGAGCCGGCACCGTTCTCGTCGGACAGCTTAACCGCACGCTCGAGCAGGCGAGAGTGCAGGTAGAAGATGTCGCCCGGATACGCTTCGCGTCCCGGCGGGCGGCGCAGGGTCAGCGACATCTGGCGGTAGGCAACGGCCTGCTTGGACAGGTCGTCGTACACGCACAGGACGTTGCGGCCACGGTTCTCGGCGTTGGCCGGCTTACCGTCGTCGCCGTTGAACATGAAGTACTCGGCCATAGCCACGCCGGACATCGGGGCGATGTACTGCAGCGGAGCCGGGTCGGAAGCCGTAGCGGCCACGACGATGGTGTACTCCATGGCGCCGAAGCGCTCGAGGGTCTCGACGATGTTCGCGACCGTGGAGGCCTTCTGGCCGATTGCCACGTAGACGCAAATCATGTCCTGGCCCTTTTGGTTGATGATGGCATCGATAGCGATAGCCGTCTTGCCGGTCTGGCGGTCGCCAATGATAAGCTCGCGCTGACCACGGCCAATCGGAATCATCGAGTCAACGGCCATGATGCCGGTCTGCATCGGCTCCTTAACGGGCTGGCGCTCATGCACGCCGGGGGCCTTGAACTCGACGGGGCGATAGCCTTCAGCCTCGATGGGGCCCTTGCCGTCAATCGGCACACCAAGCGGGTTCACGACGCGGCCGAGCAGGGCCTTGCCGCTGGGCACCTCGACGATATCGCCAGTGGTGCGAACCTGGTCATTCTCCTTGATAGCGGTGAGATCACCCAGAAGAACGGCGCCGACCTGATCCTCTTCGAGGTTCTGGGCCATACCGTAGACAATCTTGCCATCGGAAGCGGTGAACTCGAGGAGCTCACCTTGCATGGCATCCTTCAGGCCGTCGATGCGGGCGATACCGTCGCCGATCTCGACGACCGTGCCCACCTCACGGGCCTCGACGCTGGTGGTCAGCTGCTCGAGTTGACGACGCAATGCCTCGTCAATCGCCTGAGCGGTGATTTCAGTCACTTGCTTTCACCTCCATTGTTTTTCTTCAGCTCGATGCGCGCCTTGTTCATCTGTGCGCGCACGCTAGCATCGATACGCTTGCCTTGCGCCGTCATGACGATGCCGCCCAGCATATCCTTGTTAATGCGTTCGTTGATGATCGCGTCCTTGCCAATCTCGCGCTCCACCTTGTCGCGGATCATCCCGCGCAGGTGATCGTCGAGTTCAACAGCCGTCGTGACATCGACTGTCACGAGGTTGTAGTCGTCGGCCATATGGCGGTCGAAAGCGTGGAACACCCGCGGGAGAAGCTCCATATCGCGGTTGCTCGCCATCACGCCCACAACCTTCAGCAGAATCGGATTAAACCCCGCAAAACCATTTGCGATAAGGCCTTCGAGCTGTTCCCCGGAAAGGGCCTCGTCCTTAAGCGCCTGGATGAATTTGGGGTTCGAGCGCAGCTGGCGAATGCACAGGCGAATCTGATTCCGCACCTCAGCGAGTTCCTCGCGACCGTTTTGCTCGAAGACACCCGTGCAGAGCGTCTTGGCATAGGCCTCGATTTTCCCATTGATGACCAGGCGATTAGTTTTCATTGAAACTCCCCGCCTCGTTGATGTAGCGCTCGATGATCGCACGATGCTCGGCATCGCTCAGGTCGCTACCGATAACACGGCTCGCAACTGCGATGGTCATGTCGGCAACGGAGCCCTGAAGCTCCTCGACGGCCGCCTTCTTCTCGTACTCGATGGCGGCACGCGCCTTCTCGATCATCTCGTCGGCCTGCTTCTGAGCGGTCGCGGTGATGTCAGCCTGAAGGGCTTCACCGGACTTCTTGGCGTCGGCGACGATCTGTGCAGCCAAGGCCTTTGCCTCGGCAAGCTGGTCCTCATGCTCAGCCATGGCGCGCTCAGAAGCCAGACGAGCTTCCTCGGCCTTCGCGAGGGCATCCTTGATGGTGTTCTCGCGGCGGGCAAGCATGTTCTCAAAGACCGGCCAACCGAACTTAGCCAGGACGAACCACAGGATCAAAAAGGCAATGAGCATCGGGATGAACTCGTCCATCTGGGGCAGGATGGCGTCGATACCGGCCTGCTCTTCAGCCGCGAACGCGGTGAAGGGCATGGCGGCTGCCATCGCACCAGCGGCGACGATGCCGTAGGAGAGTTTCTTCGCGACGTTGCTTATATTCGCTGTCAACTCTTTTGCCTCCTTTTCTTGTCTTCGTGGTTTCTTCTTACCTAGTGCGATATGCGGCGTTAGGCAATGAAGAAGAGGACAAGGCCGAGGAGTGCAAGAGCCTCGGACATAGCAGCACCGATGAAGAAGTAGCCCATGAGCTGACCCTTCATCTCGGGCTGACGAGCGGCCGAAACGCACAGGCCGTACGTGGCGATGCCGATGCCGGCGCCAGGGCCGATGGCGGCGAGACCATAGCCGACGACCTTCATCGCAGCGAGCGTCAAAGTGATATCCACAATTACCTCCTTTGTTGAACCCGGAGCCCATCTCCGGCATTCACCTTACATAACCCCAGCCGGGCGTTTCCGGCTGAAAGTACCGAAATTTGGTGCGGGTGAAACCCGCGTGCCTTCTCGCGATCAGTGAGGATGGATGGCCAGACCGATGTAAGAAGACGACAGAATCGTGAACACGTACGCCTGGAGGAACGCAACCAGCGTCTCGAGCGCGTACATGGCGATAAGCAGGATGAACCAGACGATGCCGACAGCGCCGGTGACGAAGTCCATCTGGAAGAACGCATACTGGAAGAACACGGTGGTGGCCAGCGAGAACACGGCCAGAATCATGTGGCCCGACAGCATGTTGCCGTAGAGTCGGACGGCCAGCGTGAGCAGGCGGATGACCATCGAGATGAACTCGAGGAACCACACGACGGGGATCATCGGGCCCGGCACGCCGGAGGGCACGAGGCTCTTGATATAGCCGCCGAGACCGAGCGTCTTCAGGCCGTAGTAGTTAAAGTACACGAAGGACACGAGGGAGAGCGCCCACGTGACCGAAATGGTGCCCGTTGCCGTCTTGAAGCCCGGGATGAGGCCCAAGATGTTGCAGCACACGATAAAGAAGAACAGCGTCGCCAGGAAGGGAACGTGCTTCTGGAAGCCCGCACCGATGACGTCCTCGCCGATGGAGTGCTTCACGAAGGTGTAGCCGAACTCCACGGTGTTGTAGAACTTGTTCTTCGGAACCAGCTGCAGATTGCGGGATACTCCGAGAATCAGCAGGACCACGAGGATGAGACCAATGAACATCCAAATCGTGTACTGCGAGACATCCCAGCTGCCAATCGAGAACACCGTTGCCGAGAGGAACGTGTCGTAGAGACCTTGCGCATGCTCGACGAATTGACCGAGCGCGTCACCTATTGCTTGGCCCATTAAACTACCAGCCTTTCTCCCCCGCTCGCTACTTCCGCTTCGCGAGGACGTTCTTGTACACCACGTAAACCGAAATCGAGGCTACGAGCGTCACGATCTCGGCGCATCCGAACGGCAGCAGCACATCGTGCGCGTAATTCGAACACAGCAGCAGCCCGGCGACCGCCAAGGCGAGCGACACCGCAGTACCGAGCAAGGCGTTCGTGGCAGATGCAAGCATCTTCACGGACGTGACCCTGCGGGAAATGCGAATCGCTGCGAATAGGGGAAGAAATCCTATAAAACCGGCTATCGCTCCCAGAAGTATGCCGAGTGCGATACCCACTTTTTAGATTATGTCCCCTTCCTTCGCTTTGAACTGTGCCTATCCCCCTCTTGGAAGAACGTTTTCATCGCCGTTTCGATGTCTTCGTTCACCCATTTACTGGAATTTGACCCAATTTCTAGCCAATCCGAGCAGAACCTATCAAAATGTTATCACCTGAACCCCGGCTTTTTCACCAGAACGGCAGATTAGCCCGATTTTCCTGCGAACGGAACACATTGACGTGCGCATATTCTCAAAGGTAATGAATGGTATTCGAACCTATAAATGAAATCGATAATCCATTCACGCGCTCTATTGAACGTCTTTGTTCTGACGTTCGTAGACACGCAGTTTTACGTCGGTTTCGGCGAGCATCTGGCTGCCAAGCTCATCGGGATACGGGTTCGCGTACACGATTTCCTCAATGCCGGCGTTGATGAGCATCTTCGCGCACGTCACGCACGGCTGCGTGTTGATGTAGATGGTGGCACCCGAGATGTTGATGCCGTATTTCGCCGCCTGGATGATCGCGTTCTGCTCGGCGTGCAGGCCGCGGCAAATCTCTTGCCGCTGCCCCGAGGGCACGCCCAGCTTCTCGCGCAGGCAGCCCACCTCGGCGCAGTGGCGCAT
Organism: Coriobacteriia bacterium; assembly: GCA_030526775.1. Taxonomy (GTDB): domain Bacteria; phylum Actinomycetota; class Coriobacteriia; order Coriobacteriales; family Eggerthellaceae; genus UMGS1519. Next base: position 13,797 of record JAUNCA010000020.1, on the reverse strand, counting down.
TCCAATGGGCACCCCGTTATACCCGGTGGTGAGGATTCGATGGTCCTTAACGATGACCGCGCCCACCGCACGGCGCAAACACGTGGTGCGGCTCGCCACCTGGTCGGCAAGGGTCATGAAGTATTCATCCCAGCTAGGACGTTCACCAGTACGCGTTAGTGCCATAATCCGTCCTCCCATTCAAAGTGTACGGGGGTAAGCCAATTAGAGGCTGCTTCTAATTCGCTTTCGGCTCGTAGCGTGCACCGAGGTATTCCGGATACAGCGGATGGGCTGCCAGGATGGCATCCACTTCCGCCTTCACGGCAGCAAGCTCCGCCTCGTCGCCACGGGCGAACACGGTGCGGGCGATAAGCCTGCCTACCTGGTAGAACTCATCGGCATTCAGCCCGCGCGTCGTGGCGGCGGCGCTGCCCACGCGGATACCGCTCGTAACAAACGGCGAGCGTTTCTCGTTGGGAATGGTGTTCTTGTTCACCGTGATATCCACGGCCTCGAGTTGCTTCTCGGCATCCTTGCCCGTCACGTCGGCCGGGTTCAGGTCCACCAAGCACAGGTGGTTGTCGGTGCCACCCGACACGAGGCGCAAGCCACCATCGGAAAGGCCGCGACCCATCGCTGCCGCATTCTCGACGATGTTCCGGCCATACTCGCGGAACTCCGGCGTGAGGGCCTCGCCGAAAGCAACGGCTTTGCCGGCGATCACATGCATAAGCGGACCGCCCTGCAGCCCGGGGAACACCGCCTTGTCGATCTTCTTCGCGATTTCCTCGTCGTTGGTGAGGATGAAACCGCCGCGCGGACCGCGCAGGGTCTTGTGGCTGGTGGAGGTCACGATGTCGGCATGTGGGAAGGGGCTCGGGTGCACCCCGGCGGCCACCAAGCCCGCAATGTGGGCCATGTCCACCATGAAGTACGCCCCCACCGAATGGGCGATGGCGCCCATGCGCTCGAAGTCGATGATGCGCGGATATGCCGACGCACCGCCGACGATGAGGGCCGGATGCAGCTCATTGGCCATACGCTCGAGCTCGTCATAGTCGATGCGCTCGGTCTCGGGATTCAGCGGATACGCATGGAAATTGTAGATAAGCCCCGAGAAGTTCACCGGCGCGCCATGGGTCAGATGCCCGCCCTGCTCGAGCGACATGCCAAACACCGTGTCGCCCGGCTTAATAAGGGCCTGATACGCTGCGGCGTTCGCGGGAGCGCCGGCGTGCGGCTGGACATTGGCATACTTGCAACCGAAGACCTGCTTCGCGCGCTCGCGAGCGAGCTCCTCGACGATGTCGACCTTCTCGCAGCCGCCGTAGTAGCGCTTGCCCGGATATCCTTCGGCATACTTATTGGTAAGGACGCTGCCAACCGCCTCCATCACGGACGGAGAGGTGAAGTTCTCGGATGCGATGAGCTCGATGCTATCGCGCTGGCGCGTGAGCTCCTGCCGGATGGCATCGGCAACGGCGGGGTCGGTTTTCAGAATATGCTCGAGGGACATGGGAGTTCCTTTCTTGGAACCTAACAATAGGAACGCATCCCATTATCGGGTTGAACGGTCGACTTTGGGTGCGTCATTCGGAAAACGCACCCATTACTTAGGCTAGCGGGGCTTCTATGCTCCGGTGCGCTCGAGGGGCAGGAGCTTTGCCAAACGCTGGGCATGGCGGCCGCCCTCGAACTCGGTGGACAGGAACACGTCGACGATCTTCTTGTTCGTATCGATGTCGATGAAGCGGCCGGAGAGGCACACCACGTTGGCGTCATTATGGGCACGCGCGAGCTCGGCGAATTCCGGGATGGTCACGTTGGCCGCTCGCACGCGCACGATCTTGTTGGCGAAAATGCACATGCCGATGCCGGTGCCGCACACGAGCACGCCATAATCGGCGCGCTTGAAGCTCACGTCCATCGCGACCTTCACCGCGTAGTCGGGGTAATCGACGCGCTCGTCGCTGTCGGGACCATGGTCGATAACCTCGTGCCCGAGCCCGGTCAGATATTCCACGAGCTGCTGCTTCTGCTCGAAACCTGCGTGGTCGCTGCCAATGCTGATCTTCATGTAACGCTCTTCCCTTTCCTGCGGCCACACTGCCGGCCGCTCTTGTCGTGTCCGCCTATTCTACGCCGTACGCGTCCGCCGGATGCAGTCGCGCCAACCCTTCAAATAGGCTTCACGTTCTGCCGCCCCCATCGTACCGACGAACCGCGCATCCACCTCGCGCATCGCACGAATCTCGTCGATGCTCGGCCAGAAACCCGTGGCAAGGCCCGCCAGATAGGCGGCGCCCATGGCCGTGGTCTCGGTGTTCTTCGGCCGCAGAATCTCAAGCTGGGAAAGTCCCGCTTGGAACTGCATCAGGTAGCCGTTACGGCTCGCCCCGCCATCGACGGAGAGCTTGGTCATCGGGATGCCGGAATCGTCAACCATGCCGTCGATGAGGTCGTTCATCTGGTATGCAAGCGCATCGAGGCAAGCACGGGCGATGTGCGCGCGCCCCGCCCCGCGGGTAAGGCCGTAGATAGCGCCGCGCGCATCGGCATCCCAGTACGGCGCACCGAGGCCGGTAAATGCGGGGACCACGTACACGCCGGCCGTATCCTCGACGCTCGTGGCCAGCGCCTCGACTTCCTTCGCGCTCTCGATGATGCCAAGCTCCTCCACCAACCACTGAATGAGCGCGCCCGCCATGAAGACGCTGCCTTCAAGCGCGTATTCGACGCCCTTTGTCGACGGAGCCGATGCGGTGATGGTGGTAACGAGCCCGTTCTTCGACCGAACCGCTTTGTTGCCCGTGTTCATGAGCAGGAAGCAGCCCGTACCGTAGGTGTTCTTGGCCTCGCCGGGATTGAAGCAGCATTGCCCGAACAGCGCAGCCTGCTGATCGCCGGCAACGCCGCAGATGGGAATGTTGCCCGCAATGCTCGGGTGCGCCGTCGTGCCGAACAGCCCCGACGAGGGCAGGACGTCGGGCAGCATCGACACGGGAACGCCGAATAGCTCGAGAAGCCACGGGTCCCACGTGCACGTGTGGATATCGAAGAGCATCGTGCGGCTTGCATTCGTCACGTCGGTGGCGTGCACCGCGCCATTTGTCAGGCACCACACGAGCCAGCAATCGATGGTGCCGAAAAGCAAGTCCCCCGCTTCTGCTTGTTCACGCGCTCCGGGGACGTTATCGAGGATCCATTTGATCTTGCTCGCGCTGAAATAGGCATCGGGAACGAGGCCGGTCGTGGCGGTAATACGCTCGCGCACCTCTGGGTCTGCGCACAGCTCATCGATAATCGGCGCAGTTCGACGGCACTGCCAGACAATCGCGTTGAAGACGGCTTCGCCGGTATGGCGATTCCACACCACCGTGGTCTCGCGCTGGTTGGTAATGCCGATGCTATCGACGTCGTGCGGGCTCAGCCCGTTGCGAACGAGCACGTCGGTGAAGGTCGAAAGCTGCGTCGCCAGGATCTCCTGCGGGTCATGTTCCACCCAACCCGGACGCGGGTAGTGCTGCTCGATGGGGCGTTGGGCGACATCGATCACCTGGCCTTTGCGGTTGATGAGCAGGGTGCGCGAAGACGTGGTTCCCTGGTCGAACGCTACGATGTGTTCCCTCATGTTGCCTCCCGTTAGTCCGCATCTTACAAGCTTGCCGATGTGGGTATTATCTAACAGGAACGCAGGGCTCTAACCGAGAACAGCGGTTATTTCTTCCGGAGTGATGGAGCCTTCGCGCAGGATACGGGGTGTTGGCGCCGTGCAGTCGATGACAGTGGAGCCGATACCGCTTTTCTTCTGGCTGTCGTCGATAGCCGCGGCAGTTGCGGCGATAATCACCGGATCGATTTCCGCGAAGCTCAGGGGGTCGGGACGACCGGACAGGTTTGCGGAGGTCGCGGCCAACGGGCAACCCACCGCAGTGATGATGGCGCGTGTGAGCTCGTCGTCGGGCATGCGCAAGCCGATGGTACCGGCGGCTGATCGATAGGCAGGAGGCACCGCATCGCTCGCCGGCACGATTACCGTAAGCGCGCCAGGCCAAAACGCCGTAGCAAGACGCCGGGCATAGTCCGCCACATCCCGGCCGTACACATCGAGGTCAGACAACGAACCGACGAGCCATGCAACGGGCTTGTCGGAGGGGCGGCCCTTTATCTCGTAAAGCACTCCGGGCGAAGCCGCATACAACGGGCATACCGCAAGGCCGTAGAGCGTATCGGTGGGAACGATGGCGGTTTTCCCCGCCATCAAGGTATTTACGACGGCGTCGAAATCGCCCGTGGGCATGTTAGGCGGCCTTCTTCTCGCGCTTGCGCGGCGTGATGCGGAATGCGTCCTGTGTAATGGGCTTATCGAATGCATAGCGATGCCACGTGAGCCAGATGATCAGGACGACCATAACCGCTGCTACCGTGATAGTGGCGTAGAACAGGAACTCGACGGAGGCCACCAGAACGAGCAGCACCATCGTAAGGCCCCACGCCGTGTGGAACCGCATGACGAGTCCGACGGCAAGCACGCACAACAAGATGCCCATGATGCCAAGCGTCGGGCCGAAGAAGATATCGCCGAAGTTGATGAACTGAATAGCGGCCGCATAGGGCTCAAAAAGCTGCGGAACGAAGTTCAAGCCGATGTTCACCAGCCCCGTGATACCGACGAAGGTGCCGGACATCCAGGCGACGTCCTTCTTCTGCTGCTCGGGGTCGGCCTTGTTGTTCTTGTTGCTGAAGAAGTCGGTCTGGCCCAGCAGCATCGCGCCAATGCAGAACGGTAGCCAGAACATGATGCCGCGGTATACCAGCGCGATGGTGGTAGCCGTGGTGAGGTCGCCGCCGGCGCCTGTGATGATGGCCGCGATAGCTGCCTCGACCACGCCGACGCCCTGCGGTGTGGGCGAGACGATGACCGATACCGCAGCCAACGCGAACGCCGCCACGAGCACAGGCACCTCGGTATAGCCGAATGCGAAGCCAATGGCCACGAGGCAGAGCATGTTCAGGATGGCGGAAAGCGATGCCCACGAAACGCTGATGATCGTACCCGTGGGGTTATGGGCCAGAACGCGCGACGACTTGATCATGGAATCGGCATTCGAGGACCCCCAGGCCGGAGCCAGGGATTTCTTGAAAATGCCAAGGATCTTGTTGATGATGCGCTCAATCTTATCGAACAGCCAATAGAGGGCGTCGGGCTTGAAATAGCCCAGTACGAACAAACTCGAAAGGCCGAACAGGACCAGCGCGAGCAATCCGCCACCGATGACGAAGAACGTGTTCATCTGCCCGGAAATCGCCATGGTGATGAACCCGATGATGCAGATGACGAACACGGCTGCGAAATAGCCGATTTGCGAGAGGATGGCGCCGCTCGTGGCCGTGCCGATGGGAGCGCCCTTACGACGCAGGTCGTCGATGATGAACGCAACACCCGTCGCACCACTGAACAGGCAGAACGTGTTGATGAACACGAGCGAGAAGATGAGCACGATATCCTGCCAAAGCGTCGTCTCCTTGAAGCCGACCGCATCGAAGGCGGTCTTGTACGACAGCGCCTGCACGAGATGACGCAGCAACATGAGCACGCAGGCCACGACGATGGGCACGAGCGCGCCCGTGGCGAGCGTATCCACAAATTCCATGAGATAGTCGGCATTTGCAAGCAGGAAGCAGCATGCGACAATCGCTATGATGATGAGCAACGCCTTTTTCAAGCGGTCCTCCCCGCTTCGGTTCTAGAGTGAACACACACTATACCATCTATGCGCTATGCAGGACAAATAACCCAAATCCCGTCCTTTACGGAAGCAAAACTCCAGGGAATGCACAATTCGGGGAATAATCGGGTGAAGTTGTCGAATACCCGTGTTTTTGCAAAGGCTCGATTAAACATTCTCTATAGTATGCAGCATGAAGAAATCTGAGGCGCTTAACATACTGGGACTCAAAGACGGCTTCACCGACGAGGAGCTGAAGAAGGCTCATCGCAAAAAGGTCGTCGAGAATCATCCCGACCGATTCCAGGATCCCGCGAAAAAGGCGGAAGCCGAAGAGCTCACGAAGAAAATCAACGAGGCGAACGATGTCCTGAAATCCGGCAAATGGGATCCGGAATACGGCCCGCGCTACCACACGAGCTCCTACGATGGCGCCCCTTACCGCAGCCCCTACGTGAATTACGGCGGTGGCACGACCTCTGGCCCCGGATGGGTGGAGTTCGAGGTCGACCCCGAGATGTTCCGCCAGTGGGCGCAGCAAGCTGCCCAACAGCAGCAGAACCAGGGTTACGACCCCTTCAATCCGTTCGTGAGCACGTACACCCCGCCGACCCCCGAGCAGCGGGCGGAACGCGCCCAGCAAGACGTGAAAATTGGGCTCATCATGCTCGCCGTCAAGGCCGTGCTCTGCGGCCTGCTGCTGCTGAACGGCAACGTCTATGATGCGGCTCTCACCTGGGCGGTTATCACCTACCTGCTGCTTATCTCCAGTCGGTACGGCGGATGCGGCTGGATCGTCATCCTCTTCCTCATCCCCATTTTCTATTCGACGGCGGGAATGCTCGAGGCGGCGGCGCAACAGGGCGGCATCATGTCGGGCGCGATAATCGCGGTGCTATTTATATCGGCGTTGTACTTCGACTTCCGCGACATCCGCGAGGCCATCACGCGCTACCGGAAAACGCGCGAAGCCGCGAAGAAGCAATAAGCGTAAGGATGAGGCGGGGCAATCCCCGCCTCATTGTTTAGTAGAAGAACTTATCCACGATAGCGGGTTCGGGATAGCCCCAGTCTTCCTCGACAGCGAGCGCCGTGCGTATCAAGCCACACTTCTCGGCAGCCCGGGCGGATGGCACATTCTCCACGCGCACCGACCCGGTGATGATCTCGATGTCGGTCTCACCGTACAGATAGCCCACCATCAACCGAAGCGCTTCGGTGGCGATCCCGCAGCTCCAATAGCGCTCCCGCAAGCGGCAACCGACGCTAATCTTGTGCAGGTCGTCGCGCAAGCCGTAGAACTCGGCCAAGCCTGCAAGCTCCCCGGTGTCTTTCATGCGCACGGCCATGATGAGCGACTCCTTATTCGTGAACAAATCGCCATAGAGCAGGCGAATCGTCTCGTGCATGTCGTCGCGCTGGTTTTCAAATAAGAACGTTGGCAGATAGCGCTGCACCTTGGGGTTATCCCGCAGGTCAAGCAGCGCATCGTAATCGGCATCCACGACCGCATCGAGGAGGATCCGCTCGCCCTCGACGTGGGGAATCTCGCTGAACAGCTTCTTACGATTCGGATTGGGATGGGACGGGTCGTTACAGGGGGGCTCGAACTCTGCGCGGGGCACATCCAGCAGCTTGCTCTTCTCGTATTCCTCGTAGTCAAGCAATCGATTTTGCCGCTGCTGTTGCTCCTGGCTCATGCTCCAAGCCCCCTGCCGCCTTGTTGGTTGCAGTGCTACCCAGCCACGGTAACGCGGGCACCTTGCGGGGTGTCCTCGATAACCAGGCCCAGGGCCTTCAGGCCGTCGCGGATGGCATCGGCCGTGCCCCAGTCGCGCGCCTTGCGGGCGGCAGCGCGGGCATCGAGCAGCGCCTGCACTGCTTCCTCGGGGTCACTTCCCGTGTATCCAGCCTGCTCAGCGGCAAGAGCCACGGTCTCTGCAGGATAGCCGCAGCCCGCACCCTCCTGGCCGCATTCCACGGCGATTCCCAGCGCGCCCAGCAGCTCGATGATGAGCTCGCCGGCTGCGCGAACGCGCGCGGCATCGCGCTTACACACGCAGGTGTCGGCAAGCGTCGCATTCACCTCGCCGACGAAGGTGAAGATAGCCCCGAGCGCCCCAGCGGTGTTGAAGTCGTCGTCCATGGCCTCGACGAAGTCGGCGCGCATCTTCTGGGCGCCGGCATCGAGGGCCTCCATGTTCACCGTGCTCTCCTGCTCGCCGGCAGAATCGCAAATCCACATGAGGTTGCGCAGCGAGTTCTCGATGCGCTCGAGGCTCGTCGCGGCCTCGTCCAGGCGCTCCTGACTGAAATCGAGCGGGCTGCGGTAGTGCGCCTGCAGCATGAGCATGCGCAAGACCTGCGGTTTCGTATACTTCAGCACCTCGCGCAGCAGCATGAAGTTGCCGAGCGACTTGCTCATCTTCTCGGAGTTGATCTGCAGCATGCCGCCATGCATCCATGCATTGCAGAACGTGGTGCCATATGCGGCTTCGCTCTGCGCGGTCTCGTTCTCGTGGTGCGGGAAGATAAGATCCGAACCGCCGCCATGCACGTCAAGCGGCAAGCCGAGGTACTTCTTCGACATCGCCGAGCACTCGATGTGCCAGCCCGGACGGCCCGGCCCCCAGGGGGAATCCCAGCTCGGCTCGCCCGGCTTCGCGGCCTTCCACAGCGCGAAATCGAGCGGATCGCGCTTGCGGTCGTCCACGGCACCGCCCGCGACCAGGTCGCGATGGCCGCTTTCCATCTCGTCGATATTGCGACCGGACAGCTTTCCGTAGCTCGGGAACGAGCGCACGTCAAAGTACACGTCGCCCTCTTCGACATAGGCATGGCCTTGGTCGATGATGGCCTGAACGAGCTCGATCATCGCGGGGATTTCCTCGGTGGCCTTCGGGCGCACATCGGGATCCATGACGCCTGTTGCATGCATATCCGCGATGAAGGCCTCGGTGTACTCCTTGGCCACCTCGGCGGCACTGCGGCCCTCTTCATTGGCCTTCTTGATAATCTTGTCGTCGACGTCGGTGACGTTCTGGACGAAGGTGACCTTCAATCCGCGCCACATGAGGTAGCGGCGGATGGTGTCGAAGCTGATGAACGTGCGGGCATTGCCGATGTGGATGTAGTTGTACACCGTGGGGCCGCACACGTACATGCGCACATGCCCCTCCTCCACCGGCTTGAATTCTTCCTTACGGCGCGTCTGCGAGTTATAGAGCTTGATCATGACCAGCCTTTCGATAGCGTGAGTATGCAATTATATTCGATTATTGAGATGCGACCAGCGACGCTTACTTACATCGATAGAGCAGCGCAACTGCTTGCGTGGTCATACCCTCTTCGCGACCCTCGAAGCCGAGCCGCTCGGTCGTCGTGGCCTTCACGCCCACATTATCGGGGGAAATGCCCAGGGCAGCCGCGATATTCTGGCGCATCTTGTCGCGATGGGGCGAAAGCTTCGGTTGCTGCGCGGATATCACGGCATCCACGTCGATAATCTCGAAACCCTCTTCACGCACGCGTTGCGCAACGATTTCGAGCAGTTTCATGGAGTCGGCACCCTCGTATGCGGGGTCGGTATCGGGAAACAGCTTGCCGATATCGCCTAGGCGAGCCGCCGAAAGCACCGCGTCGGCCACGGCGTGAGCAAGCACGTCCGCATCGGAATGGCCCAACAAACCCCGGAAATACGGAATCTCGACACCGCCGATTATCAGCGGACGGCCACCAACCAGCGCGTGGACGTCTTTGCCGATTCCTATACGCAGATTCGCGGGGTTGAACTCGGCCATGCTTACCCAACCTCCTCTGGGTTGTCGCCATCCTCGGCTTTCCGGCGCAGCTTTTCGCGAATCGCGCTCGCCAGCATAAGGTAGTCTTCGGGAACGGTAAGCTTGATGTTATTGCGCGGCCCTTCCACAACCAGAACGCGCCCACCGAGCCGTTCGATGAGCGAGGAGTCGTCGGTACCCACGAAGCCATCGGCCAGGGCGGCCGCATGCGCACGGCGGTAGATTCCCGCGCGGAACACCTGGGGGGTATGCGCATTCCAGAAAACGGTGCGGTCGGGCGTTCCCACAATCACGCCGTTTTCCACGATCTTCAGCGTATCGATGGAGCGATGCGCGACTATCGCGCCGTCAGCATCCATGTTCCCTTTCAGCATGGAGATGGTATGCGAGATGAGGTCGGGGGATACGAGCGGGCGCGCGCCATCGTGGAGCGCCACGAACTCGAAATCCTCCGAGACGTATTCCAGGCCGGAGAAAGCCGATTCCTGCCGGATGTCGCCTGAAGGCGCCATGATGATCGGCGTGACGAAGGGGAATGGATCGATTGCTTCTCGCAGGTATTCCTCGCGCCGGTCTTCGGGGCAAACAATCACGATGAGCCCGATGTCACCCACCGCGTCGAATGCCTCCGCCGACCAGGTGAGCACGGGCTTTCCCAACACTTGCGCAAGCTGCTTTCCGCCTTCGCGGCCGAAACGCTCGCCGGAGCCGCCGGCAAGGATAATCGCAGCGGTTTTCGGGTCTTTATCTACCTTGCCCTCGAGGCCGAAGAAGGTGTCGGGGAGCTTATCGATATCGATGTCATGGCTAAGCGAAGGCGCGGGCAGCACCACGTCTTTCGATGTTGCAGCTGCCATTTGCTGCGCTCTGGTTTCACTCTCCCTCGCCATAGTGACCCTCGCAATCCCCGTCGGGCAAAACCACACACGCCCGAATTCACTTTATGTTACCCCAAAGCTCGTGTTCTTACGGGTAAATTCGAGGTTAATGGTATGGAATGTTCCACTCGTCTCTCCACCCGGCCCAATCGAGATGGACAAGTTGGACAAAGCGTGGCGGTGAGGCGGCCAGCGGATGAGTCGGAGAACGTATCTTTGACTCATTTTCCGGCAATAAACCCGAGTCGTGAGCACCTTTCGGAAAATGAGTCGAAGATACGTTCTCTGACTCATCCGGCAACGAGCCCGGGTCGTGAGCGCCTTTCGGAAAATGAGTCGAAGATACGTTCTCTGGCTCATCCAAAACGAAGCGGCCCCGGAGGGCCGCTTCATAAGAACGCGCTGTTCGCAGCTTAGTCGGCTGCGCCACCGGCGATGCTTCCACCGCCGCTCCCAGAAGCCAGGCCGGTATTATCCAGGCCATAGCCCGAAAGCAGCAGTTCGGCTTCCGTCGCGATGCTGTCGCGGCGGCGCGGCGCAGGGATGGAGCCGCTGCCCGCGGCGAACGTGAGTTCTTTGGCCTCGGCGTCGTAGTCGACATCGATGACCGAACCGCTCCTCCAACGACCTTCTAGGATCTGGTCGGAAATCGGGTCTTCCAACAGGCGCTGGATGGCGCGACGCAACGGACGAGCGCCGAACGTCGTGTCCGTGCCCTCCTTGCGCACATGGTCGCAGGCGGCATCCGTCAGGTTGATGGTCATGTTCTGCGCGATCAGGCGCTGACGCAGGTCGTCCACCAGCAGGCGCACGATCTCGTTCATCTCGTCGTCGGTGAGCGTCTTGAACACGATGACCTCATCCACGCGGTTCAGGAACTCGGGGCGGAAGAGCTTCTTCAGCTCGGACATCACCGAAGCGTTAATCTCCTTGTCGGAGAGGCCCCGCTTGCCGCTGCTGAAACCGACCGGAGTCTCGCGGGCGATTTCACGCGCACCGATGTTGCTGGTCATGATGATAATCGTGTTGCGGAAGTCCACCGTGCGGCCCTGGGCGTCGGTCAAGCGACCCTCCTCCAGGATCTGAAGCAGGATGTTGAACACATCCGGGTGCGCCTTCTCGATTTCGTCGAACAGCACCACCGAATACGGGCGCTGACGCACCGCCTTGGTGAGCTGGCCGCCCTCGTCGTAGCCCACGTAGCCCGGAGGCGAACCAACCAGACGGCTCACCGTGTGCTTTTCCATGTACTCGGACATATCGAAGCTGATGAGCGACTCTTCAGAGTTGAACAGGAACTCCGCGAGCGCCTTGGAGAGCTCGGTCTTGCCCACGCCCGAGGGGCCGAGGAAGATAAAGGAACCGGCCGGGCGCTTCGGGTCCTTCAAGCCCGAACGCGAGCGGCGGATGGCCTTCGATACCGCGGTAACCGCCTCGTCCTGGCCAATGACGCGCTCATGCAGGACGCCTTCCATGCGCAGGAGCTTCTCGGTCTCGGCTTCGGTGAGGTTCGACACCGGCACACCGGTGGTCATCGACACGACATCGGCGATGTCCTGGGCAGTGACCTCCTTCACTTCCTTCTCGGTGCGCTCTTCCCATTCCTTGCGCGTCGCCTCGAGCTGATCGCGGAGCTGCGCCTCGCTATCGCGGAGCTGCGCCGCCTTCTCGAAGTCCTGCGCGTTGATGGCGTCGGTCTTGTCGTTCTGGATCTTGCGCAGCTTGTCCTCAAGCTCCTGCAGCTCGGGCGGCAAGGTCATGTTGCGGATGCGCATGCGCGCGCCGGCCTCGTCGAGCACGTCGATGGCCTTGTCGGGCAGGAAGCGATCCTGGATGTAACGGTCGGCAAGCTGCACGGCCGACATCAGCGCCTCGTCCGTGAAGTGCACCTTATGGTGCTCCTCGTAGCGGGGGCGCAGGCCTTGCAGGATGCGTTGCGCCTGCTCTTCGCTCGGCTCGCCCACGGTGATGGGCTGGAAGCGGCGCTCGAGCGCGGCATCCTTCTCGAAATGCTTGCGGTATTCCTCGAGCGTCGTCGCGCCGATGCACTGGATGTCGCCACGCGAAAGCGGCGCTTTCAGGATGGCGGCGGCATCCATGCTGCCCTCGGCGGAACCCGCGCCGATAATCGAGTGAATCTCGTCGATGAACAGGATGATGTCGCCAGCATCCTTTACTTCCTTGATGCACTTCTTCAGGCGCTCCTCGAACTCGCCGCGGTACTTGCTGCCCGCAACGAGGCCGGACACGTCGAGGCCGATGATCTTCACGTTGCGCAGGATGTCAGGCACCTTCTTCGCAACGATAAGCTGCGCCAAGCCCTCCACCACGGCGGTCTTGCCCACGCCGGGCTCGCCGATAATCAGCGGGTTGTTCTTCTGGCGACGGCAAAGCACCTGCATGATGCGCTCGATTTCGCCCGCACGGCCGATGACCGGGTCGAGCTTGCCCGTGCGCGCCTTCTGGGTGAGGTCCGTCCCGAATTCCGCAAGCGCGGAATCGGAGGCGCCCTGCGCCGTGTCGAAGCCCGAACCCACGGAAACGGTGGTCTGACCGATGAGGTCATTCAGCTCGGCGCGAATGGCGTCGCCCGAAATACCCATGCGCTCGAGCACATCGGTGGCGGTGCCGCCGTTCTCGCGCACGATGCCGAGCAGCAGGTGCTCGGTGTTGATGAAGCTCTGCCCCATCTGCATGGCCTCGCGCAAGGCGTTCTCCAACACGCGCTTCACGCGCGGGGTGAAGGACAGGTGACCCGATACGTCGGCAGCCTCGTCGATGGTAACGATTTGGCGCACGTTCGCGATAACGTCGTCGTAGTGGACGTTCAGCGCTTCGAGCGCCTGTGCCGCCAGGCCGTCCTTTTCCTTGATAAGGGCAAGCAGCAGGTGTTCTGTTCCCACGTAGGGCTGGTGCAGGTTTCGCGCCTCGTCTTGCGCGAGCACCAGCACCTTGCGGGCCTTGTCGGTGAATTTCTCAAATGACATGGCTGTTCCTTACTGTGCAAATCCCACTTTTTCGAAGGGTAATAATACAGGGGCGCCCACGCCCTGCCTATCGGCTCGGGAACATCCACATGCTACAAACATAAATTTAAGTCTATTGTTGTTAGGTTTCCTTCAGCTTCTTGCTAAGACAATCTATATCAACGTATCGCCAGATACGCTCCCCAAAAGAAAAAGGCCGGGCGCTAACACGCCCGGCCGATCCCATAATGCCCGCTAAGCCTACTCGAGCCCATACTGGGATTTAGAGGTCACCGCTCCATCTTGGAACGTAATCTGGCAACTCGAGAATGCGCTGTTTCCATCCCAGGTGTATATCGCCATCGAGATGCCCGCAATCTCGGATTCGCTCATCAGCTCGCCCTCACCGCCGATTATCTCGACTACCTGCTCGTAGGTCATG
>JAUNCA010000254.1 GCA_030526775.1 Coriobacteriia bacterium | reverse complement strand
TCGACCCGAACGGCGACGCCCCCGAGAAAGTGGCGGACGTTGTTCGCCAGGAGATAGACAAGGTGGAAGCGGCATCGGCCATGGAGCCCTCGGCCCTGTTCACCACCGATTCCGATAACCCCGCGCTCGAGGACTACACGCAGTACAAGCCGCGCGGATACTACGAGGGCGACGAGGCCCTCGAGCGGTACTTCCGCGCGATGATGTGGTACGGGCGCGCGAACTTCACCCAGAGGGTCGAGGACCTCGACCGCAGCGCGCTGCTGATGACGATGGCGCTCGACGGCGATGCGTACGGCGGCTGGGAATCCATCTATGCGGTGACCAGCTTCTTCGCGGGCGCGAGCGATGATTTCGGCTACTACGAGTACAAGCCGCTGATCGATGCGGCCTACGGCGAAGGCGCCACGGTCGACAAGCTCGCGGGCGATGACGCGGCTTGGCAGCACTACCATGGCCTGACCGCCCAGATGCCCGCACCGAAGATCAATTCCGTTGTGGTGTTCGACACCGGCGAGGATACCGACCACGAAGCAGAGGAGAAGGGCTACCGCTTCATGGGCCAGCGCTTCACCATCGATGCGGCCATCATGCAGAACCTCGTGTACAACAAGGTGGGGAAGAACGCCTCCGGCGACAAGCGCATGATGCCCGACGCCCTGGACGTGCCGGCGGCTCTTGGCTCCGACGAGGCGCTTTCCATCCTTGAGGAGCGCGGCGCGACCGACTACGAGGGCTATACCGATAACTTGCAGATGCTGCGCGACGTGTACACCTCCGACGACCCGGCGCTCTGGCAGGCCAGCCTGTACGCGCAGTGGCTTCACACGCTGCAGCCCCTGCTGGACGTGAAGGGCGAGGGATATCCCGGCTTCATGCAATCCAGCGCGTGGAACCGCAAGAACCTGCAATCCTACCTGGGCAGCTACACCGAACTCAAGCACGATACCGTGCTGTACTCCAAGCAGGTGATGGTCGAGATGGGCGGCGGCCCCCAGGATAAGGATGATCGCGGCTATGTCGAGCCGGAGCCGATGGTGTTCGCGCGCCTGGCTGCGTTGACGGCGGCGACGTCCGATGGCTTGCAAAGCTTCGGCATGATTGCCTCCGAAGACGCCGAGAACCTCGCGCTGCTGCGAGAATTGGCCGAGCAGCTGCAGGTCATCGCCGAGAAGGAGCTGCGCGAGGAACCCCTGACCGATGCCGAATACGAGCTAATCCGCGGCTATGGCGGCCAACTCGAGCACTTCTGGCAAGAGGTTTACAAGGACGAGGCCGCGGGTCAGCGTTTGACCGGACGCGACTTCCCGGCGGCTATCGTGGTGGATGTGGCGACGAATCCCGATTCCCAGACCGTGCTGGAACTCGGTACGGGCAAGGTGTCCAAGATCCAGGTGCTCGTGCCGGTTGATGGCGAGCTGCGCGTGGCGATTGGCGCGGTGTACAGCTTCTACCAGTTCGAGCAGCCGATGTCCGAGCGCTTAACCGATACCGAGTGGCGCGAGATGATGGGTATCGAAGCCATCGGCGGGACT
>JAUNCA010000127.1 GCA_030526775.1 Coriobacteriia bacterium | reverse complement strand
CCATCCTGCACTTGCTGTACAGCCGCTTCTTCACGAAGGTGCTGCGCGACATGGGCATGCTCGACTTCGACGAGCCGTTCACCAACCTGCTGTGCCAGGGCATGGTGCTCGACGAGCATGGTGAGGTCATGAGCAAGTCCAAGGGCAACGTCGTTTCGCCCGAGAAGATGATCGCGGGCTATGGCGCTGATGCCGTGCGTGCGTACGTGCTGTTCATGGGTCCGGTTGACAAGGAGAAGATGTGGAACGAGGATGGCCTCGCGGGCATCTACAAGTTCCTGAACCGCCTGTGGCGCATCGTTGCCGACCTGAAGTGCGTGGCTGACGACAAGACGCTGTTCGACCCGACTGCCGATGCGACGAACGCGCACGACAAGGCCGAGAAGCTGCGTCGCGAACGTCATCGCGTGGCCGAGAAAGTCACCGTCGATTTCGAGCGCAACAACTACAACACCGCGCTTGCCGCCATCATGGAGTTGGCGAACGCGGCCGGCGACCTGCTGCGCGTGCGCGATGCCGAGCACCGCGCTTCGTGTCAGAATGCGAAGCCGCTGTGCGACGACGTGGCCGAGACCATCGTGAAGCTCATGGCTCCCATCGCCCCGCACTGGGCCGAGGAGCTTTGGCACGAGGTGCTGGGCGGCGAGGGCTCCGTGCACGACCAGGCATGGCCGGAGTTCGACCCCGAACAGGCGAAGGCCAACGAGATCGAGCTTGCCGTGCAGGTGAACGGCAAGGTGCGCGGTCGCGTTACCGTGCCGGCAGATGCAGCGGAAGATGTGGTGCGCGAGACGGCGCTCGCCACCGTGTCGCAGCTGACCGAGGGCAAGAATATCTTCAAGGTGATCGTCGTGCCCGGGCGCCTCGTGAACATCGTGGCGAAATAGCCGCACTTGAGCAACCGCACACAAACGCAAGGTAAACGCAGCAATGAAAAGGGTGCTCGTCGGCATAGTCAAGGTTATTGTCGGTGTCGCCATTGCCATAGTCGTGGTGATTGGCGGCATCAATGCCATCGTGTGCCTGGTGGGGGGCAGCATGCTCACCACATCGGAGAACGCGAAAACCCTGGATGCCGATTGCATTGTGGTGCTGGGCGCATCGGTGTTGCCCGACGGCACGCCATCGCCCATCTTGCGGGACCGCTTGGATGTGGGCGCCGAGCTCTACTTCGATGGAGCGGCGCCTAAGATCATCGTGAGCGGCGACGACGGTGATATCTCGTACAACGAAGTCGCAGGCATGAAAGGCTACCTCACGGAACTGGGGGTACCGTCCGAAGATGTGTTCTGCGACCATTCGGGGTTCAACACCTACGACAGTATGTGGCGGGCGCACAACGTTTTCGGCGCAGAGCGCATAATCGTGGTGACGCAGACATACCATGAGTATCGAGCGCTTTATAATGCCCAAGGCGTGGGAATGCAGGCGCTTGGCGTGAGCAGCGACCTGCATGACTACACAAACCAAGACTATTATGATTTCCGCGAGATGTTCGCTCGCGTAAAGGACTTCGGCCAAGTGCTCACACAAGCAAAGGCCACAAGCGTCGGCGAACCTATCTCGCTTGATCAATCGGGGGATGTGACAGGTTAGATGGAAAGCGATAGCAACGAATTACTCGGGGGCTCCGCAGAGGCGCCCCAACCTGAGACAGGGGGAACATCCAATACCGCAGCGGGTACACCGCAGGAGCAGCAGCGCCCGGCGCGCACTGCTTCTCGCCGTACGCCCAGCACGGCTGCAAAACGCCGGAGCAACCGCGAATCGGCGGCGCAGGTGGAGGAATGGCGCATGCGCCAGGCTAGTCGTGCCGTTCCGGCTGAGTATCGTCGCAATGGCGGACAGATGCCGTCCTCGATGGTCGAGTCGACCCCCGATGTACTCGAAGAGCAAAATGCGATACCCGAATCGGGCCGCCCCGTACGGACACGCCCTTCCATCCCGAATTACCAGCCGCGCGTGACCCCTGAAGATCTAGAGGCCTCGTTTGTCCTCGAGAACGAGCAAGCGAGCACGCCTGTGGATGCAGATATCTCGGACGTCGTCGAGGTGGAGGCGGATGCCGCGTCGCACAAGGCGGCGGACGTCTTGCACGATGGCGCTGCAAAAGTTGGCGAGGCGGGTTCCGCCCTCATTGAAGGCATCCAGCAGTCCGAGACCGCGGCCAAGGCAAAAGAGCTTGCGGCGGGTGTTCCCGGCGTGGTTGCCGCCACGGCGAAACGGGCATCGGCAGCGTTGCACGAGGAAGATGGAACGCTGCGCAAGAAGCCCATCGGCATTGCCGCAGCGGTGGTGGCGTACCTTGTCATCGCCGTGTACTTTTGCTTCCACTATTACCCCATGACCACCATCGGCCCTGTTGGGGTAGGGGGAATGGACACCGCACAAGCCGCGCAGGCGATAGAGCAGGCGGCCACCGGCTATGAGCTGAAGGTCGAAGGCGAAAACGACGTCTCCTTCACCGTGAAGGCATCCGAGGCGGGACTTTCGCTGGATACGCAGCAGATTGCGCGTTCGACCATGGACGCCGACACCGGTTTCCTCTGGCCGATATACGTGTTCTTGCCGCATGACCACTCCGATGTGCTGGCGGCTTCTGCCGCTGCCAGCGGATTCCGCGAGGTTATCGCGGATGCGGTTGCCTATTACAACGAAGATGCGGTTGCCCCCACCGATGCGACCATCAGCTACGACAAGGCCCAGAAGACCTTCGTCGTCGTTCCCGAGACGCTGGGGAACACGCTTGACGAAGAGAAGATAGCCGAACATGTGGTGGAGGCGCTGGCTGCGATGGAGCCGACGCTGACGCTCGGGCCCGACGATTACGTCCAGCCGAAGGTATTCCAAGATGATGCCCGCCTGGCCAAGGCGCTCGAGCAGGCGCAGACCGCGTTGCAGACGAACGTCACGTTCACCGCGCATGGCTCGAATGTCGATACGCTTGACGGCGAGACCGCGGCTTCCATGGTGATGACCGACGAGAACGTGCAGATGGTGCTTGACGAAGACCAGGTGAACGAGTGGGTCCAGAAGCTTGCCGAGAAGTGCAGCACCGTTGGTGTCAAGCGCACCTGGACGCGCGAAGACGGTGAGAAATGCACTGTGGAAGGCGGCGTATATGGCTGGGAGGCCGACTGGCTTGCCGTCGATGAGGCCCTCCACGATGCCATCGCGAATGGCACGATTGGATCGGTCGAGGTTCCCATGGCGCAGGAGGGCGCCGCATACAACGGGACCCACGGTCGCGATTGGAAGTCTTACATCGACGTTGACCTCGACGAACAGCATGCGGTGTACTACGACGACAAGGGCAAGGTGCTCTGGGAGGCCGATTTCGTTTCGGGATCGCCCGATGGTGAGCATGACACCCCGCAAGGCGTTTACTACATCAACAACAAGGAGAGCCCGTCGACTCTGCTCGGAGACAGCTCGGCGACGGGAAGCCCGGAGTATCGTACGGTCGTTCAGTATTGGATGCCCTGGGAGGAGAACTCCGTCGGATTCCATGACGCTGAATGGCAAGACGAATTTGGTGGCTCGCGCTACGAGGAGGGGTTCGGTTCGCACGGGTGCATCAACCTCTCGATCGATGACGCGGCCAGCCTGTACAAGATTGCGGATATCGGCACGGTTGTGGTATGCCATGGGTCGGACCACAAGGCTTCCAAGAAAACCGAGGACGAAGGCGAAGAATAGCGAGGTGCTCCGGGCTTTCCCACTTCGCATCGAGAAAGGAAACCGGTTATGCTGTTCACCCACATTGGCGTTGTCGACGAGGATTTTGCCTTTCAACCGGATTGTTTCGTGGGCGTGCGGGGCGATACCATCGCCTACGTGGGCTCCGAAGAGCCGACAGACGACTTCGGCGAGCGTTATGACGGCTCGGGGAAAGTGCTGCTGCCCGGCTTGGTGAACGCGCATTCTCATGCCCCCATGACCTTGATGCGCGGGTATGCGGAAAACCTTGCGCTCGACGAGTGGCTGAACACGATGATCTTCCCCTTCGAGGCGAAGATGACCGATGACGAGGTGTATCCGGCTACGGTGCTCGCCATCGCCGAGATGCTGCGGTTTGGGACCACGTCGTTTTCCGATATGTATTACTTCTCGGACACGCGAGCGCGGGCGGTTCTGGAAACGGGCATCAAGTGCAACTTGTGCGATACGCTTATCGATTTCGCGGGCACGCCCTATGCCGAGCTAGCCGTTTCGAAGGTTAACGACCATCTGTGGAAGGCGTACCACGGAGGCAACGGCGGCCGCCTGCTCGTTGACATGGGCTTGCATGCCGAATACACGTCCACGCCCACGTCGGTGCGCACCTTCGCCGAAGCGACCGCGGAAATGGGCTTGCGCATGCATGTGCATGTGTCGGAAACCCTCAAAGAAGTGGAGGAATGCAAAGCCCGCCACAACGGCCTGACGCCCCCGGCGTATCTGGCTTCCCTGGGTGTGTTCGACAACCCCACGACAGCTGCGCATTGCGTGTGGCTCGAGGGCGACGATTTCGCATTGCTGGCGGAAAAGGGCGTCGTCGTAGCGACAAACCCCGTGTCGAACGCCAAGCTCGGCAGCGGTATCGCCAATGAACGAGCGCTCGCTGCTGCGGGCGTTTGCGTGGCGATAGGCACCGACAGCGTAGCAAGCAACAATAACCTCAACATGTGGCAGGATTTGAACATGTATGCGCTGCTTGCCCGTGCCCATGATTGCAATCCGGTTGGAATCGCCCCTGCCGAGGTGCTGCGCTGCGCCACCTTGAACGGCGCGCTTGCGCAAGGCCGTCCCGAAACCGGCGTGATTGCCGAAGGGAAGCGCGCAGACCTCTGCGTGGTGGATGTGGATGTACCCTGGATGCAGCCGGTGAGCGATATGGTGACGAACCTCGTGTACTCGGCGCAAGGGTCGGATGTGGTGTTGACCATGGTGGATGGGCAAGTGCTGTATCGCGATGGGGAATGGCCCACGCTGGATATCGAACGTGCTCAATTCGAGACTGCGCGGGCGCGGGAGGCTGTGCTGGCGCGGCTGTAGAAAAACGGCGACGTTGTCGGCGATATGGCACCTCCAGCGCGGAGGGCCGGCACGCCCATCGCCGCAGCTTCGCTTATTTCCCCGCGAGAACCGCGCAAAGGAACGCGGCGATTAAAGCGGTTAGCCGGCATCTCACCTGCGTATCGTTGGCGCTGGCCAGGACTAGCCGCGTTCTTATGAGCGCGGTTCCTGCGGGGCGCTCAGGGTGCGGCGATGGGCGTGCCGGCCCTCCGCGCTGGAGGTGCCATATCGTTGTATGGTTCACGTGTTCTTATGAGCGCGGTTTTTGGATCTCCAGCGTTCCAATATAGGAAAAGGCCCGGGTGACCGGGCCTTTCGGTTGGGATATGTCGACTGCGGTTAGTCGGCTTGCTGGAGTAGGCCGTAGCCGCCGTTGTCGCGGCGGTAGAGGATGCAGAACTTGTCGGTATCGCGGTCGATGTAGCCGTAGAAGTCGTGGCCCAGAAGGTCGATCTGGATGAGGGCTTCTTCCTGCGTGATGGGCTTGAAGTTGACGTCCTTCACGCGGACGAGCGCCTCGTCTTCGGCGGCGAGTTCGGCCATCAGCTTATCGAAATCGGTCTCGCCGGCAACAGGCTCTGCGGCGCGGCCAGCCTCGCGGCGGCCCAGGACCCTCGTCTTATACTTGCGCATCTGGCGCGTTACCTTCGCAGCCGCGACGTCGATTGCGGCGTACATGTCGGCATCGCGCTCTTCCCCGCGGATAATGTGGCCCTTGGTTTGCAGCGTCACTTCGCATACGCACGGGGTCGGGTTCGACGGGTTGCGCTCGGCATTCAGGACAACCTCGACGGTCAGGGGTTCGATGTC
>JAUNCA010000126.1 GCA_030526775.1 Coriobacteriia bacterium | reverse complement strand
CGGCGCGGATTCCTACTATTCTGTGCGCGGATTCAGAGGGTATATTCTTGTCTGATCACCGGACTCAGTAATACACACACATCGTAGTTCGCGAGGGTGGTCAGGCATGAGGATTCATAATCGTCTTCAAAAGGTAATGCTGCTTTTCTTAGCGTGCTCTCTACTCCTAGCTCTTTGCGGATGCGACAGATCGCAAGAGGATCAAAGCGCACAGGAACAGGCCCCGGGTCGCTTCTGGTATGAAAGCGTCTTTCTCGATGAAGAAGACGTTGAGCATGCATTCATTGAGGCATCAGGCGATTTTCCAAAGTGCGAGAACCTCCCATTCCACTTCCATGTAACAACAAGCTTTATGCCAGAGGAGAGGCATGAGGAGCTTTACGGTACGCCTGTGACTGTGCACATCATGAGGTATGCGTATGGATCGGTTCAGGGTGAGAAGGGAAACATCGCCTCTGATAACGAGGGACTGCTGGTGGAACTGTCATCGACAGACAAAAGAATGCAGGATTTAATCGACAGCACCGATGCGATCTTTCACATTACCGGGTCGTATTCAGTTGCAGGACAGTATACGGCCCAGCTGGACTATGCTGATGGCACGCCAATCGATATAACTATCGAAGGTGTTTTTGGACTGTGCATCAATGATAAAAGCCTCACGCTAGAACAGCAGAACTGAGAAGCTTGCATGTGCTGAGCGAGCGCAGAATCGGGCAGGTAATCGGGATTTGCGGGTATGAACTATGCATGAGATTGAACATGACGCTTTCTACGATCTAGCTCAACAATACGATTCGGATGACGAGCATCATGTGGTCGGAGAGGTTGACTATCACCTTCTCTGCGACGAAAAGCCTTATGAAGGGCTGAAATCCCACCGAGCAGCCTTGCGATTTGTTTTTGACTGGCTGGTGAAGAAGAGCCGGGAAGACCAAGAAGAGGCCAGAAAGCTTTGGGGTGACGACCATGCCGATCGGCTGCACCCATGGGTCTACGACATCGATAAGGCGCAACCAGCAGCACTCGATCCCCACGAGTTTTTCTACTGCCCGAATATCGTGAAAGTCGATTATTACGGCAATGCCCGGTATGACGCCGAGTGGAAACCGAATGACGATAACTTTGGAACTACCGTTCCCTACTGGTATGCGTTGATGGAGCCGGTGCACGGAAGAAACAACAAGCCCGAAGATTTCAGAAAGGTCAATGAGACTCTCTTCCCAAGCGGTACGGACGATCTGGAAATCTATACCTGGTCGACCGACTGGTCGGATTATTTCGACGCTGGGCACGAGTGGTATGGTGCATGCTGCTGGAGCGTCTATGACAAGAGCCTGAGCAGGTATGTGGTAATGCTCGTCTCGGCAACAGACTGACATGTTCCGATTTGTTAGTATCGAGAAATCGGGATTCTTGGGACACCGTAAACATGGGCAACAATCAACAGGGCAAGAGTTTTCGCGCATACGGCATGTACATGCTGGCTCTATTGATCTTCGGCACGAATGGCGTCTTGGTTTCGCACATATCGCTGGAGAGCGGCCAAATCGTGCTGCTCCGCACGCTCATCGGCGGCGCCGTGTTGACATGCCTCGCCCTGGCAAGCGGAGGGTTCGACAGGCAGAGCGTCCGGAAAGAGCGGCTTCCGCTTGTGCTCGGCGGAGCCGCACTCGGCATGAACTGGGTTGCGCTCTTTGAAGCATACCGGCTGCTGAACGTCAGCTTGGCCACGTTGATCTATTACGTCGGCCCGATGCTCATACTCCTGTGTTCGCCGATCCTCTTCCACGAGAAGCTTACAGGAAGAAAGCTCATAGCAGGCGTTATCGTGGCAATCGGCCTGCTCTGCATAAGCGGAAGCATTGTCGTCACGGGGATGAATCCCGGAGGTTTGCTGGTAGCCGTGCTTTCGGCGCTCTTCTACGCCGCACTCATCGCTTTCAACAAGCAGATCACCCAAACAAGCGGCATGCAGACTGCGGCCATCGAATTGGGTGTAGCCGCGGTCGTCACACTCGTATACGTGCTCTGCACTTCAGGACTCCCCCACATCACGGCAAGCGATGCTCCCTATATCGCGGCAATCGGCCTCATCAACACCGGACTCGCTTACCTGCTGTATTTCTCGGGTTTGCAGAAGCTGCCCGGCCAATCCGTCGCATTGCTCAGTTACCTCGACCCGGTTTCGGCCCTATGCTTTTCGGCGCTTTTGCTCCACGAGTCAATGACGCTGGTGCAAATTGTCGGCGCAATTCTGATCATCGGCGGCGCCATATTCGGAGAGGTTACGCGGAAGGCATAACAGTTTCCGGTTTGCCGCCACGCTAAGCTTGACCCACACGAATAGTATTGGCATGCTAAAACTCACACTTCCCCAAGAGAGGAACCGAAATGGAGCCGAACGAGCAAGAGCAACCCGTGCTGTCCGCTGAACAGGAGAAAACGTTCGCCGACTTCTGCCGCAAGTATGTTGCGGTGCTGGGCATGCTGTATGTCGACCCCGAGCTAAACGCATGGTGCCACCGGTATTCGGCATACAAGCCGAACACGGTCCACCGGGACCTGCAGCAGCTGATTTACGACAAGCTCATGATAGAGGCGTATGCCCTTGATATGCCCGGGATACTCGAAAAGCGGCCCTATTCGAGCTACTCGTTCGAAACCGCGCTTGCGGGAACGAAATTCGACGTGCTATATGGCATCTGTCTGGAGATTCGGGCGGATTATTGGAGCAATGGCTGTCTGATTAGCAGCGCAATAGCGTCGGGCAGGCTGTACCACTTGATGTGCGCTTTCCTCGGCATCGAGCCAATTGAGAGGGAAGATATCGCAGGCTCGGACGCGTCCGAAACCGTACAACCGGAATCCGCAAGCACCCCGAACGCAGGCCCTATCCAAAGCGCGCCCGTCGAGCACCCGGGTGAGGCAGCATATTCCCTCGCCTACCTGAAAAGCTTTGAAGGCCGCGAAGCGGAAAGGCAGCCTGGCGGACGGTCAACCTGGCACGATGTCTCCGGGCGCAAATGGCGCATGAGGATCCAGCTAGACGAGGAACGCGTATGGTTCCTCTCGGTGTTCGTGCGCGAGGACGGCACGTTCGACATGTTCTCGCTCGACGAGGAGCTCGCCGAGGATTCGCACTACGAATTCACCGATGAGGAGGCCGTGCGCAAGGCGCTCTACCGCCCCGGGGACGAGAATCTCGAATTCGCGGAAGTGCTGATTCGATATGTTAAGGATTGCGGTGGATATGCGCTATTGCACGACATCAATCCATTCATCACCGCCGAATTCCATTACTACTAATGGCGGGAAACGCCGTATGCGTTGCGAACCAGGGAGGAAAGCGTGGATATCACGAAGATCGTTGTGACGGGCGGGCCGTGCGCGGGCAAGTCGACGGCCATGAGCCATATTCAGGAAGAATTCTCCCAGATGGGATACGCCGTCTTGTTCGTGCCAGAAACGGCAACCGAGCTGATAACCGGCGGCGTGGCACCTTGGACCTGCGGCAGCAACACCGATTTCCAGAAGTGCCAGCTTGACCTCCAGCTGGCAAAAGAGCGCGTGTTCGAAGCGGCTGCGCGCACGATGCCCGTCGAGAAGGCGCTCATCGTGTGCGACCGGGGCGCACTCGACAACAAGGCGTACATGGACGCTGGGGAATTCACGAAGGCGCTCGAGGCAATCGACGCGAACGAGGTGGAGCTGCGCGATGGCTATGATGCGGTGTTTCACCTGGTAACTGCGGCAAAGGGGGCTGAGGAGTTCTATACGACCGCCGATAACCCCGCGCGTACCGAGACCATCGCGGAAGCGGCGGCGCTCGACGATAAGCTCATCTCCGCCTGGACTGGACATCCGCATTTTCGCGTGATTGGCAACGAGGGCGATTTCGACACGAAGATGCACCACCTCGTGTCCGAAATCGCGAGCTTCCTCGGTGAACCCGAGCCCTTCGAGATCGAGCGCAAGTTCCTCATCGCATACCCCGACCTCGAGTGGCTTGCCGCCAACCCCAACTGCGAGCGCATCGAGATTATCCAGACCTATCTGGTCTCCCCCGGCGCCGACGAGGTTCGCGTGCGCCAGCGCGGCGCGAACGGGCACTACCTGTATTTCAAGACCACGAAGCGCACGGTTTCGGCCGTGAAGCGCGTGGAGGTTGAACAGCGACTGACGCAGCGCGAATACCTGCAGTTGCTGATGCAAGCCGATACCTCGAAGCGCCAGATTCGCAAGGACCGCTACTGCTTGACGTATGACGGGCAATACTTTGAAATCGACGTCTATCCGTTCTGGAACGACCGCGCCATCGTCGAAATCGAGCTGGCCGACGAGAACGCCGAGATCAGCTTCCCCGCGCAATTGCAGGTGCTCGCCGACGTGACCGAGGATGACGACTACAAGAACGCCTCGCTTGCCCGCATCGACCGCGTGAGCAAACCCCTCCCGGAGTAATTTCACAAAAAGGGACTGTCCTTTTTGTGAAATTGCCAGCGGAAAGGCATGGAAACCGTCTGTAGCTTGGGGGCGCGATGCCGCAGGTGTCGTACTGGTGGGCTACCATGCTCTGAAACACACGAACACCTAGAGGGAGACTACATGCCCAACCGACGCAACCACGACCCGCGCACCTGCGCGCTGCTCGCCGCTAAGGCCGCCGACGAGATGAAGGCCACCGACATCATGGTGCAGGAGGTCGGCGGGCTCATGACCGCAACCGACTACTTCGTCATCGCCACCGCCCAGAATAACCGCCAAGTCGATGCCATCATCGAGAAGGTCGAGGAGAAGGTGCGCAAGGAAGGCAATGCCAAGCCCTTCCACACCGAGGGCCTTGACGAGGGCACCTGGGCGCTGCTCGACTACGGCGATTTTATCGTGCATGTGTTCCAGCCCGAAGCGCGCGATTACTATCGCCTGGAGAGCCTTTGGAACGACGCACCCGTTATCGACCTGAAGGAAGCCGGCATCACCGACGCCGTCTACTCCGACCGCATCGCCAAGCTCATGGGAAAAGAGAAAGACGAGTAACGCCCAACGACATGTAACCGCCGAATGAGTCAATTACCCCAGGGGTAATTGACTCATTCGCTTATAATGGCTGCGTGTTGAAAGCTCTAAGGAGGTAATGGGATGGCCATCGAGAACGCATACGGCGACGAGAATTTCAAGCGCATGAAGAAGCTCCTGAAGGAGCGGCTTTCCTCGAAACGCTACGAACATTCGAAGCGCGTGGCGAAAACGGCTGAAGAGCTGGCGCTCATCTATGGTGAAGACGAGAACAAGGCGCGTATGGCAGGCCTGCTGCACGACTGGGACAAGGGCCTCACGCTCGATGAGCAGCGCCATCGCGTCGAGCAGTTCGAGCTCGACATCGACCCGGTCATCATCACCGACATGCCCTATCTCCTGCACGGCCCCACCGCCGCCGCGGCTTTGGGCGCCGAATTCCCCGAGCTTGGACGCGACGTTCTGCAAGCTATCTCCCGCCACACCTCGGGTGCGCCGAACATGACGCCGCTCGACATGATCGTCTACACCGCCGACCTCATCGAGCCCGGGCGCGACTACAAACGCGTGAAGGCCATCCGCAAGAGCGCGGGCAAGGTGAGCTTGCAGGAGCTGTACTTCCTCGCGTTCAAGAACATCTACGAGTTCCTCATCGGGCAGAACCGCATGATGCATCCGCAGACCGCGGACGTGTGGAACCACCTGATCTACGAAATGCAGACCAACACGGTGAACCGCGCCGCCGCCGCATTCGAGGCCGGAAGCCAGCTGGAAGCCCAGCCCACCGACTGGATTGCCGCAGAACGCGAGATGCCCGAAGACTAGCAGGCACCCCCCATTCTCAAACACACGAGCCGCGCCATT
>JAUNCA010000125.1 GCA_030526775.1 Coriobacteriia bacterium | reverse complement strand
GGCCTTGCGTACACGGCATGGAATACGAACCTCAATGGCGTGGGGCATTCCATCACCCTCACGGTGAGCTCCGATAAGCAGGTCAGCGGCCTGAACATCATGAACGGTTATAACAAGATCTCGACCAGCGGCAACGACCTTTACTACGCGAATGCCCGCGCGAAGGAGATCCTCGTCGAGTACGAAGGCGGCAGCAAGACCTTCACGCTGCAGGACCTGAAGGGCGAGTACCAGAAGCTCAACTTCGATTCCACGGTAAGCACCTACTGGGTGAAGATCACCATCAAGTCGGTGTACCCGGGCACCATGTACGACGACTGCTGCATCTCCGAGATTGAAGTCTTCTAGGTTTCGGAACATACGCTTTACAGGGGGCGGCTTCGAGCCGCCCCCTTTTATGTACAATGGGGAAAGTGCAACCGACCCAAAGGAGTTTTTCATGGGTAGCAAGATAACCATCACCGATGACATCCGCTACATCGGCGTGAACGACCACGACCTCGACCTGTTCGAGGGCCAGTACATCGTGCCGAACGGGATGGCCTATAACTCGTATGTGATTCTCGACGAGAAAATCGCCGTATTCGACACGGTCGAGGTCCACTTCGGCGAGGAATGGATGGGTCAGCTGCTCGAGGCCCTGGGCGGTCGCACCCCCGATTACCTCATCGTCCAGCACATGGAGCCCGACCATTCCGCGAACATCGTGCGCTTCATGGACGCGTTCCCTGCTGCCACCATCGTGGGAAGCGCGCAGGCTTTCGCGATGCTGAAGCAGTTCTACGGACACGAGTACGCCGAGCGCAAGCTCGTGGTGAAGGACAAGGACACGCTCGATTTGGGCGGCCGCCAGCTGCAATTCGTCTCCGCGCCGATGGTGCACTGGCCCGAGGTCATGATGACCTACGACCCCAAGACCAGGACGCTGTTCTCAGCCGACGGTTTCGGCAAGTTCGGGGCGCTCGACGTCGACGAAGACTGGGCGTGCGAGGCGCGTCGCTACTACTTCGGCATCGTCGGCAAGTTCGGCAAGCAGGTGCAGGCGCTGTTGAAGAAGACCTCCGCGCTGGAGATCGAGCGCATCTGCGCGCTCCACGGCCCCATCCTGGATACCGACCTGGACTACTACCTGGGGTTATACAACACCTGGAGCAGCTACGGCGTGGAAACCGAGGGCATCGCCATCTGCTACACGAGCGTCTATGGCCATACGAAGGAAGCGGCGGAGCTGCTGGCCGAGAAACTCGAGGCCGCCGGCTGCCCGAAGGTGGCCGTCACCGACCTCGCTCGCGACGACATGGCCGAGGCCGTGGAGGATGCGTTCCGCTACGGCACGCTCGTGCTGGCATCAACCACCTATAACATGGGCGTGTTCCCCTTCATGAGCGACTTCATCGAGCGCCTGGTCGACCATGGGTACACGAAGCGGCGCGTCGCGCTCATCGAGAACGGCACCTGGGCACCGGCCGCCGCAAAGACCATGCGCGCGAAGTTCGAGAAGGCCAAGGACATCGAGTTCTGCGAGACGGTGGTGACCATCAAGAGCGCGCTCGACGACGCATCCCGTGCGCAATTGGATGCGCTCGTTGCCGAGCTCATGGCGTAGCAAGGGGTAGATTCTGTCCGCGTTGCGAAAGGTTGGCGACTGAGCAGTGGCTGCCACGAAGAGCAAAGAGAAGAGGGTTGGCGTTTTCCGCTGGCGCGGCGTGCTCGCCGAGCTTCAACAGTCTATGCGAATCCTGGCATTCGTCACGCTCTTCATCGCCAGCGCAAGCTTGATAATTACCACGCTTGGGTTCGGGCTCTTGGACCTTCCCAACGTGGAGACCACCTATGTGGTGTTGTTGCTGCTGCCCGTCACGCTTGCGGCATTGCTACTCGGCGCCCCTGCCGGTGCCGGCATGGGATTCCTCGCGGGGATGCTCATGTACGCGCATGCCTCGGTGATGCCGTTGAACGTATACGAGATGGCTTTCGTCACCCCGGCTACCTCCTTTGTGATGCTCACGGTGCTCGGCCTCATCTTGGGCATTGCGTTCGCCATTGCCCTGCGCGGCAATCCCCCGGCACCGCGGCGATTCATATACATCGGCCTCGTATGCATATTGGGCTCCGTGCTTTTCAGCGCGGGGTTCACCGTGCATGTGTTTGCATCGCTTGTCGTCGACTTGGTTTCTGCGAGCATAAGTGCCGGCGTGGAGTCCGAGCAGGCGATTGAAGCGACGATGACATCCGAGGCGGTGACGACTACGCTGCGTTTGGGCAATTTGGGCAACCAAGTACTCATCGATGCGCTGCTGATGATGGGTTCCTGCATTGTCACCGACGTTGTGCTGCACAAGCTTGCTTCGGCGCGCAGGAGCATGGGCGTGCAAGTCGTGTTCAACCTGTGGCTTACGTTTGCCGTAGCGGTCGTGTTCATGGTGTCTTCGGCTTTTACCTTTGTTGCCGCAACCATGAACGAGGGCGCCGATGCCGCGAAGTCCATGGAGACTACTGCGGCCTACCTGATCGCCCAGCAGAAAAGCGATGAGGCGCGCAACGATGCTCTGAGCACATTTCTGGACCGCGTGGGCGTAGACCCGAACGATGTCGATTTTGACACATACCAATACTACGCTGATGCAATCAGCACGCTTGGGATGCTGGATGGATACACCGTGGAGGATGACGGTGTCGTGTTCATATCATCGGGACAATTCGTGCTCGCATCCGATGTTCCCGGCTTGAATTTCGACAGCGGTGGGAAAGGCGTGAGGGCCGATATCGTCGAGACGATTGATCGAGCGCAGCGGGAAGGCAAGATGCAACGCATCGTCTATGATGGCTCGATCGTCGAGGGGGAGAACGACGACCTTTCGCCCGCTTCGTTCTATGAGCATTCGGAGCTCGCTTATCTGTACTCGGTCTTGGATCCGCAAGGCTTCTCGATAACGATCATCAAGCCTGCGAGCATGGTATTTGCCGACCGTGTATACGCGATGGGTTCGGCTTTGGTTTCGCTGGTGTGCTTGCTGCTTGCGGTGGTTGCCATGGTGTCGTTCCTTTTAAACCGCCTGGTTGCGCGCCGTGTTGACGAGACGAACAAGGTGCTCAGGCTCATAACGGAGGGCAATCTTGAGGCGCGGGTTGTCGTAGACGACCCAGCGGAGTTCAAGTCGCTCTCGGCGGGCATCAATGCCACGGTCGACGCCATGCAGGACCTTATCGCCGAAGCGGAAACCCGCATGGACGAGGAGCTTGCCACCGCCAAGAGGATTCAGGAAAGCGCGCTGCCGAGCATCTTCCCGCCGTATCCGGACATCCTGAAGTTCGACATCTATGCATCGATGAATGCGGCCAAAGAGGTTGGCGGCGACTTCTATGACTTCTTCCTGCTGGGCGATGCGGGCCTCGAGACCGGCAAGCTTGGATTCGTCGTGGCAGATGTATCGGGAAAGGGAATTCCCGCCGCGCTGTTCATGATGGAGGCCAAAACCCAGCTGCGAAACTACGTGACAAGCGGCATGGAGCTTGGCGAAGCGGTGGAGAATGCGAATCGCCAGCTGTGCGAGGGCAATGCCGCGGGCATGTTCGTCACCGCGTGGGTGGGCGTGCTAGATTACGCCACCGGCCACGTGGACTACGTGAATGCCGGGCATAACCCGCCGTTGCTCTGGTCGTTCGGTTCCGGCGAGGATGAAGGGGCTGCGCTTGGAACGAGCGGGTCGTGGCAGTGGTTGCGGCAGCGCTCCGGCTTGCCGCTCGGCATGTTCGATACCGCGCAGTACCGGGCGTATTCTCTCGATTGCGTCGTCGGGGACCAATTCCTGCTTTACAGCGACGGCGTGACCGAAGCGATGGATGTGGACGGCAAATTGTATGGGGAAGACCGGCTTCTGGCGCTTGCAGAGCGGCATTTCGACCAGCATCCGCGATCGTTGGTCGAGGCCGTGCGATTCGGCGTGGCGGAGCACGCGCGGGGCGCCGAGCAATCGGATGACATCACGATCCTCGCGCTCGAGGTGGGCGTGCCCCCCGAGCTCACCGCGACCATCTCCGTGCCGGCGGACACGACAGAGCTCGAGGTTGTGAATACGTTCATCCATACCGAGCTAGACCGGCGCCTGTGCCCGCTGCGCGTCCAGAACAAGCTCGACATCGCCGTCGAGGAGTTGTTCGTGAACGTGTGCCGCTACGCCTACCCCGATGCGCCCGATGGCGAACCGGGAATCGTCCGCGTGAGCTACACCTATGGCAGCGAGCCGCCGTCGGTGACGGTCGCGCTTGCCGATGACGGTGTTCCCTTCAACCCGCTCGAGAAGCCCGACGCCGAGACGCCGGGCGATGTCATGGACATTCCCATCGGCGGCTTGGGCATCCTCATGGCGAAGCGCAGCGTCGACGACATATCCTACGAGCGCATCGGCAACAGCAACATCATCTCCATCGTGAAACGCTGGTAGCCCACCGGTGGGACAAATAGACCAGGTACCAATGTCTCACTTTGCTTTTCCGGTTGCATTTGCCTTACCTAACGGGCATAATAGCCGGGTTGCGTTCCAATGAGGCCACGGGAATCTTCGGAAACCGGCGGCGGAGGAACCTCTGGAGAATCTCTTGGATGAGATGCCGAAGGGGCAAGGCTGTGCGGTATGGGACTCGCAGTTGAAACTCTCAGGCACCAGGACAGAGGGCAACGCACCCGCCTTCCGGCCCGTGCGCCCGCCCCTGCGAGGCTTCATCCGGGGTTTCAGGGACACCGATTGTGCCGAGAGGGAAGGGTTAATCTGCGATGGACGCTCTGTACGATGTCGTCGTGACTATCAATAGCTATCTTTCGAATTACGTGCTGCTGGTCCTCCTTGTGGGAACGGGCCTGTTCTTCACCATCCGCACGCGCGCCGTGCAATTCCGCTGCTTCGCCGAGGGCTTCCGTCGCATGTTCGGCGGCTTCAGCCTGAAGGGTGGCAAGCAGGCGGGCGGCATCAGCTCGTTCCAGGCGTTGGCCACGGCCGTGGCCGCGCAGGTGGGTACCGGCAACATCGTGGGCGCATGCGGTGCCATCCTGCTGGGCGGCCCGGGTGCCATCTTTTGGATGTGGATTATCGCGCTGCTGGGCATGGCCACGAACTATGCCGAGGCCGTGCTCGCGCAGGAGACCCGCGAGGTCGATGCCGATGGTAGCGTCCACGGCGGTCCGGTGTACTACATCCGCCGTGCGTTCACGGGCGCGGGCGGAAAGTTCCTCGCCGGCTTTTTCGCGGTCGCCATCATCCTCGCGCTCGGTTTCATGGGCTGCATGGTGCAGTCGAATTCCATCGCATCGACCATGAACACCGCGTTCGGCATTCCCACCTGGGTGATGGGCATCATCATCGTCGCGTTCGGCGGCTTCGTCTTCATCGGCGGCGTCTCGCGCATCGCGAGCGTTACCGAAAAGGTCGTGCCTATCATGGCCGTTATCTACATCTTGGGCGGCATCGCGGTGCTCATCGCCAACTGGCAAAACGTCGGTCCTGCCATCGCACTCATCTTCCAGTGCGCTTTCAATCCGGCGGCCGAAATCGGCGGCATGACCTTCGGCCTCATCGCGGCCATCACGCAGGGTGCGAAGCGCGGCCTGTTCTCAAACGAGGCCGGCATGGGTTCCACCCCGCATGCGCACTCCCTGGCAAACGTGGCTGAGCCGCACGACCAGGGTGTCGTCGCCATGATCGGCGTGTTCATCGACACCATCGTGGTCGTCACCATCACCGCGCTCGTCGTCATCTCGGTCCTGTTCGTGGGCGATGGCGCGCTCGCGCAGAACTACGCGGCGGCCGTCGAGGGCGGCATCGACAAGACGAACATGGCCCAGATTGCTTTCGGCAGCCTGTTCGGCGAGGTCGGCGGCAACGCGTTCGTGGCCATCTGCCTGCTGATGTTCGCGTTCTCCACCATCATCTCGTGGAACCTCTTCGCCCGCTTGAACGTCGAGTACCTGTTCGGCAAGAAGGGCGTGCTCGCGTTCACGATTATCGC
>JAUNCA010000124.1 GCA_030526775.1 Coriobacteriia bacterium | reverse complement strand
CGCGCGATGAGTCATGGTCCCCAGGGGATTTTGACTCATCGTGCGCGACTGGAATACGCCTCGGCTACGATATTCCCTGTAAGTGACGTGTCTTTTCTCGCATTCAGCCGTGGTGCTGGTATCCTATGCGGAACGGAAAGGGAGTTCATGGCGTTCGGTTTTGGCAATAAACGCAAGAAGGGTTCGGGCAGCGGGGTCGCCCTGCACTCGCCGTCTGCCATTCGCATGCTGAAAACGCGTCCGCCGGCCGAGAGCGAGCCGCTGAATCCCGCCGAGTTCCTAAAGACCGATAAGCGCATCCTCCGACGCGTCATTGTTGCGGGCGCGCTCGTGGTCATCATGTTGGTGAGCGTCTTGCTGGCTGGCACGTCTACCGGCATCGTGTCGGGCCCGAATTTGGTGAACCCTACTCCCTCGCAGACCACCGCGCTGACGACCCATGGATTCCTCGAGCTCACGGTTTCCGCCGATGGATGGGATGCGGAAGGTTCGACGCCCGCCATCCTGCGGGTGCGACCGGACGATTCCGAGGAATACCTGCTCTGCCGGGCGGTTCCCGCCGGCATC
The DNA here is from genome assembly GCA_030526775.1 of Coriobacteriia bacterium. GTDB lineage: Bacteria > Actinomycetota > Coriobacteriia > Coriobacteriales > Eggerthellaceae > UMGS1519. The sequence continues at coordinate 5,449 of JAUNCA010000124.1, read as the reverse complement.
CGCGATACGATCGAGCTCGACGAGGGCGTGTACTTCCTGAGCTGGATAACGCCTGTCGATGCCGATGGAACCCTGTACATTCCCCCGGAAGGCGAGGAACAGGTAACGGTTCGCGCCGGCCATACGGTGAGTCGCACGGCGGTTTTCACGCGTGTGCCGGTGGCGGATTCCACCTTTAGCGACTATGCGGCCACCATCGACATCGTGTACGAGGCCATGGCGAAGGGGGACGATACCTTGAGCGGCGAAGCCGGCGAAGCCCTCATGCACAAGCTGCAGGTGAACGCTAACGAGGCCCCCAACTTCTTCATCTACATCGCCGAGGAAGATCAGGCGTACTAACCGCGCGCGGTGTGCCACACAGCTACGACGACGCGGCGAGCGCCTCGTTCATGCTTCCCATGCGATAGCCAGCCAGGTCTAAGGTCACATACGTGAAGCCGAGGAGCTTCAGGCGATGGATGATGTCGCTGCGCAGCGGCTCCGTCACGAGCGCTGGCACGCATTCGGGGGCGACCTCGATGCGGGCGAGTTTCCCGTGGATACGTACGCGTGATTGCGCAAAACCCTGCTCACGGAGGAATTTTTCTGCTGCGCCCACCATCGCGAGTCCCTCATCGGTTATAAGCTCGCCATACGCGAAGCGACTTGCCAGGCAGGCGGCAGAAGGCTTGTTCCATGTGGGAAGGCCCAGCTGCTCGGACAGTGCGCGCACGTCCTGCTTGCTCAAGCCGGATTCAAGTAGGGGGCTTTTCACCCCGAGCTCCAGAATTGCGCGCCGGCCAGGACGGTAGTCATCCAGGTCGTCGACGTTTGAGCCTTCGGCAACGGCGGTGATACCCTGCGCCTTCGCCTCTGCGATGATTTCACCGAAGATGCCTGTTTTGCAGATATAACAGCGATCGGGCGGGTTTTCACGGAACCCGGGGATATCGAGCTCGTTCACCTGCACCACGATCTGGCTTATACCGTTATCCGCGCAGAAACGCGTGGCTTCCCCAAGCTCGCTTGCGGGTAGGGTGTGCGACTGCGCCGTTATCGCAATGGCTTTGTCCCCCAGCGTGTCGTGGGCGACGCGCAGCAGCAGCGTGGAATCGACTCCGCCGCTAAAGGCCACGGCCACGCGTCCGAGTGCGCGCAGGTTATCCTGCAGGGCTTGGTACTTCCATTCGAGTTCGGACATGCTGGCATCACCCTAACCGGCGCAGGCGCGCCATTGAACATTCCTAGCATAGAGCTAGGAAATAATTGTAAACCAATGCGTAAGGACGAGCTGCCGCAAACCCTTATTTGTGGTAATACCGATGCCCCTCGTACTTCGGCTCGCAGCAGACGTTGATGCCCAGCGTGCGGTAGAGCTTCTCGTCGGTGCTCGAGATGATCACCGAGAAGAAGGCATCGCATCCGCGCAGGTCTTCCAGGTGGTCGATGAGCTTTGCCGCATCTGGATTCGTGGCGCTCGTAGCCGAAAGCGCGATGAGCGTCTCGTCGGAATGCAGACGCGGATTACGGCTGTGCAGCTTCATGGACTTCAGCTTCGTGATGGGCTCGATGGCGTCATCCGAGATGACGTCGACGTCTTCGACGCCGGCAACCGCCTTCAGCGCGTTCATCATCAGCGAAGAGGCGCAGCCGAGCAGCATCGAAGTCTTGCCGGTGACCACCTTGCCGTCGGGCAACACCATGGCTGCGGCCGGGGCCCCGGTCATCTCCTCCTTCAACAGCGCTGCGCGACGGGCGGGGGAATAGTTCTTGTCGATACCCGCTTGGTTCATCAGCAGCTTCAGCTTGTCGACCATGTCCTGGCCGGTCCCGGTGCGCTTCGCCTCGACGGCGGTGCGGAAATAGCGGCGCACGATTTCCTTCTTCGCGGCATCGCACACCGCATTGTCGTCGACGATGGCATTGCCCGCCATGTTCACGCCCATGTCGGTGGGGCTGTTGTAGGGGCTTTCGCCCAGAATCTTCTCCATCATGGCCTTCAAGACGGGGAAGATCTCGATGTCGCGGTTGTAGTTCACCGTGGTTTCGCCATAGGCTTCCAGGTGGAAGGGGTCGATGGCGTTCGCATCATCGAGGTCGACGGTGGCCGCCTCGTAAGCGATGTTCACGGGGTGCTTCAGCGGCAGATTCCAGATGGGGAAGGTCTCCCATTTTGCATAGCCCGCCTTAATGCCGCGCTTGTTCTCGTGATACAGCTGGGACAGGCAGGTGGCCATCTTGCCGGAACCGGGGCCGGGCGCGGTGATGACCACGAGCGGACGGGTGGTCTCGATGTAATCGTTCTTGCCATACCCGTCGTCGCTGACGATATGCTCGATGTCGTTGGGATAGTTCGCGATGGGATAGTGCAGGTAGCTCTTGATGCCGAGGTTCTTCAGGCGGTCGCGGAACGACGCGGCATCGGGCTGGCCCGTGTACTGCGTGATGCAGACGCCGCCCACGTAAAAGCCCATGGCCATGAAGTTGTCCATCAGGCGCAGCAGGTCCTCATCGTAGGTGATGCCCAGGTCGTGGCGGATCTTGCCCTTCTCGATGTGGGCTGCGTTGATGACGAGGATTATCTCGACCTCGTCCATCATGCTCTTCAGCATGCGAATCTTCGTGTCGGGCTCGAATCCGGGCAGCACGCGCGCGGCATGGTAGTCGTCGAAGAGCTTCCCGCCGAATTCGAGGTAGAGCTTCCCGCCGAACTGCGCGATGCGGTCGCGGATGTGTTCGGCCTGCAACTCGATGTACTTTTGGTTGTCGAATCCGATTTGCATGGGCATCCCTTCGAAAAAGTGAAAACCAACGCTGTCTATCCTACCGTTTTCCGGGCTTGATTCAAAAGAGACTCGTGGAATAATTTGCGTGTTACGAAAAGGAAACATGGGGGTGGCGATGTTCCGGGAAATGCGCCGAAAGCGGCAAAAGCTAGACGAAGCGGCATGCGTCGAGGTGCTGCGAGGCTCCACATCAGGCGTGCTCTCGCTGCATGGTGATGATGGGTATCCGTATGGCGTGCCCCTGAGCCATGCCTATATCGATGGGCGGTTGGTATTTCACGGCGCGAAGACCGGGCATAAGCTCGATGCCATGTGGGAAAACCCGAAAGCCTCGTATACGGTAATCGCGCAAGATGCGGTGGTGCCGGAGGAATTCACGACGTATTACCGCAGCGTCATCGCGTTCGGACGCATGCGCATCCTGGAGGGCGACGAGAAGCTCGCAGCGCTGCGCCAGCTGGGCGACCGTTTCTGGCCTGGTCACGAAGAAGAGCGCGAGGCTGAAATCGCTCCGCGGCTCGACCGCATGAACGTGTTCGTGATGGAGATCGACCACCTCAGCGGCAAACAGGCGAAGGAGCTGGTCCCGCCAAAGCAATGAACATCGTGTTGTTGGTTGTCAATGAGTCGAAGAACGCATCTTCGACTCATTTTTGAGAGCGCTTGCGGGTTGGTGAGACCTTGCGAAAATGAGTCAAAGATGCGTTCTTCGACTCATTGGCTTGCGGGCGCGATGACGTAGCAGTCGTAGCGGATGGTCTTGCCTTTCAGGGAATACGAGGGCGTCCGGTTGGCTAAGCAGGGGCCTTTGAGCGGGCGTTTCACCACGATTTTGCGGGGACGTGCGGCAAAGGCGGCATCGAGGAGCGCTTCTTCATCCTCGCAGGGCTGTTCGAGGCGTTGCAGCAGCTGAAGCTTCTTCTTTGCGCGCGCATCGCCATGCTTGGCGGGAAACATCGGGTCCAGGAGCACCACGTCGGGCTGTGCATCCAGGTGGGGAAGGGCATCGATGCTGTTCTCCTCGACAAGCTGCATGCGGGCGGCAATGTCCGCGAACTCGGGATGCTGGGCGGCGCGTTCGATGGTGTCGCGCAGCAGCGCGGCGATAACCGGATTGCGCTCGAACAGCACGACGCGAAACCCCGCCGCCGCTAAAAGCAGCGAATCGTCTCCCAGCCCCGCGGTGGCGTCGATGGCAAGCGGCGATTCGACACCCTTCACGCGGGCGGCCTTCACGAGCATCTCGCGCTGCAGCGCACCCTGGCGGATCCGTTGCGCCTGGCGGGTGAAATCGCCCCGCACGGTCATCGCCCCGTCCGAGAGGGCAAGCCCCTGCTCGTCAGCGCGCAGGGTTAACCCCGCGCGTTCTGCCTCGAGTCGCGCCTGTTCCAGGTGTGCGGTGTCCACGTGCCAGCGCCCTTACGCCCCCACGACGGTGCCGAGCACCTCGCCGATGGGGTCGTGGATGACCAAGTTAGCGCGGGCATCCCGGGAGGTTGCGTCGCGGTTGATGAGCACGAGCTTGTTGCCGCGGTAGTAGTCGATGAGCCCGGCAGCGGGGTAGACGACGAGCGAGGTGCCGCCGACGATGAGCACGTCGGCCTCCTCGATTGCCCGTACCGAATCGTTGAGGATGCGCGAGCTGAGCCCTTCTTCGTACAACACGACATCGGGACGCACCACGCCGCCGCACTCGCAGAGGGGGAGCCCCTCCGAATTCGCAATGAAGTCCAGGCCGTAGCGCTTGCCGCACCGCAGGCAGTAATGCCGTAGCATCGACCCGTGCAACTCCAGCACGTTCTTGCTGCCCGCGAGTTGGTGCAACCCGTCGATGTTCTGCGTGATGACTGCCTTCAGCTTGCCCTGCTCCTCGAGCTTCGCGAGCGCCTTGTGCGCGGCGTTCGGTTGCGCGTCGGGGAAGATCATGCGATCGCGGAGGAAGCGGAAGAACTCCTTGGGACGCGCCTCGAAGAAGGAATGCGAGACGATGACCTCGGGAGGATAGTCGTATTTCTGGTGGAATAGGCCGTCGGTGCTGCGGAAGTCGGGGATGCCGCTCTCCGTGGAGACGCCGGCGCCCCCGAAGAACACGATGTTAGAGCTCCCGTCAATCCAGTCTTTGAGCGTTTGCCAAGTGTCCTTCATCGGAAACTCCTTTCTGTCGCTTGACACTATGATATAACGCCATATACTAATTCTCAAATAAACATATGCACAAATGCTCATATATACAAAAAAGGGGAATTGCATGACAAAGACCTACAAAGCCGAAATCGGCTGTGCGGACTGCGCCGCGAAAATGGAAGAGGCCATTGGCAAGTTGGATGGCGTGCAGAAGGTTCGCGTGAATTTCATGACACAGAAGTTCAAGCTCACCGCCGACGATGCTCGCTTCGACGCCATTCTCGCCGAAGCCGAACGCATCGCCACCCGCATCGAACCCGACTTCGCCATTGCGCGGTAATGGGATAACGCCGCAGCGGGTGGCGGAGCACGCCTGACGCCGGGCGCGGGTGTCGGGGGTCGTCTGAGCACAAACTTCGAGATTTCGCGAAGCGGAATTTCACGTTATTAAACGCGAGGTCAGCGAAGCGCATGAGTGAAAATGCCCAGTGGGCATTTTCACGAACAGCGAAAGCGTGGCCCCCGACACCCGCGCCCGGCGTCAGGCGTGCTCCGCC
>JAUNCA010000123.1:4673-6064 GCA_030526775.1 Coriobacteriia bacterium | reverse complement strand
TGTCGCCGGCTCCCATGGTGACGGTTATCGTGCCGTCGTTGATTTCGATGGTCGGGATGTCGTACGCGGTTGCCTTCGAGGTGGCGTTGATGCCGTCATCGCTCGCGTTGATATTCGCGGCACCGCCATTCACCTGCACGTACGTGCCTTCGATGCCCTCGCCGGCGTCGATGGAAAGCGCGCCGCCGTCAATCTGCACGAATGCGTCGCCTTCGATGCCGTCGCTTGCCGCCACAACCTGGAACGTACCGCCGCCGATGTATACGTAGCCCTTCGTGGTGTCATCGGAGTTCTCGGCGTGGATGCCGTCCTTGCCCGCCTGCAGCGTGAAGGTACCATCGGCAATCGCCACGGAGTCCTTGCCCTGGATGGCGTGGTTCTCGGCGGTAATCTCGTAGGTTCCGCCCGTGATCTTCACGTCGTCCTTGCCCACGATGCCATTTGCGCTCGAATTCACCACGAGCGTGCCCGTTCCGTTGAGCACTAAGTCGTCCTTGGCGAATACGACGCCGTCGACGTTGGTGTCGCCATCGGCTACGAATTCGCTGGTGGTCGTGAGCGTGTTCGTGGTGCCGTCGGCCAGGGTGATGAACACCTTATCGGCGGAGACCACGTAGATGGCCGCTTCGCTTTCGTTCGTGATGTTCAGGTCGTTAAGCACCAGCTGGACCTTCGCGGAATCCTCGGCGTTCACCGTGATGGTCGCATCTTCTGCCGTGCCCGTGAGCACGTAGACGCCTTCCTCGGTGATCTCGATATCTTTTCCGCTCTCGACGGTGTAGGTGGTGGCGCCGGACGTGTCGGCCCCCTGCGTCAGGTCGCGCTCGGTGAAGAGCTCGGTGGCGTCGACGAGGCCGCCTTCAACGGCGCTAACCGATGCCGTCGAAGCCGTGAAGGTCGCGCTTTGCGCCTCCGTTTGCGTTTCCGCTTCTGCCACCGTGCTTTCCTGAACCGCGGTGATTTCCGCCTCGCTTGCGCTTGCAGTCTCGGCGCTCTGCTGGTCTGCGCACCCCGCCAGAGCCCCCGTGGCCAAGGCCACGCATAGCATGGCGGAGAGTATCGGCTTGTTCATAATGTCCTCCGCTTCGTTGGTTTCTCTCTTGCGGAAGCGATAGTACGCAGCGCACCTGAATGCTTCCTGAAAAAACCGCCGAGGCTTCCACCCCCACGAAACGTTCACAGACATGATGATTCACCGCGGGTGTTTTTCATCATTGACGCCCGATGATGAAAAACACCCGCGGTGAATCATCATGGGGTGACGGCTATACTAGCCATATGCATTACACCGGGCTTACATATCGGCCGCCGTACGAGGCGAACTCCCTCATTTTGCAGGTGACGAGCGGATGCTCGTGGTGCCGCTGCACGTTCTGCTCGATGTATCGGGA
>JAUNCA010000123.1:0-4573 GCA_030526775.1 Coriobacteriia bacterium | reverse complement strand
GGGGTGGAATCCGGATTAGACGATGTGCTCGCCCATATGAACAAGGGCTACACCGCAGATGAAGCGCGTGTCCAGATGCGCCGCCTGCGCGAAGCGGGCATGTCGTACAACCTGAACATCATCAACGCGGCGGCAGGGCCGAAGCGCATCCTCGAGCATGCACAGGCGAATGCCGCCATCGTGAATGAGGCGCAACCCACGCTCGTGTTTGTATCGCCATTGCATGTCGATGCCGGTACGCCGCTCGAGCAAGAGGTCGCATCGGGATTGTTCGAGGAATGCACGTTGGGAGACTATCTGGTCGAGGAACTCGAGTTCTTGAGATTGCTCGAACTCGACGATTGCGTTTTCTTCGGGCTCCATGTGTCGAACCCGGTGCCGGTGGCAGGTCGGCTGCCGCGCGACAAGGACGATCTTATTACGACGCTGGAGCGGGGCATGACCGCCATTCCCGATTGGCAGCTGGCTTCGCATCCTCCGAAGGGTGCCGAAGGACGTTTGGCGCTGTAGCGGTATTTCGCGCAGTCGTGTACGGGGCTGCTTTTGCGTCGGGTCGCGTATGAGGTCGAGGGGAGGGCGAGAAAGGCGCATGGTTTTGGCCGATAGCAAGCTTGGATTCGGACTCCTGCGGTTGCCGCGAAAAGGTCTTTCCTATGACTGGAAGGGCATTGGGCGTATGGTCGACCGCTTCATGGAATTGGGCGGAAACTACTTCGACACATGCCCGACATACCTGAATGGCGCGAGCGAGGAAGGCATCAGGCGGTGTGTCGCCATGCGAAAACCGCGCGAGAGCTTTCGGGTGGCGGACAAGCTGCCGGGATACCAATGCGGCGGATCGGCCGATTGCAAACGTGCGCTTGAACGGGCGTTAACAAGTTGCGGCGTGGACTACTTCGATGTGTACATGCTGCATTGGCTAAACGGGGCGCATTACCGCATGGCACAGCAACACGGCCAATTTGAGTTCCTGCAGGAAGCGAAGGCGGCTGGTTTGGCGCGCAGGATCGGGTTCTCGTATCACGATAATGCCGAGTTGCTGGCGCGTATCCTGGATGACCACCCCGAGGTGGATGTCGTGCAGCTTCAGGTGAATTACTTGGACTGGGATACTCCTGGCATCGAGTCGCGCGCCTGCTACGAAACTTGCGTACAACATGGGAAGAAGGTTATCGTGATGGAGCCCTTGAAAGGTGGCTCTCTCGCGCAGATTCCCGCTGCTGCTCGGAGCGTGCTTGCGACCATACACCCCGATTGGTCTCCCGCCGATTGGGCGCTTCGTTTTGCGCAGACGCTTCCGCAGGTGGAGGTGTGCCTGAGCGGTATGACCGCGCTATCCGAGGTTAATGCCAACTGCCAGCCTTTCGAGCCGCTCGATGCTGCCGAAATCGAGGTACTGTTGGGTATCCGGAGTGCGGTTGCGGGGCGTACGGCGGTTCCCTGTACTGGGTGCGGGTACTGCCTTCCCCATTGCCCGCAGGGCATTCCCATACCCACCTATTTCGGCATGCTAAACGAGATTGCGCGTCACCCGGAAGAAGGGTGGAAGGTGGGGCCTGCATATGCCCGGACCTGCGCAACATCGCCCACACCGTCTGAATGCATCGAATGCCGAGCCTGCGAAGCCCACTGCCCACAGGGAATATCGGTAAGCACTCGGCTGAAAGATGTCGTTCGCAAACTCGGATGATTCGCTTCTGCAGGCATCGCGAAATCGAGCGCAATGACATGCGATAAGATGACGACGAGCGGGAATTCAAACGAAAGGCCGACATCGTGGGATTAAGTGCGTTGTTTCGGGAGCTATCGGGCAGAAGCGGCGATGATGCCGGGGAGTCGGCAAACCGCGCTTCGGTAGCGGGTGCGAGCCGGGATTCAAAAGCCGTGTCGGATCCGGTGCGCATCCGATTCCGCTTCGTAGGCACCGTGCAGGCGGTCGGTTTTCGCTGGACCACCACAAACCTTGCCAAGCAATCTGGCGCAACGGGGTGGGTGCGCAATGAAGAAGACGGATCGGTGACTGCAGAGATTCAAGGGGCGCCAGATCAGGTGGAATACGTCATCGATGGGCTCGACCAGTATTACAATGGCACCAGTTGGTCGGGTGGATTCCAGCTTGCGGTGCGGGAGTACCTCCCCCTCGTGAAAGGGGAGACCTCCTTCCGGGTAGCATTCACGAACCACCCGTAAGCGAGGCAAGCCTTTTCCGACAACGCTGTCATAAGCGGGTTCGACATCCTGCTTTGCCCCTTGACGAGGGGCCAATGGTGCGGTTTAAGCTAGATGAGGGGGTTAGTCGAGGAGGGCTGTATGGACGATAAGCCGCATTGGGTGCAAGTGCTCATCATGACCGTCTCCGAGCTTGCGTTTTTGGTGCTTGGCATTCCCTTGTACATCTTTCTCGTGCTGCCGAACCACCCCGAAGGTTCGCTGCCCGGCCTTGTCCCAGTTATTGCCGAAGGGGTGAATCCTGCCCTTGCCGTGCTCGCTACTATTGGCACGATTCTCGCCGGGCTTGGTACGGTGCTTTTGCTCGTGCGGCTTTTTGGCCGGGAGCGCCTGTTGGTCGATGAAGTACGCATGCTGGTGCGGGAGTTCACCGTCGCCGACTTCATCCCTATCTACATCGCGGCGGGTATCGGCGAGGAATTCCTCTTCCGCGTGGCATTGGTGGAGCCGCTTGGCCTGGTCCTTTCCTCCCTGCTGTTTACCGCCATCCATATTGCCTACTGGCGCAAGCCGCTCATCTTGCTCTACGTGTTTGTGTTCGGTCTTATCTGCGGTGCCTTGTACCTCTACACCGGCTCGTTCTTGTTGTGCGCCACCGCACACGCCGTCTACAACTTCGCGCTGTCGTGCCTCATGAAGTTTGGCGTTATCAAGCTGGAAGACTAACGTTCCCAGTGGTGCAAAACCCGCGCCAAGGCTATGATGCGGTGTGCAAAGCGGATTAGGAACCGATTGAACACGGTGGTTGGATGATTATCAACGCGGGGGGTCGCACCGATATCGCGCAATACTTCTCGGAGTGGCTGTTGCGCCGATTCGAAGAAGGCTACGTGCTCGTGCGCAACCCGATGTTCCCAAACAAGGTTTCGCGCTATGAACTCGATCCGGCCGTTGTCGACGTGGTGGAGTTTTGCTCGAAGAACTATGCGCCCATTCTGCCGTGTTTGCGTGAAATTACCGATCGGTTTAACACGCACTTCCAGTACACGATAACCGCCTATGGGCGCGACATCGAGCCGGGCGTGCCGTCGCTCGAGCAATCGGTGGCAACGCTGCTCGCCCTCGAGCAGATTGTCGGCAAGCGGCGCATCATCTGGCGCTATGACCCCGTGTTGCTTACACGTGAATACACGATAGAGCGGCATTTTGAAACCTTCGATTGGCTGGCCAGCCGTTTGGCGGGGCATGTCGACCGCTGTGTTTTCAGCTTTGTCGAGATATATCGCAAGCTTGAACAGAACATGCCTGAGCTCGAAGTGATGTCGCTTGAGCAAATGGACACAATAGCGAGCGGTATGGGCGCGATTGCCCGAAAGCATGGCCTTTATCTGCAAACCTGCGCGACCGACTTGGACTATTCGGCTTACGGCATCCACGGAAGTGGATGCGCGACGCTCGAGGTTTTCGGGAAGGCGAATGACGTCGAATTCCGCAAGCTCAAGCATCGGGGCATGAGGGCTCACTGCAAATGCTTCGAGATGCGCGACATCGGGGCATACGACACCTGCCCGAATGGATGCCGGTACTGTTATGCGAACCAAAGCCCCGAGCTTGCGCGTCAAAATTTCCGTTTGCACAACCCCGAGGCGCCGATGCTCTTGGGTGAACTTGGCCCTGATGACGAGTTGGTGCAAGCTCCTCAGAAAAGCCTGCTTGTCCCGATGCAATTGAGCTTGGATTTGTAGTCCGACGCCCCGGCGGGGGAATAACCACGGCTTCTCGGAGTTTGGCCAGTTCCAGCCTATTGCCCATGTTGTTTTAGCGCTCGCATTCTATACTGAAATCGTTATATCGAAGTCGATATAAATTCGAGCGAAAGGAAGCATCATGGCAGAAGCGCAAACTCCTAAGATTGCAATTGTCGGCGCAGGCCTTTCCGGCATGTCGGCGGCGTATACCCTGAAAAAGGCGGGGGTGTGGGCCGATGTGTACGAGGCGGGCGGGGCTCCTGGCGGACGGTGCCGCAACGACTACACCGACGGCTACGAGTTCTACATGGGCGCTGGTTCCACCGAACCGCAGTGGGAGACCACGTTCGCCTATCTGCATGAGCTGGGCATCGAAGACCATGTGGTCCAGCAGGCTGGCGAGGCGGGTATCGGCTTCGTCACGAACGGGCAGATTCACATTCTGCGCCTTGGCGGGAACCCCGCCGATACGATGAAGAGCCTGGCGGCGTTCCTGCCGGCATTTCCGGCCTCGGTATACGCCCAGGGCATCAAGTTCCTCGGCTTCATGAGCAAGTACACGAAAGCGCTCGATTTCGAGAAGGGTGACTTCACGGCACTCGACGAGCTGTCCGACATCTCCATTTACGACTGGTGCCACCAGAATGGTTACCCCG
>JAUNCA010000253.1 GCA_030526775.1 Coriobacteriia bacterium | reverse complement strand
TCCTCATCGGCGTGGGGTTGTCCATGGATGCGTTTGCCGTATCCGTCGGAAAAGGCCTGGGCATGCGCAAGATCGACTACCGCACCTCGTTTGCGCTCGCGTTCTCGTTCGGGCTGTTCCAGGCGCTCATGCCCGTGCTCGGTTGGGCGCTGGCCTCTTCATTCGCATCGGCAATTGAGTCGGTGGACCATTGGGTGGCATTTGGCCTGCTTGCCATCATCGGCGGGAAGATGGTCTACGACGGTATCCGCGGAGAAGAGGACGAGGAGGAATCCGGCGCAGCCGTTTCCTTCGTCGAGCTGCTGGTGCTCTCAGTTGCGACGAGCATCGATGCGCTTGCGATTGGCATAACGTTCGCCGCGTTGGGCGTATCGCCGTTCCCGGCAGTTGTGATTATCGGCGTGACGACGTTTACGTTATCGTTGCTGGGTGTGGTGCTCGGAAACCGTTTCGGCGCCCGCTACGAACGAGCCGCAGAGGTCCTCGGCGGCGTCATCCTCATCGGAATCGGCATCAAGGTACTCATAGAGCACCTGTTCTCGTAATCTCGAGTGAGACAGATTCCCTCAGAGGGAAAGCGTCTCATCGGGGGCGATTTAGTCGGATATTGGGTAGCTGCCGAGCACTTTCACAGCGCGCAGCTTAAGACGGAGGCAGTCGAGGGCCACTTTGACGGGTTCGTCGTCTACGCTGGCATCGATGTCGATGAAGAACATGTACTCGCCGAGCTTGCGCTTGGTGGGGCGCGACTGGATCTTAGTCAGGTTAATGCCACCGTATGCGAATTCCGAGAGGATCATCTGCAGCGCGCCGGGGCGGTCGTTGAACAGATACAGGGCGAGCGAAGTCTTCATGCGGCCTTTGCGGGGGAAGACAGGTTCATGGTTGCTGCGGGCAATCAAGGCGAAGTTGGTTTGATCACCGGGATGGTCTTCGATGTTGCGCTCGGCAACGATCGCGCCTGCCAGCTTGGCAGCATGCGCATTAGAGATGGCGGCTATGCTCGGATCCTCGGCCGAGAGGCGTGCTGCTTCAGCGGTGGACCCGATAGCGCGCGTCGGCGTGGTGGGGAAGCGTTTGTCTAAGTAGTGCCGGCACTGAGCAAGTGCCTGCGGGTGCGAGGCGATGACCTTCACATCTTCTACGGCGGTGTCGGGATGCATCACGAGGCAGTGATGCACGTTAACGACCTGCTCGCCAAGGATAATCGCGTCGTCTTGGGCGGCGAAGGCATCGAGCGTTGCCGTCACCGGGCCTTCGATGGAATTTTCTATGCCTACGACGCCGAATTCAGCATTGCCCCGTATTACGGCATCGAATACGCGTTTGAAGGAGCTGCAGGGAACCAATTGCGCATCATCCAGCTCCAGCCTTTCAGCGAAGCGGCGGGCTGCCTCATCGCAGTACGTACCGGCTGGTCCGAGGAATGCGATGTCACCAATTGTTTCATGCTCTGCATATCGAATCACGGCAACTCCTTTCGTAACACTCGTAGAGTATACGCATATAGCATGAATACAAACTCTCGCGAAGTACGAAAATGAAATGGAAATACGGACAGGACTATGATTATGAGTAATGTTAAGA
>JAUNCA010000122.1 GCA_030526775.1 Coriobacteriia bacterium | reverse complement strand
ATCGTGTTGGTCGAGCCGCCGAATGCCATGTCGAGCGCCATGCCGTTGTGGATGGATGCCTCGTTGATGATGTCGAGCGCGGTGATGCCCTTCTCCAGGAGCTCCATCACCTTCATGCCAGCCTGCTTGGCCATGCGGATGCGCTCGGAGTACACGGCGGGAACCGTGCCGTTGCCGGGAAGCGCGATGCCGAGCGCCTCCGAGAGGCACTGGATGGAATTCGCGGTGAACATGCCCGAGCAGCTGCCGCATGTCGGGCAAGCAGTGTTCTCGAGGTACTTGAGCTCTTCTTCGGTCATCGTGCCGGCGGCAACGGCGCCTGCAGCGTCGAAAAGCGTGTTGAGGTCGGTCTGGCAGCCGTTCTTGTCATGGCCGGCCAGCATCGGGCCGCCGGATACCATGACGGTCGGGATGTTCAGGCGGCAAGCCGCAAGCAGCATGCCGGGAACAACCTTGTCGCAGCTGGGGATGATGACCATGGCGTCGAAGGCATGGCCCTTCACCACGCATTCCACGCTGTCGGCGATGACCTCGCGGCTGGTGAGGCTGAATTTCATGCCCTCGTGGTTCATGGCGATGCCATCGCACACGCCGATGGTCGTGGCCTGCAGCGGGGTGCCGCCTGCCATGCGCACGCCAGCCTTCACGGCGTCCGCGATGTTCTGCAAGTGCAGGTGGCCGGGAATGATCTCGTTCTGCGACGAGATAACCGCTACGAGCGGACGGGCGAGCTCTTCATCAGTCAGGCCGTCGGCCTTCAGCAAGCTGCGGTGCGGTCCGCGGGCGGAACCGACCTTGATTGCGTCACTTCTCACAATGCTCCTTCCAATGTCTCCTACCCCAAATTTCATAAATAGGGACAGTCCCTTTTTATGAAATTTCGGGTTTATAACCAAAAAACCCAGCGCAAGTCGCACCGGGTTCAATTCGCAAATCTGATGGCTCGTGGCCATGAAGACGGTTTCGGACGTCACCGGTTCGACTTACTTGCCCCTCGTTTCCCCAGGGATCGCCCGGGTACGCGAGAGACGTTCATCCGAACTGCTCGGAGGTGGCTTTCGGGATGTCCAACACGGGCTCGCAGCAACCGCCCGCTCTCTCGAAGAAGGATTGACCCCTACTCTCCTCGTCAACGCATTTCGTATTCAATTGCACGCAAGTATACACGCACGCACGCGTTGCGCAAACCGTTTTCCCGAAAACGCGCAAAGAAGCACGCGCGCGGGGCCCCTTTCTACTCCGCGTGCGCGCATGCCCGACGTTACACCACCTTCACGTAGAAGGTCGCGGTCTTCATGGCAGAAGGGTTGTAGTTGTTTGTGCCAGCAGCCTTTACTTTCACCACAACCTTATACTTGCCCTTCTTCAGGCCCTTCTTCACCGTGACTTTTCCGGTCTTCTTGTTGATGACTATTTTCCTGTTGCCTGATTTCTTGGCATAGGACAAGGTGCCCTTCGCGTTCTTTAAGGTAAGAACTTTGGCAACTTTCAGCGTTTGCGTTCTGCTCTTCAACTTGGAGTAATACACCTTGGCCGTCTTGCCCTTCACGGTGAAGGGATTGTTGGCCTTGTTGATTGTGAACTTCTTCGAGATGCTGCCGGCGTAATCGCCCTGGCCGGTGATGATGACGCTCGCCGTGCTCGTTCCCGCGTTGATATTGTTCTTGTACGACAGCTTGTAATCGCTGCCTGAAACCAGCGTGACCGGAGTTCCGTTCACATCCAGCTCCACGATTGGGACCTGCGTCTGCGCTTTCCCGTTGTATGTTTTAGCCTTGATACCGCATACCGTGGCTTTGGAAATGTCGATGGCATTTACGGTCTGGTTGGGGATGAAACCGTATACCCAGGCGATCTTGTTGTCTTTATCGTCGATCTCTATGCGGGCATTGTCGTACTCGGCGCCCCCATATACGAAGCGGAAGAGATTATCGGGATCGAACTCGTACTCGCCTTTCGCGCGAAGCTCCAGAGTGTACGAATACTCCATACCAAGTTGAGGAACCCCGGGGACTTCCTTGCTGATGACGTTATTATCGGTATCCGTCCATTCTTCGTTCGATATCTCGACAATCTCGTCAAGCCCCTCAATACCCGGGTTCACCTCTGCGGTGAACGGCACCTCGTTTACCGGGTCGAGCCGTGTCCACACGTTTCTGACATCCACGAAAGTTACCTTATGAGTCGCATCGTCTCCGCCCTCTGCAAAAGCAGGTTGCACAAGGAGTGCAGAAACAAGAACAGTGAATAGAAGCAGCATCGCGATGTGGACGAACGCTTTGGATCTCGTCGTCGTATTCATGAAGGTCCCCGTTCTGCAGAGCACATATGCGTGTCACCAATTATACAGGGACTATCTATTTGCTTTTCCTAGATTCAGCCCATCCGTGACCACAACAGCAGTCGCCACCCAACAGACGACCAGCTCTGGCTTTACGACACGTGAGCGCTGGGGTTCTGGTACTTCTTGTACACGACAACGATAATCGCCAGTGCTACGGCCATCATCGCCGTCATTATCACGTACGACACCACGTAGCTTCCCATGAGGTCCTTCAACACGCCCGGCACCATCGTGAAAAGAAAGCTGCCAGCGGCGTAACCAAGCTGGAAGGTGCGGACGGTTTTCACGCGCTCGTCGGGTGTTGAGAAGTGTAGTGACCAGATGGGGATGCCGGTGGAGCCAATGGAAAGGCCAAACGCAAACAGGATGGTGCCAGCCCAGATAAGCGCCACATTGCCCGCGGCCCCCAGGCATAGAAGCGTCATCCCGGCAATGAAGGTAACAAGCGCGATGACCGATCCTTTCAGCCCGCCGAGGCCATCGAAGATGCGGCCCATGCCGAACTTGCCGATCGTGAGCACGAGGCCGCACACTGAAAGCATCAACGCGGCGAAAGCATGGTCGTAACCCCCGGAAACCAAGAACACGCCGAGGAAGTTGGCCGCCGAGACGCACGTCGCACCGACTATCATCGTCACCAGGATAAATGCGCGTTTGGGACCTACGGGAAGCGATACCCCATGGTCGACCGGCATATCGACACCATCGCTGCCGTGCACGACCTCGTCTTGGTGCTTCGCTACCCACTTCGGGCTTACGTACGGCTCCATACCCAGGTCGGAGGGTTTATCGCGCAGCAAGGCGAACACCGTTATCCCGATAATCGCGGCAAGCAGCGCCTCAACCCAAAACGAAACCGAAAGTGAAAACGTGCGGATGATCCACTCTGCGCAGACGGGAATAACGATGCTCGCTACGCCAGAGCCAACCGCCGCAAAGCCCACCGCGGTACCGACGTCGGTCTTGAACCATCGGTTGATGAGATAGGTCGTGCAGACCATTCCCCCCAAGCCGTATCCCACGCCACCGAGCGCGGACGCGACACACAGTAGCGGAAACGAATCTGCAAACCCGAACAACAGCAAACACGCGACGGTGAAGACGCTCGCTATCGCTGCACCCAGACGGCAATCAAGCAACTCGTAATAGCGAGCCACCGCGAACATGCACAGCAGCGACACGAAGGTACGCACCGTGATGACGACCGACCCCGCGGAATCGCCGACACCCGGTAGCGCCACGATGTAGGGCTGGTACACGTTAAACGATGTGCTCGGCAGCCCGACATTGCAAAACACGAGCAGAAAGCAGCAGAACGCAACAACCCAATGATAGTGCTTGGCAAACGGCATCTACAGTTCGCCCACGATTCCTGCCACGAGGCGCGCAAAGTCATCTTCACGCGTTTCAGCCACGTCCATGATCTCATCGGAATTCGGGTTGGATCCCTCGATCCCGCAACCCATATTCGTGATGAGGCTGATGCCCAGCACCCGCATACCCCGATGGCGCGCGGCAATGACCTCCTCCACGACGCTCATGGCAACCGTATCGGCGCCGAGCACCTCGAGCATATGAATTTCGGCCGGCGTCTCGAGACTCGGTCCGAGCAAGCCAGCATACACGCACTGCTTCACCGAGACGCCCTCTCGATACGCAACACGGTGCGCGATACCACGCAGCTGCGCGTCGAACGCGCCGAGCATCGGCACGAAACGGTCTGCCACCAGGTCGGGCGAGCGCCCTACCAGCGGATTCGTACCCGTGAGGTTCAGTTGGTCGGTCATGAGGCAGAAGTCGCCCACATGTATCTCGCGGTTAATCGCACCCGCCGCGTTGGTCGTGATGAGAACGGGCACGCCGCATTCCGCCACAAGCCATACCGGGAAGGCAACCTGCATTGCCGTATAGCCTTCGTATTTATGCAAGCGCCCCTGCATGCACAGCACGCGTTTCCCCGTGCCCGGAACCGTGCCCAACACGAATCGACCCTTGTGGCCGGCTGCTGTGGACACCTCCATGAACGGCACGTCCCGATACGATAGGAAACGAGCTTCCTCCAAGCTATCCGCAAACGGGTTCAACCCGCTGCCGAGGATGATGGCAGCTGCCGGCTCTTCCCCGCCGAGGAATTCGCGCAGCACCTGTGCGCCCTGGTCTATCGCATACAGCAGGTTTTCATCGTTCAGCATCGACATCCCGCATTTCCTCCTAGCAAATTCAATTCGCCCTGGTCCCCTGTTTTGCGCGGGAAGCAAGATACCGGTTGTAAGCATCGACATAATCCGTCGCCATCTTCATAACTTCCTCTTCCGAACACGATTCGAAAAAGCTTCCGTCCAGGATTCGCTTCCTTCGATACAACATGTGTAGGTGAGGCACTGCCTCGGCGAACATGGCAAAGAGATACACGACCGTTGCAATCCCGAATCCAGCGGGATAGTCGCCCATCAAGTTGCCCAGCGCGATCGCAAGAACTATCCAGAGCACGGTGTACACCATCATGCGAATCCGCTCCGACCTCCTTCTGCGCTGCGCAACCTCGTTGTCCACACCCTCTTGGACGAATCGCTTGGCTTCTTCATATGTCTGCGGGTGTTCGAGCATTTCCACCGGTTCCATCCTTGTGATTTCATAAAAAGGGACAGTCCCTTTTTATGATATTTCGGACTTGCGGGCGACTAAGACGCGCGGGCGTCCTGTCAGGTCATTGACGATGCGAATGCCGGTTAAGCCGCTGGCATCCGCGATGCTTGCCGCAGCTTCCAGGCAGGTCTCATGCAGCTCGCAGGCGAAACCGCCACCGGGCTTCAACGCGTCGAGCGCCCAGATGGCAAGACGGCGGAAGATTTCGAGCCCATCTGCGCCGCCATCGAGGGCAAGCGTGGGTTCGTAATCGGCCACCTCGCGAGGGATATCGTCAAGCACCGCTGTGGGAACGTAGGGCGGGTTTGAAACCACAAGGTCGAAGGTTCCCATCAGCGATTCATCGATACATGCGCCTAGGTCTCCCTGAAGCACCTCGACTCGCTCGGCGAGATCGAATCGCTCGACGTTGCGGCGCGCAAGCGCCACGGCCTCGGACGCCAGGTCCGTTGCAACAACCCGCACGCCGGGATGCTCGGTTGCAATCGAGCAAGCGATGCAGCCCGAACCCGTGCAGATGTCCGCCACGAGCAAGCGGGAATCGACTTTTGTCTCTTCCTCGTTGCCGGCTTCCTCCATGCCATACGCTGCGAGAACCGCTGCGTCGTACGCATCCTGCGGCTTGGGGGCGGGCGGAAGCAGCGCAAGCGCCTCGCTCACGAGCACCTCGGTCTCGGGGCGCGGAATGAGCACGCCCGGAGCAACCTCCACCTCCAGGTACCGAAAAGGCGCCGTGCCCGTGATGTATTGCAGCGGCATGCCCTGGCCACGGTTTCTCACGTCCTCGCGCAGCACGTCGAGCTCCTGCGGGGCGAACGGTCGGTCCATATCCAGGTACAGTTCGATGCGCTCGAGCCCGCACGCCTTCCCCACCAAGACCTCGGCGCTGCGGCGCGGGGCCTCATCGCCATGGCGGCCCAGATAACCCTCGCACCATTCGAGCATCGAGCGAATCGTCCAGGTTTTAACCTCGGACATCGATTAGTCCTCCGACTCGCTCGCCGCTTCGAGCTTGGCCGCACGGTCGGCAGCCTGCAGGGCCGTGATGAGCTCGGCGAGGCCTGCACCACCGCTGCCCAGCAGCACGCCGTTGTACGTGCCGTTGTAGCCGATGCG
>JAUNCA010000252.1 GCA_030526775.1 Coriobacteriia bacterium | reverse complement strand
CTTAGACTTGAATACACGCCCGTCCTTGAGCTCGATTTCCACCCATGCGAGTCGTTTTTCTGGGAATTGACAATCGAGTTCGGGATCTACAACGAAGCTCAGCCGATTCATCATGGATAGAACGGTCTCGGTCCCTACCGCGGCATCGCACATCTGGAGGTAGCCGACCTCGCCGTGAACGATGGCAGACGCAACCGGCCAGGCAATATTGTACTGAGCCTCCTCGGTGTCTATTGGACGCTTTTTCGACAGTCGTGCAGCAGAATCAAAGGTATGCACAAGCACCTTTTCGACTTCTTCATGTCCGAACGATTCGGCGCCCATGATGTCGATGATCGCCCGGATGGGTTGATGCGCCCAGCGACAGCATGTGTATGGCTTGAAATACAGGTTCATGATTTCATAATTGCGACCCAGGTCATCTAGCAAGTAACGCTCATCACCGGATTCCAGCGTGTAGGTCTTTCCCGTCGAGCCTGCAAGCGTTTCGAGCACAGCCATGGCACCGGTGAGCGAACCGAACGGCACACCGTCCTTGCACATCGAAGGATACTCGACAGAACGCATCACCGGCGTGAGCGGCGCATGGAAATCCGCAAGCGAAAGCGCATTGTTCATCTGCTCTTTCGTAAAGCCGAGGATACGGCCCATAACTGCCGCTGTCGCGACGGCACCATAGGTACCGGTGCTGTGCAGGAAACCATAATCCTCCTGAATCGCGAGGCCGGTACGCACCGCGACGTCGTATCCGATGACAAGCGCGGTGAGGAAGTCTTTAAAGCTTATGTTCTCCTTGGCAGCTGCCGTGAAGAGGCCGGCGGCGAACGACGCGCCAGGATGGCCCTTGATCATATTGTGCCCGTCGTCGATGTCGAAGGAATTCGCACTGTGTCCCATTGCAATGGCGCCGCCAAGTAAATTGAACGTCTTTTCCGAGCCAACGATGGGGATATCGCCTTCGGCAATGAATGATTCCGCAAGCGAGACACCACAGCGGAACTGCTTGCCCTGGCTTCCGAGCGTGAGCGCCCCGATGAGGTCGAGCGCACATCCACGAGCACGTTCCCTGACAGCCTCGGGAAGCGATTCCCATGTTGTGTCGAGGATGTAATCTTCAAGCCGATAATCCGTTTTGAAATCCATTGGCAAACCTCCAGTTGCAGGTAGTATTGAACGCAGGCGGCGCGGATGAGCTCCGCGCCGCCTGCATATCACATCATCGTCTCAAGACACGTAACGCATCACTATCGGTTCATCGACCACGGAATCTTGGTGTCCCAGCTGGTCACCGAGGAGCCGCGGAGGATATCGTTGTTGTCATAAATCCCCTTGCACCATTTAATGGCCATGCGAACGCAACCATGCGACTGGTTGATGCCCAAACGCGGCTGGGTAACATACGTGCCTGCATAGTTCATTAGTACGCTGTGGAAGAATGCGTGCATACCCCAAGAAGTAACGTACTTGCAGGACCAGGTATAGTTCTCGTCACGCAGCCAGAGCTGACGATGTCCGATTTGCGAATTGCCCCAAGGAGTGCGGGTGACACCGTTTTCGTTCATTGCTCCGCAGGTGATAAGCCACTCGTTCTTGAGATACCA
>JAUNCA010000121.1 GCA_030526775.1 Coriobacteriia bacterium | reverse complement strand
CCTTTAGTCTAGAGGTCAGGACGCGGCCCTTTCAAGGCTGAGACCCGAGTTCGATTCTCGGTAGGGGCGCCACAAATTCACGCGGCGTTCTTGCGAGCGCCGTTTTTATTGCCCGCGCGCGGCCGTTTCTGCGAACGAAACGGCCGCGCGTTTGCTGTTCGTATCGGTTTTCATACAAACCTCCCGGTAATGGCTATAATCGCCCTTGATTGGAGGGAGTGCGCACTGGATGCCATAACGCGACTGGCGGAGCAGTTCATGAAGTTCGGGGTGGTGGGAGCCATCGCGTTCGTCATCGACTATGGGCTGCTGGCGCTGCTTACCGAGGCATTCGGGGTGAACTACCTCATCAGCGCGACCATTTCGTTCACGGTGTCGGTGGTGTTCAACTACCTGGCGTCGATGCGCTACGTGTTCGCGCACAAAGAGGGGCTGTCCCGCCAGCGCGAGTTCGCGATATTCGTCGTGCTGTCGGTTATCGGCCTCGCCATAAACAACCTGTGCATGTGGGCGGGCGTCGAGCTTGCCGGCGTGCACTACTTGCTGGTGAAAATCGGGGCCACGGCAATTGTCATGGTTTGGAATTTCACCACCCGAAAGCTCCTGCTCGACGGGGGCGGTGTCCCGCAATCGGGGCACAACGGGCGATGAAGATGGAAGAGGGATGCTGACGCCATGCAACCAGTTGCTGCCGTTGTTGTGACCTATAACCGCAAAGACCTGCTGCTCGAGTGCATCGCGCACCTGAAAGCGCAGGTAATCGAGCGTTCGCTGGCAACTGGCGGGCCGGTGCCGTGCGATGAGGAGCTCGGGATAATCGTTGTGGACAACGCGAGTACCGACGGCACGCGCGAGGCCTTGGAGCCGTTTATCGCGGCGGGCGCCATCGATTACCGCAACACCGGCGCGAACCTCGGCGGCGCGGGCGGGTTCAACTACGGCCTGCGCGAAGCAGTGAAGGCCGGCTACGACTACTGCTGGGTGATGGACGACGACTGCATGCCGCACCCCGATTCGCTGCAAGGGCTCATCGATGCGCACTACCGGCTGGAGGGTGAATACGGGTACCTGTCGAGCGTGGTGCGTTGGAAGGACGGATCCATCTGCAAGATGAACGTGCAGCGGCATCCCCTTACGCACAATATCGAGGACTTCACGTTGCCGTTGCAGCCCTGCACGCTGGCCTCGTTCGTGAGCCTGTTCGTGCCGAGCCGGATAATCCGCGAGGTGGGGCTTCCCATCAAGGACTTCTTCATCTGGACCGACGACTGGGAATTCACCCGCCGCATCTCGCGCATTCACCCCTGCTATGTGGTGGGCGGCAGCGTGGTTACCCATGCATCGGCGAACAACGGCGCGGGAACGATCGTCGATGACGTGCCCGAGCGGCTGGACCGCTATCGTCTGGTATACCGCAACGACGTGGTGCTGTATCGCGGGGAAGGCTTGGCGGGCTATGGTTTCCTTGTGGCGCGCGGCTTGGGGCATATGCTCCGGGTGCTGCGCCATTCGCCCGACAATAAGCTGAAGAAGATCGGCATCATCGCGTCGAGCAACATCGATGGCCTGCGGTTCAAGCCGCCCATCGAGTTCGTGGACGGGGAAGGGGAATAGCATGCGACGTTTCAAACTCGCGAACATCCTGCTCGAGGCGGATGACTATCTGAAAAACGATACGGGCTTGCTGTTCCACCAGTCCAAAAACGCCAAGGTGTTCGCACGCGATGGCGTGATGTACTTCACGGGCACGGTCGATTTCTGCACGTATTTCAACTCGGTATCCGTCGCGAAGTGGCGCCGCTACGCGGGTATCGTGAGCATTCGCCTGCATCTCGAGATGGCCGGCGACCCCTGCCGCGTGAACACGGTGGGCTACGGCACGACGAGCGGTTCGGGCCCGAAGGCCGTCGAGGTCGCGTCCGGCGGTGCGCTGTTCGACGCTGCGACCGATTTCAAGACGCACGAGATAGACATCCCGATGGGCGATGCCGTCGTGTCGGGCTTCTCGCTGTCCACCGCGGGGCGTGTGCGCGTGCGCAACATCTACTACTACACGCTGGTAGAGGAATCCCAGGTGAGGGACGTGCGGCTCGCGCTTTGCACCACCACCTTCAAGAAGGAGGAGTTCATCGTCCCGAACATCGGCCGCATCCGCGCGGGCATCGTGAGGTCGGACGAGCCGGTCGCCCAAGGCTTCCACCTGTTCGTGGTCGACAACGGCCAGACGCTCGATGCCGAAGCGCTTTCGGGCGATGGCGTGAGCGTGATTCCCAATGTGAACGCGGGCGGTGCCGGCGGCTTCGCGCGCGGCATGATGGCGGCCCGCGAGCACGAGACGGATTTCACGCACGTGGTGCTGATGGACGATGACGTCCGCATGTCGGTGGAGAGCATCAAGCGGCTGCATTCGCTGCTGTCATTGGTGTCGTCTGAATACTCGCGCGCTTTCGTGAACGGCGCGATGCTGCAGCTCGAGCGGCCGTCGTTGCTGTTCGAGGATGTTTCCTACGTGCGTAACCTGGGCGGATTCGCCAAGGTGAAGCCCGATCTGCTCGTGGACGGGCTCGATGGCATCGTCCAGAACGAGACCATCGACGTCGAGGTGGAAAACGCGTACGGCGCCTGGTGGTTCAGCTGCATACCCATGAGCTACATTACCGAGATGGGCTTGCCGATGCCGTTCTTCGTGCGTTGCGACGATGTCGAGTACGGCTTGCGCTGCGATCCCACGTACATGACGATGAACGGCATCTGCGTGTGGCATGCGCGCTTCGAAGGACGATTCAACGCGGCCGTGGCTTGCTACCAGTACATCCGCAACATGCTCGTGGTGCGCGCCCTGCACATTCGCCAGGGCGAGCTCGTGTTCATGCTGCTGTACTGGCGTTTGTTCAACATCTACATCCGCACGATGGATTATGCGGCTGCGGAGCTTTGGCTCGATGGCCTGGAGGATTACCTCAAGGGTCCCGATGTTCTGATGAAGGGCGACCCCTTCGAACGGATGGGCGCTGCCATCGCGAAGGCCGAGAAGTTCGTGCCCGTGGAGGAGCTCGACCAGGATGTGATGCAGCGACTCGAGGTGAACCTCAACTGGCTTGAAGGCGACTATTCGGGTCACACGCTGCGAAAGCTGCTCGTGGCCATTCCGCACGACCGCCACTGGTTCCCCGATTTCCTGCTGTCAAACAAGCCGGGCATGATATCGCCGAGCGTGAGCGAGAATTTCGTGCCTTGGTACAAGACGGCTATGCGCAAGCAGCTGGTGGCGCTTACCCCCGATGGGAAACGCGGCGCCATCCGCACCATCGATCGCGAGCGCCGGCGCGCTCTGCTCGTGCGTTATCGCAACCTCATGGCGACGTACCGCGACACGAGCGCGGCCGTGGCCGAGCGGTACCGCGGCAAGATGCGCGAGATGACGTCCGCGCCGTTCTGGAAGCGTTATCTGGGGTTGTAGCCCGGCATGATGATTTACCGCGGGGATAATTCATCATTCTGGGACAATTTACCGCGGGGATAATTCATCATTTCCGGAGCTGTAGCCCGTTCGTGCCGGTATGACCCCGCCGGCAGGGCTGGTGTATGGCGCTGCGGTGCGCGTCGGGTGCAGGCTTTGTGAATAGTGGCAGGCGAAACGGCCAAAACAAGCCCAAATGGTATCATTTCTGTTCTCTATGAACATGCGCGCGGGGGTTGGTTTGCGCCTACTTCCGCTGAATGAAGGAAGTAGATAATGGGCGAAAACGAACTTGACGAGAAGCAGTTCGGGAGTGCCGCGGGCGAGGCGGGCAATGGTGCCGCGCATAGGCCGTCTGACATGGGCAAACACGGCAGGTATCCCGGGGCGCTCTCGAATGAGGATGCGGCTCCGGTTCTGAGCGAGAGCTCGATTCCGACCGTGGTTCCGACTGCAGCTGCGGGCGCGGGCGTGGACAACACCGCGAACACCGTTGATTCCGTGGTTAACTTCACCGAGTCGGCCATCGAGGAGCGCCGCAAGCAGCGCCAGAACAAGCGCCGTGCGGGCATTATCGCCGCTGCCGTGGTGGCGGGTTTGCTGGCCATCTACCTGGGCGGCGCCGCATGGTTCTCCGGGCATTTCCTGCCCAACACGGTTATCGGCGGTTATGAGGTTTCCGGCATGGGCGTGGACGAGACCACCACGATGCTCGATGAAGCCTCCGATTCCTACAAGCTGTCCGTGAAGGGCGAGGGCCTGAAGTTCAACGTGAAGAGCGCGACTGCCGGCCTGCGCATCGACAGCGGCAAGGTGGCGCAGAAGGCAATCGAGCGCAACAACGCCTGGGCATGGCCGGTGCATATGTTCGGCGCAAACGTGCAGGACCTGTCCGATACCATGCAGGTGACCTTCGACGATAAGCAGTTCGCCAACTTCGTTACCAAGAAGGTGCAGAAGTTCAACAAGACCGCGACCGATCCGACGCCTGCCAACATCGCCTACAAGAAGAAGCAGGGCGGCTTCGCGATCGTGCCCGAGAAGCTGGGCACGAAGCTCGACGAGGAAGTCGTGCTGGAAAAGGTCAAAGACGCCGCGAGCCAGATGCTCCCGAAGGTCGAGATCAACGAGGATGACCTGCTGCGCCCGGACCTTTTGAGCGACGACAAGCGCCTTGCCAAGGCGGTCGACACCGCCGATGGGCTGCTTGGCACGGATATCCAGCTCACGCTCAACGGCGTCGAGTGGAAGAAGGTCGGTCCCAAGCAGGTGGCCAAGTGGATCAAGCTTGGTGATGACGTGGTGCCCAGGCTTGAAAACGAGCTGATGTACGCATGGCTTGACAAGATGGTCGCTTCGGTGGATACCGTCGGAACCCAGCGTACCTATACCACGCCGCGCGGCGAGACGGTTACCATCTCGGGCGGTTCCTATGGCTGGCAGGTCGATTATAACCAGTTCCTGGCCGACCTGCAGAAAGCCGTGAACGAGCACACGAAGGGCACGCTCGAGGTTCCGTGCTCGCAGTATGCGGCCTCGTTGCCCGACAAGAACGGCGTGGACTTCGGCTCGCGCTACATCGACGTGAACCTTTCGGCGCAGCATGCCGTGTTCTACGACGGTGACAAAGTGCTGTGGGAATCCGACATCATCTCCGGTTCGCCCGACGGCGAGCACAACACCCCGCAGGGCGTGTTCATGGTGAACACTATGGAGAGCCCCTCCAAGCTCGTGGGCGAGATGACTCCGGTCGAGGTTACCACCGGTCGTGGCAAGAACAAGGAGACCACGATTGAGTACCAGCCCGAATACGAGACCGTGGTGCAGTACTGGATGCCCTTCGTCGGCAACGCTGTGGGCTTCCACGATGCAACCTGGCAGCCGGGCTTCGGCGGATCGATGTACATGGAGGGCTACGGTTCGCATGGTTGCGTGAACCTGCCCTACGATGCGGCGGAAGCGCTCTACGGCGTCGTGACCCCCGGCACCCCGGTTATCTCGCACGGCTAAGAACTACCGCAACTGATACAGCTGAAACGGGCAACCAGGTTGCCCGTTTCGTTTTGAAAGGACTGCCGATGAAACGCGTTATTATCGCTAGCAACAATGCCCACAAAGTCGATGAGATCCGCAATGCGCTGGATTTCCCCGGTTGGGAGTTCTTCACCTTGCGTGAAGCGGGCATCGAATCCGATCCCGTCGAGGATGGTGACGGTTTCGAGGCGAACGCGCGGATCAAGGCCGAGGCCGCCCGTGCCGCTGCTGGCGGCGACTGCGCCGTGTTGGCCGACGATTCCGGCATCGAGGTGGATGCGCTCGGGGGAGCGCCGGGCGTGTATTCCTCGCGCTACGCGGGTGAGGACGGCAACGATGCCGCCAACAACGAGAAGCTTTTCCGCGAACTAGCCGACGTGCCCGACGAGCAGCGCACCGGGCGCTTCGTCTGCACGCTCGTGTTCATCGACGAGGACGGCACTGAAACGGTTGCGCGTGGAACGGTGGAAGGCCATATCGGCCACGAGCTGCGTGGCGAGAACGGGTTTGGCTACGACCCGCTGTTCCTTCCCGACGAATTCGGTGGGGAAGTGACCTTTGCCGAGGTGCCCCAGGAACGCAAGTCGGCCATCAGCCATCGTGGCAATGCGCTGCGACTTTTGAAGGAAATGTTGCAGTCGGCTGTTTAAGGTTTTAGTGGTGTACACTATGCCTCCGGATGAAGGATTCGCATTCTGCTATAATCTCGCAACGCAAACGGGATGTGGCGCAGTC
>JAUNCA010000019.1 GCA_030526775.1 Coriobacteriia bacterium | reverse complement strand
ATCGAAATATGCATCGCCGTTGCTAAAAGGTGCTCCAAGCCAAATCAGATTCTGCATGAACAACGGGAAAATATCCTTGTGCGATACGGAATTCTGATTGCCAATCACAATGAACTGTTTCCCAGCATCCATGATCCATTTAATGAAATCTTGAAACAGTGAAAACGGTGGATTGGTAACGATAATATCGGCTTCGTCTCGGAGCTCACATATCTCAGCAGAGCGAAAATCTCCATCACCTTCGAGATAGCCTGTAAACTCGATATCGTCCGTATCGATATTCCCCGACCCGTCAGCGTCGTGTGTCAGCACGAACAGCTTACCGCGAGTTTCGTGCTTCTCTTCGTCGTATAAAGGTGATTCGGCTTCAAACAATGTGAGTTGGCGATTACCGGCGCCCTTAGCGTAAGAAGTCGAAATGAGCTTCTTCAGCCCGAACCGCTCGAAGTTTGAGGCGAAGTATTTGGTGAAGTTTGACCACTCGGGGTCGTCACACGGCAGCAGGATGGTCTTGTCGCGGAACACGTCTGGATTGTATTCAACGTATGCGTTCATTTCAGCTTCGATATCACTGTAACGCGTATAGAATTCGTCGTTCTTCGCAGTTTTAGCCGCCCCAAGGCTTGCATTGTCAGTCACCGTGCCCCCGCTCTTCTGATGATGGGTTCTCTAAGTGTCAGTATAAGGCGTTTACGGCACCACTGCGCCCTTCGAGGATACGTTGCCGTAACCGGAAGTGCTTGACGCAGAGCGAGCATCTTTTCAGTGCGCAGGTTGACTCTAGCAAGTCAATGGTGGGGTGCATGAACGTGAAAATTATTTTTTTTGCCGTCCAGATATTTTCGTCCCCTCACCGGTCCCCTTGCTTTCGCGTTCCGGTAGACGCTATGGGGGGTGGGGCCAAGCCCCATGCGGCAAGATGGCACGTCAAAAACGGACAAAACGGCAGCATACCCGGCTGGTTTGTCGCGTCGCTCCCCCCTTCCAAACTCTGTGGCTTGCTCTCATGGCCTCTGGGTGGGGGTTTGGTGCTCTTATTTGCAGCAGGTATCGGCTCACACAACGGGGTATCTAGGCCGTTTAGGGGCCTCAATGCAAGCACCCCGCACGGGTGCTTACCTCGTACGGGGTGCTTTCAAGTAGGTGCGTGGCGGCGCGGCTATCTAGCCCATTGATTTCTTTCGCTGTCCCACCAGTACGTCATACCCAAGCGGTCGCAGTGGACCCACTCGGCTCCTTCTTCGCCCTGCACTTCGTGCACTTGCTGGCAGGCGGGGCAGGGAACGGTGTGCGCAGTTCCCCCTTCCCCGTTTACCCCTACCCCTTCCATCGCGCTTACGTTTCCTTCCATTGTGTTGCCCTTGTCGTTGCAAATAACCTTAGTGGTACTGTCGCCGCTACCGTTACCATTACCATTACTGTCTACCTGAAGGCTACAAGTAGGCTCTTCGTAGGCTACTTGTAGACTACCTTCGTGATCCACATAATCTGTCGGCATCGCGACATAGGCAGACCCCCAACTCTCGCCAGCAAATGCAAGGGGTGCGGGGCGGGCATCCCACAATCGGTTGGCGGCTTTCCTCACATTGTCGTTCGTAGGCTTGACGTTGTTCTCGTAGTAGTGAGCGATGAACCAACGGCCACCGATTTCTAGCAAGTAACCAGCCTCCATCAGCTCATCCAATGCGGCAAGGCCCATGCCATAGCCCCTGGCCTTGCTCTTGGCTCCGTGGATTTCACCAATCGTGTCAGCGTCGAACCCAAGATGGAAGTAGAGGGCTTGGGCTTCAAGGGACAAGCCAAGAAATTCGTCGGAGTTGCACACCGACTCGCTGTATGCCGTCCTAATCTTGCCCACGCCCGGTCCCTTCATCGAAAAAAGCCGCGTACTTGCTGTGCCGCATCTGGATATACGGTTCGACTTCAGGGTGCTCAGCCGCAAGCATCCGCGCCCATATCGGGGAATAATTATTATTCACTCGCACGGGCTCCCCGTTGCTGTTGACCCTATCCTTCCACCTTGCTGCCTGGACAAGGCTGGCCATCGAGAAACACTGCCCCTTTGTCGCGTGAGCGAGGGCCTGCTTCTCCCATTCGCGCCATACTGTCGGATTCAGGCGCCTCCACTCGCAGGCGCTGGCGTAAGCCTGCAACGTGGTATCATCGACGCTAGAAGGAGCCGGGAAGGCTCCATTGATACCGGGTCCGTCGTGCTCGTAAGCTTCCAGACCAGCAGCACGACGGGCTTCGCTATTCCTGACCCTCACGGTAGCCCCCTTCCACGTAAGCAGCTATCTGGGCATCCGAGACGCGCACGCAACGACCGACCTTTACGCAACCCAAACGGCCTGCCTGAATCTCCCTACGAATTGTTCGCGGGGATACCCCCCAGAGTTCGGCCACCTCTTCGACCTTGTGCAGCTTCCCTGCCTGCTGCCCCCGTTCCTCACTCTGGGGTTCGGGGATGTAGATGAAACGACCGCCCATTAGAGCACCTCAACTTCCTCGAAAAGTTCGCGCCAATCGCCGCGCCAGCCCAAGGCATCTGCAATGCGCTGGCCCCTCTTGGGGTAGGGCGGCTCCACGCCGTTCACTATCTTGCTGACCGTTTGCTTCGCAAGCCCCGTCCTGGCGCTGATTTCCTTCTGCCTCACGCGCCGTACGTCCATTTCGTATTTGATTCGCAGCATGAATGCTCCTTCCATTTGCTGCCCGACATTTAGGCTTGACTAGTCAAGCTGATATGTCAATATTAGAAGGGAGTTAGTATTGACGAGGCAATGCCAAGGGAAGGAATTAAACATGGTCGCTTGGGACGAATTGTCACCGGCCCAGGAAATGCAGGACGCATCCTTCCTGGCAAAGGTGAATAGTCTTTATATAGAGCCGCTGCACCTGGCCATCATGAAAGAGCGCCCGGACTTTGAAGCGCTTACGTATTCGGACAGGCTTTGCGTGATGGCAGCGCTTGACCAACGTCAGAACGGCGAAGGAGATACGTTGCCGCTTGGCGGTGAAGTGCCTGGCGGATGGTTAGTCGCTCATGCAGGCGTAAAGCTTGGCACGGTGAAAACCTGGCGGATGGAGAATGGGGAAGAGGTCAGCCATTACGTTCCATTGTTCGTTGTTGGACCGGATTGGAATAGGCACTTCGAGCCTCGCTGGGACGTTGGAAGCGTCGCAAGGTTCCTCGATGAGAGGGGCGACGAATACGAACGGCTGCCGATACCGTACAAGGCGGCTTTGCTGGCACTCCTTTTACAACAAAACATCGTGACGAACCCATTACGTGCGGCCATGTATGTGCTCACCAATGGGAGGGCGAGCATTGGCGAGAAGTGCTCGTATCGTCCTTGGCATGGCGGCGACGGTCGCTATAAAGGCTGGAATGTCAGGCTGCGGGATTTCAAGCCCGGCATTACACAGCTTCAAGAATTGGGGCGTGAGCTTACGGACCAGGCAGACGCGCTGATTGGGTGTTATGGGGAAGGCACCGCAAGCGACGAGGCGCCAAGGCATCGCAGGAATCAGGACCGCACAGACGCATTAGTAGCGTTCATAGATGATTATTTGCCGTCCATCGGGTTGCGGGTGGGACAAGACGGCTTCACCTACGAGGACGCACAGAAGCGGTTTGAAGAGAATTACCCGGATTACCCCCAATATGCAAGCGTAACTAGCTTCAGAAAGAGCTATCAGGGGGCCAAGAAGCGCAGGGAAGGACGGTAGACGATGGCACGCAAGAAGCAACGCGAAAACTACGGCACTGGCAGTATCAGCCCCGTTATGCTTGCCAAGCTGGATAAGGATGGGAATCCTGTTCTTGATCCATCGACCGGCAAGCCGCAGAAGGTGCAACAGCGGGACAAGCAGGGACGCTTGGTTTGGCGCATCTGTGTTACCCTGGGGACGGAAGAATACACGGACTCGCAAGGGCGAGCGCGCAAACGCCAGTTGAAGGCGCCCCAGAAGGTTTTCCATGGCACCCTTGAAGAGGCGCGCGCCACATGCCGCCAGCTTGCAGAGCAGTATGAACACGTGAGCAAGGATTCGGCCAAACTCACATTCAGCGCCGCCGCCAAAGCGTGGGAAGATTCGATGCGCAATGCCAACAGGGTCACGCGCTCCACTCTCGCGAATTACGTCTATGCCGCTGGCATCATGGAGGAACAGATAGGCGCTATGCCTTTGCTTGAAGTGCGCGAACATGACATTGATAAGGCGATAGCCGGTATCCGCGCAAGTGGTCGGGGAAATACGACCGTCTGTAAAGTGTTTGCGGCCACGAAGCGAATATTCAACTTCGCATTGCAGCGGGAGTGGATAGTTCGCAACCCTTTGACCCTGATGGATTCGCCCAAAGCAGCAAGGATTCAGACGCGTCTTTCCCTTTCGGCAGAAGAAGCGGCGCGCCTTCGTGCCGTCCTTGACGCGGAAGAACACGTGGTGATGCGCGAATTCGCGGAGAAAGAGAACCGTATGTGCGATTGGGCGAGTCAGCGTGCAAATGGCGGCGACAAGCTTTGGGGCCGTGGGCAGGTGCGCGGAATCAGCCGCCTGTCGTGCGTAGCCGCGCTTCGCATCATCCTGGCGACTGGCATGAGGCGCGGCGAAGCGCTCGCCCTAGCGTGGGAATGCATAGACTTGGATGGAGGCAGCATTCAAGTAATCCGCTCCCTGTCGAAGGATATGGAATTGAAGGAGCCGAAGAGCAGGGCGGGTGTGCGAACAATAGCTATTGACTCTGATACGGTAGCGCACCTTCGAGCCTGGAAAGAAACACAACGACAAGCGCTTTTGCGCGTGAGGACGGTTAACGCGGACGGCTCCACAAGCGCCGTAAAACAGGATGGGAACACCCCCGTATGTTGCAACGACGCTGGTGGGCTGATGGATTATTACAACCTTTCCCGCTGGTGGCGTGCATTTCGCGAGGCGCATGGGTTCTGCGGATTGAAGATTCACGAACTGCGGCACACTGCGGCAACCCTGCTGCTTGGCAACGGCGTTGACGTCAAAACGGTTCAGACGCGTCTAGGCCACGCTACAAGCGCGATAACGCTTGACTTTTATGCTCACGCGATACCAGCTAACGACAAGGCTGCGGCCGACCTTATAGGCGGTATCTTGGGTTCACCGGCAAGGGCAAGCGCGGAAGTGATAGCTCTTCCGACCATCGCCAAAACTGCATGATTTTGGGCGAATATCCCCGAAGATATCCCCGAACACCTAGACAAACAATAAGGCCAGTCGCAAAATATGCGGCTGGCCTGGTCTTTCATGGTGGGCGATGAGGGATTTGAACCCCCGACCCACTGCTTGTAAGGCAGTTGCGCTCCCGCTGCGCCAATCGCCCATGTGGGGTGGTAGTGTACCACACTTCGATTCTGCTATTGTATTTCACGCTAAATTCGCAAGTAGGAAGAAGAGCCCCGATTATGAAGACAAGCGATTTCGATTACGAGTTGCCCGAAGAGCTTATCGCGCAGGCGCCGGCGCCGGTGCGCGATGAATGCCGGCTGCTGGTGATGGATCGCATGACCGGGGCCTTGCAGGACAAGATATTCAAGGATATTTACGACTTCATCGAGCCGGGTGATGTGCTGGTGGCCAACGAGACGCGCGTGTTGCCGGCGCGTTTGTTGGGCGCGAAGCGGGGAACTGGCGGCTCTGCCGAGGTGTTCTTGCTGCGTCCGATGCCGGAAGCGGGCGTGACCAGCCGCGAAGCCACATGGGAGGTGCTCGTCCGTCCTGGTCGGCGCCTCAAGCCGGGCGCGGTGGTCGAATTCGCCGGCCCCGATGGGTCCGTCGCCATGGAGGCCGAGATCGTGGATTGGGCACCCGGGGAGGGCAAGGGCGAGCGCGTCGCCCGGTTGCGCACGTCGCAACCGAGTCTTGACGAGGCGCTGCAT
Organism: Coriobacteriia bacterium; assembly: GCA_030526775.1. Classification (GTDB taxonomy): domain Bacteria; phylum Actinomycetota; class Coriobacteriia; order Coriobacteriales; family Eggerthellaceae; genus UMGS1519. The sequence continues at coordinate 15,457 of JAUNCA010000019.1, read as the reverse complement.
GCCGTGGGGCATACGCCGCTTCCGCCGTACATCCACGGCTACGAGGGCGACGAGGAAATGTACCAGACCGTGTACTCGCGCCGGGAGGCCAGCGCCGCGGCGCCGACGGCGGGTTTGCATTTCACACCGGAGCTCATCGAGCGCATCCAGGCGAAGGGCGCGGCCTGGCATACCGTCGAGCTGCAGGTGGGGCTCGATACCTTCCGAATCGTCGACGAGGAAGACCCGATGCAGCACGCAATGCACACCGAGACATATTCCGTGTCCGAAGAGGTGGTTGCCGCTGTGGATGCGGCGCATGAGCGGGGAAGCCGCGTGTTCGCAATCGGCACGACGAGCGTGCGCAGCCTCGAGAGCGCCTGGGATATCGAAGCGGGTCGCTTGCTGCCGCGCGACATGGCGAAAACCAATCTATTCCTGCTTCCGGGCAGCGAGTTCCATGCGGTTGATTGCCTGGTGACGAATTTCCATGTGCCGCGCTCGACACTCATGATGCTCGTGAGTGCGTTCTCCTCGCGCGAGAACGTGATGAACGCATACGCGCACGCCATCGCGCAGCGATACCGCATGCTGTCGTTCGGCGACGCGATGCTTATCTGTTAACGGCGCGCCCAAGGCTGAATAACAGGGTATTCTGCGCTGAAAACACGTGAATAATCGATGAATTGGACGGTCAAAACCGCCTATGTGTGAGGTGCTGTCTTGCACGATTCGACACTTCTAAATCTCCAGTTCATTCCCGCCGAATAAGGTTTATCTAAGGTCTATGTGAGGCTTATCTAAGGTCTTTCTAAGGTTTGCCAGAGATTCGTGTGAGGTCGACCTGCCATGCTCTTTTTCCAGACGGAAGGAGGTGGCATGAACAGGAAGACAGCAGTTCTCGGTTTGCTCTCGGGCATCCTCTGCGCCCTCGCGGTTTTCGTGTTCACGGGCGAGATTCAAGCGCAGGCAGACCTGGAGCGCGCCGCCGCGCTCGAGCGTTTCGGGGGCGAGCAGGTTGAAGCCTGCGTAGCCACGACCGACATCGCAGCGGGGGAGTTCATCGGCGCATCGAACGTCACGACGAAGGTGTGGGTCACCGACCTTTTGCCCGACAATCCCGTTTCGTATTCCGACGCCTTGGGGCGTCAAGTGAGCTCGCCTATCGTGGCGGGTGAGGTGGTTTGCGAGAAACGATTCGATCAGAGTGCCGAGCACATCGACGTGCCCGAAGGGCTTTCAGCTGTGTCATTGCCCGCCGCGGACGTGAATGCCGTGGGCGGGGCGGTCGAGCACGGAATGAAGGTCGACGTGTACCTCGCAAACAGCGAGACGGCAAAACCGCTGGCAAAAGACGTGCTTGTGTTGGCAACAAGCGCCGGGAATGCGAGCGGGTCGGGCAAGAGAATCTCTTGGATAACCGTGGCGGTGGAGGCGGACCGCGTGCAGGAATTCGTCTCCGCAGCAAACAAAGGCAACCTGTATTTCACCATTCCAGGTCAGAAGAAAGGGGATTAAGATGCATGAAATTGTCTTGTGTGCCGATTCCGAGTCGTTGCGCGACCCCTCGATGATCGGCCTCGAGGGCGAATTCCTCGAGAAGCAACGTTGGCTCATTCCGTTGTCGAGTGCAAATGAGGCACGGGAGCATGTTAAAGGCTCACCCGGCGTGAACGAAATCTGGGTTGCTTCAAGCGATGAGGTCGACCCGATAAACCTGGCCGCGGCCTTGAAGCGTGATTGCCAGGAAGCGAAGGTATGCCTGGTGGCCTGGCGGGGTAGCGGGTCGTTGCTCAGCCGAGCCTCGGCGGCGGGAATAGACGAAGTGATGGGCTATCCCGAAATGGCGCGCCGCTATGCCGAGAACAAGAGCTTGTTCCAGCGGGAGAATCCACGCCGCCGCACGCCAACGAATCCGGTTGCCACCCGCGACCAAGCGGTGGAAACGGCGTCGGGAGGTCTGCGCAGGCCGCGCCACGGAATTCCCTATACCTATGCAGGCGATGCCGAAGTTGCTTTTGATGTTCTTCGAGACAACCAAGATGACGCAGCCGCGCAAGATACCCCCGTTGCGGTCGAGGCTTATGGGGATGCCGCTTCCGGCGTGCGAGAAGACCCGCCGCAGGTAAACGAATCCATTGGGCGCCGCGGGTATGTCCTGTGTGTGGTAAGTGCGAGTGGGGGCACGGGCAAAAGCACGATTTCAGCGCTATCAGCCCTTATTGCAGCTGGGCATGGCTATCGGACGGCGCTCATCGACGCAGATCTGCAATTCGGGGATGTCGCCGCGATGTTCGGGGAGGAAGACGGGCTAACGGTCGACCAAGTGGTGGCAGAGCCCCGATTGCTGGAGGAGGCGGCGAAGCTCGGCGGCCCGATCGTGGTTTCCGCACCCGAACGTATCGAGCAATCGGAACTGTATCTGTCTCAGATGCCGGGGCTTATCGAGCGCGCTCGCGATTGCTTCGATGTCGTAGTAGTGAACACGGGGTCGTTCTGGACGGAGAGCCACGTGCAGATGATGGAGGCGAGCTCAAACACCCTGTTTTTGATGGATCAGCGCCCCACGTCGGTGAAGGCGGTGCGCAAGGCGCTCGAGCTGTGCGCTCGTTGCGGGGTGGCGGCTCATCCATTCCTTTTCGCGGTGAACCGGTGCTCGCGCAAGGCGTTGCTGTCCTCGATTGACATCTCGTGTGCGCTGAATGGGGTTGCCGTCGCGGAATTGAAAGAGGGCGGTCCGGCGGTGGCGGAGCTCATGTCGTCTGGTATGGCCCGGCAGCTGGTGGAGGAGCGCAACGACCTCTGCCTGAGCCTGAACGATTTCCTCGGAAGGGTGATACCCGCTGCCCTTGGGGGAGCGGTTCCCGATGCCGTGCTCGACGATGGAAGGGATAAGCCCAAATCGAAGCAGAAGCGCAAGTCGCTAAAGCGGAGAGGGCGTGCGGCATGTCTTTGATTTCGCGCATACGCGAGGTAGGTAATGGCACGGATTCGGGCTTGTCCTCTAAGGTGCCGATAAGCCCGGTACAGCTGCGGGCGTTGCTGCAGGAGCAAATCCCCAGCGAGAAGCTTGCGAAGATGGTCGCGGAAAATCCCATCCTCGCCGAGAACGAAGTGCGCAGCGTTTGCCGTCGCCTCTTCGAAGACGATGCCTTGCCTGGAATGGCGAAATGCGGAGACGATTTGCGAGAACGGATGACCGATGCGCTTGTCGACGGGATTTTCGGGTTCGGGCCCATCGAGGGTTTACTCGCCGATCGTTATGTTACCGAGGTCATGGTGAATGGCATGCATTCGGTTTATTACGAACGCGGCGGCGTGTTACACCCGAGCGGTAAGGGGTTTTCCAGCGAAGAGGAGATTCGGGCGCTAATCGATCGCATCATCGGCCCGCTTGGTCGTCGCATAGACGAGAGCTCGCCCATGGTGAATGCCCGCCTGGATGATGGGTCGCGCGTGAACGCGGTGATTCCCCCGATTTCACGCTCCGGCCCCCTGCTGACCATTCGGAGGTTTTCCGATCACGTGATAACGCTTCGCGAGATGGTGGGGCTTGGGAGTATCGATGAACCGATGGAGCGCTTTTTAACCTGGGCGGTTGTTGCGCGCAAGAACATTGCCGTTTCGGGCGGGACTGGCACGGGCAAGACGACCTTGCTGAACGCGCTTTCGTGCGAGATTCCCGGCTCAGAGCGCGTCATAACCATCGAGGACTCTGCCGAGTTGCGGTTCCTGGGGCATCCCCATGTCGTGTCGCTCGAGGCGCGCCCGATGAACGCGGAGGGCGAAGGTGAGGTGAGCATTCGCCAAATTGTGATGAATGCCCTGCGTATGCGCCCCGACCGCATTGTGGTGGGCGAGTGCCGCGGCGCGGAAGCGCTCGACATGCTGCAAGCCATGAACACGGGGCACGACGGATCGCTCACCACGCTGCATGCGAACTCGCCCGAAGATGCGCTTTTGCGTCTGATGACGATGGTGCGCTATGCAGCGGAGCTACCGGTCGATGTGATAGAGCGGCAAATTGCCTCGGCGCTCGATTTGGGGGTACAGATTGCCCGCGATGCGGCGGGAAACCGATTCGTAACGCAGGTTGTCGAGTACCGCTTCAACGCCGAACGGGGCAAGGCCCAAGCTGAAGTCGTGTACGAGCGGGCCTATGCGGATGCGCGGGGCAAGTGGTGGATGGTGCCTGCTTGGATCGATGAACTCGAAACGCTGTGCCTGGCGCGACGCGGGGAGGTGGAATCGTGGAAACGCTCGATACTGTAAGGATGGTAGCGGTGGCGGCCGCGTTCGTCGCTGCATCCTTGGCTTTTCCCGAGGTGCTGGCATCGCTGCGTCGTGCCCGCGCCACGAGACGCGTGGAAGAAACGGCAATGGCCGGTGAAAGCGGTTTGCTTGCCAGGTTGCTTCGCAACGGCGTGGCTCCCGCAACCGCTCTGGTTGGCAGGCTTTGCCAACACGCACGCATCGCCGGGTATTGCAAGGACCTGTGCTTTCTGGCCAGGCGACGCGGATATGAGACCAGCCCCGAACGCATTGGCGGCATTGCCGCCCTCGCAGCCACAGCTTGCATTCCCCTAGGCTGGGTTGTCACCGCGTCTTGGGTGTTCGGGGCGATGTCGGCTGTATGCGTTCTCATCGGGTTGGGTATCGCTGCGCATCAGTCCCGAGAACGACACGTGGAGGAGATACGTGAATCGGTTCCGGACATGCTCCATGCCATGAGTGCTTGCTTCCATGTGGGTTATTCGCTTCTGCAAACATTCAGGCATCTCGCTAGCGAGATTCGCGGCTCGCTCGGAACGCTGTTCGAGAAAGCGGCGAGCGATTTGGAAACCGGTCGCACAGCCACCGAGACCTTGCAACGCATGCGCGAGAACTCCGACCTGCCCGAGCTGTCGTTCGTCACCGCGGCGTTGGAGATTCAGCATCAGACCGGGGGGAGCATGCAGAAGATCATCGACAGCGCCTGTGAGTCGATTGAAGGCGAGCTTGCCTTGCGGCGATCGCTGCGCGTGCAAACAGCGCAAGCGCGGCTTTCCATGCGAGTCGTCACCATCATGCCCTTTGTTTTGATAGCAGTGTTTTCGTTGGTCTCCCCCGGCTTCCTTGCCCCGTTCTTCTCCTCGCCGCTGGGAGCGGCCGTCTTCTGCGTCGCGATGGGGATGCAGTTGGCGGGCGTGCTCATCGTTCGGCGCTTGCTCGACGTAGGGGAGGCTTAGGATGAATCCGGTGCTGGTGGTGGCATATGCGGCCGCGGGCTTGAGCGGGTTCTTGTTGACGGTTGCGGTTCGGCAGCGCGCGGGCGCGCATGCACGACATCGCCGCTTGAAGGCGTCGATGCGCGTGGGGGCAGGCCTGGACTCGCACGCGGCGAACGGGATGTTGCCAGAATCCGGCATCATCGGTCTCCTACGCCGATCGGCGGGAGTTGTCCAGCCCAACTGGCTGCGCGCTATCGCACGCATGCGGGTGTGGGACATCGGCTGCGCCAATCTGCCGGCAATGCTCGCGCGGGCTGGCATCGCCGATACCGTTTCGCCCGAAACGGTGAAGGCGCTGCGCGTGCGCATGGTGTTTGCAGGCGTGCTAGCCGGCGCGCTGGTGGGCGCGGTGTTTTCGGCGGAGTTCGCCGCGGTTTTGGCTGTTGCGGGATGTGGATTGGGGTTTTATGCCATCCCGGCTTCCCTGCGCGGGCAGGCAAAGGCGCGCAATGCCGATATGGAACGTCATTTGTCCGAGATGGTCGAGGTTGTGGTGCTCGGCCTGCAAAGCGGGCTTTCCTTCGAGCGCTCGTTCATGTTGTACCCCCGTTATTTCCAGACGGAGCTCGGGCGCTCGATGACACGGGTGTCAAGCCAATGGGAGATGGGACTCATTACCCGCGAGGAGGCGCTCCATGCGCTCGAATCCGAGTATGACTCGCCCTTGCTCTCGCGTGTCGTGCGCAGCATGGTGCGCTCCCTGCGATTCGGGACCTCTATCACGGATGCGCTCGAAGCGGCTGCCATCGAGGCGCGCGAAGTCCATCGGGCGCGCATGGAGGAGCGCGTGGCGAAGGTGGCGGTAAAGATGATGCTTCCCGTGGGGGCGCTCATCCTACCCGCGATGTTGCTGTTGGTATTGGGGCCAGTGATGTTGGAGCTGGTTCAGGGTTTCTAACTCAGGAGGTTGGATATGAAGTACATGAATGCGCTGTTGGCAGATGCATGCGGATACCTGCACGGAAGAATTGCAGGCAAGCTTGCGGAAACGCGAGGCCAGGGGACGACCGAGTATGCGATCCTCGTGGGAGTGCTCGTCGTTATCGCCATCTTGGCAATCACCTTGTTTCGTCCGCGCATCCAGGAGCTCTGGGATGCTATCGCAACGGGAATCAACGGTTTGTGACGATGGCGTCGGCAGCGGTTTCAACACGGTCATCGGCAGCTGCTCTGGGCAAGGTACCGTCGAGTACGCGATTGTCCTATTTGCCTTTCTGTCCCTGGTGGCAGGACTCGGGGCGATGTGGCACGCGTTTGATGCGGGGCTGCTCGTCGAGCATGCGTTGCAGAGCGCTTCACACCACGTTTCATCTGCGGCACCCGGGGCATTTGTCGATGTCTTCATGTACTAAGCGAGCAGGTGCGCGCCTTCGCGCAGACGATGGGCAAGCAACGGTCGAAGGGGCATTCCTTATACCGCTAATTTTCCTGCTGCTGCTTTTGCTGCTGCAGCCGGGCATCTTGCTGTACGACCGCATGGTCATGCAGGCGGCTGCCGCCGAAGGTTGCCGGATGCTCGCAACGCGCTCTACCGCATCGGGAGCAGACCCGGAGGCTTACGAGGAGGCGATTCTCCGTCATCTAGGGGCGATTCCGCAACAGGAGAACTTTCATCGGCATCAGGATGGGTGTTCTTGGCGTGTTGTGCTTTCCGGTGATGAACGCGCGTCTGAGGTGAGCGTACGCATCACGGGGAGCGTGGAGTTGTTGCCCATGCTCGATATGGGCGGCACTCTCCTCGGGCTTGGAGACGGGTCGGGGAATATCGAGGTTTCCGTAGCGGCAAGTGCTCCCACCCAAGATGCCTGGGTGGCTTCGAATGGATTGGGCCTCAACCCCTCCTCGTGGGTGGGGAAGTGGAGATGAGTGCAAAGGAGGCTGACGAATGGAACGGGTAAAACGACCGTTTTGGATGGACAAGTGCCCGGAGAATGATGGGTTTTCGACGGCGGGTGTCGCCATCGCGTTGCTCGTTACCCTGTCGTTGGTTTTCACGGGCGCCCAGGTGTATCGCGTTCAATCCGCTGCTGCGGATACGCAAGAGGTCGCCGATGCCGCTGCGCTGGCAGCAGATAACATCATTGCCGAATATTATCTGGTCGCGCGTATGTGCGATGCAATCGTGCTTTCGCTTGCGCTCACCGGCGTCGTAACGCTCGGGCTTGGAGTCGCCGCGCTATGCACGCCGATTTCAGCGAAGGTGGGGACCACGCTCATCAAGGTAGGGAAGAAGGTGCTGAAAGCGCGTGATGCCTTTGCTCGGAAGGCGGCGGAAGGTTTGGAGAAGCTCCAAAAGGCGCTGCCGTTTCTTGTTGCGGCATCCGCGTATCGGGTGGTCGCGGCGAATGAGGGAGGCATGGGATCGCATTACCTCGGCTTCGCGCTTGCGCTTCCCCTGGAAGGAAAAGAGGTTGCGACGGGCCCCGAAGGTTTCTCGAATCCCCTGTCGGATGCAGTCGATGATGCTGCGGGCGCGCTCATGGAGGCGGGTGAGGATGCCGAGGAGGCTGCCAAGAAGGCGAAGGAGGCAAAGGAACGCGCGTACGAGGCAGACTGCGGGGCGAATCCATCGCATTGCATGTATGAGCGCGCTGCGACGCTTGCGGATATGAGCGGAGCGGACAACCCGTATTTCAGTAGTGTGGACACCTGGGGTTTTTCGGTGGCGCTTGAGCGGGCGAAGGCGTATTACCCACGTAGACTTGCCGCGGAGTCGCCGTTGAGCGATTCGTTGGACGAGAGGGTGAACTCGGCGTTACGCAAGCGTTTCTATGCCTATGCAGTCGAAACGGTTGGTGCGGGATACGTGCACGAGGACGATGATTCCTTTGATGCTGACTTCCCCCTGTTGCCCAAGAACACTGCCGAGCTTCGCAACACGCGGCTGTTCAGCGAGGCGGTATACCCCGTAAGCGTCAACGATGCCGGTGAATTCGAGATGCATGCATGGGATGGCTGCCCACGCGCCTCGAACTCCGTGATGGTGGGTTCTTTGGCCGATCGCGAGTCGGGGGCGTATACCCCATGCTCGATATGCCAGTTCACCGCGAGTAGCTTGGGAAACGTGGCGGCAGCCTCCTCGAGCATCGATAACGGATTTGAATACCACTACCGCATCGTCGCCGAGGAGGCGCAAGCCTACAAGGAAGCGCGTGATTCCTATGACCCCAAATCGCGAAAAGTTCGCAGGATAGCGGGTTCGCTATTCGAGACTGCGCAGGCCACGCTCAAGGATATGGCGGCCCAGCGCATTCGCGTCTCGCCGCCAGGAAGGTTCGGGGTGGTGGCCATCGTCGCCTCAACGGAGTCGCGCCCAGCGGACTATGGTTTCGCATCGCAGCTTGTCGGAGGGTCCGGCACGTTGGGGACGTGTGTGGCGATTTCGGGGGCGACCTTGGTGAGCGACTCGCCCGAACAGGGGCGCACCGCGCTGTCTGCGGCGCTCGATGGCTTGCGCGAACGGGGCGATATTCCCCTGGCTAGCGTCCTCGACGGCGTAATGGACGTGTGGTCTGCGATGTTGTTTGCCTACGCGGATGGGCAACGACGCATCGGGGAGGGTATCGACGAGCTTGATAAACGGTTGTCCCTCGACAGCGAGAGCCGGCTGGGCCTCTGGAGCTCCAAGGAATTTTCACGCACGATGGAATCGCTTGGGCTGCAGCCCGTCGAGCTCGATGCGCCGAAACCCGTCCTCGTGAATACCGCCCATGTACTGAATGCAGATGGGAGCCAGTTTTCTGCCCGGTTGCTCAGCGTGAAACGGACCGCAGCGGGGCTTTCCGGTGAGAATTTGCTCCAGGGGGCTATCGGAATCGCGGAGGGTCGTGCGTTACAGGCTGTGGATGATCTAGACCGGGAGGTGACTATCGCCGAGATAGAGATTGCCGGGGAAGGCCTTCCCTCGATACCGCTAACCATTACCTTGCCCGATTCCGCGCGCGATGAAGCCAAGAACCTGATCTCCTCTGCTGCGGACTGGTTGCGGGGAATCGCAGGCAGCATCACGGGGGTACGGCAATGGCGATGAGTGGCTGTCGGTTTGCAACGCTCGGCGAACGCGTCGGCGACATGCGGGGACAGATGACCATGGAGTTGATGGCGACGATCCCAGTGGCAATCGTCATCGCGGTGATCGCGGTGAATGCGCTCGTGTTCTTTGGGGATTGCGCCTCGTTCGACCGGGTGGCGCGCAATGCCATTCGGGTGTATGCGACCTCGCCTTCTTATGGAGTGCAGGCGGGGCAAAGCCAGGCGAGCATCGCTTCTGCGGTTCAAGCCGAGATGGACGGAGAGTTCACGTCGGTCGAGGTCGGGTACGAGGGCATGGGTGGCGGGCTCACGCGCTACACCGTGACGCTCGACTATACGCCGAACCTTTTCGGGATGGGGATGCGCGATTCGGTGCTCGGCGTTCGATTGCCCCACCTGAAGCACTCGACATCGTTGGTGGTGGATGCCTATAAGGCAGGCATATTCTTTGAATGAGAGGTTTGATTATGGATGCTTGGGTTGAAAAGCGCATGTGGGCGAACTTGTTGAAAGGAGTCGCATGCCTCGTAGCAGGTGCGTTGGCGGTACTCGTCGTGGAATACGCATGGCAGCACGGGGTGTTCGGTGGCGGCGAGGCCGTATCTGGAGATGGGGGAGACGGTGATGCGGAGGTGCCGCAGCCAGATTTGATGGCCTTTGTGCTCAATGGGGATGACGCGGGGATTGGCTTCACCGGGGCTCCGCTTTGCTTCATCGAGGAATGCTTCGATCCGAGCGGTCTGGGGGAGGTTCGGACCTCGGATGACGGAGGGGTTGTGGGCATCGTTTCGGACTTAGAGGCTCCGGTGCTGTTCGACGTGTGCGTGCACAAGCTCGTCGATCATGGATGGTCGCGAGTATCGGATGGTCAGCCGCTCCGTTGCAGTTTCCTGAAGGGAACGGGCGCCATACGTTGGGTTTTCCTCGATGTATCAGAGGTGTCTGACAGCAGTGCCGCCGTGCTGGTTCTGGAGGAGGTGAGCGAGGATGGCAAAGCTGCGTGAACCGGGATTGCCCGGGGCGTGCCTGCCCGAAGACGTGTTTCCGGCGGGACGGGTGATGTTGGCAACGCGGCTTTCGTCGCGTTTGCGGGGCTTGTTATTCGCCCCCGAGTCGGACGATTTAATGGTGCTTTTGCCATGCCATGACATCCACACCTTCGGTATGGGCTATGCGCTCGACATTGCCTTCTTGGATGCGAGCGGCAGGGTGCTGAAAAGCGTCCGCGACGTGTTGCCGAATAGGCGGCTTCGCGAACCAACGGCCGTGGCGGTGCTCGAACGGCGGGCGATTCCCCGCGAGGTTTGGTTTGAAGAGGGGGACCGTATCGGTCTCGGCCATTATCGCCGCACCATGTTGCCCGATGAGACGACCCCGCGCATTCGGGTGCCGGAAAACTGAGAGCGTTAAACAAGCGTAAGGAGCGAGACATGAAAACGTGCCCGATTTGCAAGGCCCGGTGCTTCGACGACATGGAAATATGCTACGGATGCATGCATCCATTCGAACCCGAGGAAGATGCGGCCACCACGCCTGCAGCCGAAAGGGGCTTCGATGCCCGACGCCCATCCGATTCAGATGCATATCCCGATGCGGGTTTCGATGGGCAATCGCAAAAGGATGCGAATAAGGCAAAACCGCTGCGCCGGGAACCACTTTGCGTGTTCGGAGCTGCGGGTGAAGAGGAACCGCCCTGGCGAGATGAGCAGACGGACGCTGCGTTCGACGCAGAGCCATATGCAGAGCGTCTTGCGGGAAGCATGCCGACATCCATGCCAATGCTGGAACCCGTCGAGGGTCCGCTGGCCATGGCTTCTTTGGGAAATGGCTATCGGCTGGTGCTCGCCATCGAGCGCGAATAGGGCTGCCTTTACTCTGCGTACCGGTCGTGGAAAGCGCACATCATGGTGCGGGTGAGGCTGTAATTGTCCGGATCGTGGGGAACCTCGCTCCAGTGCACCCATTCGGCGCAGGCGAGCTCCTGGTCGTCGAGGTGCACGTCACCCGCTCCGTCGAGTTCTGCGAAATAACCGACGAGCAAGGAAGACGACCGCGGCCATGGCTGGTTGCCGAAATAGCGGATGTTCTTCACACGCACGCCGGCTTCTTCGAGGACCTCGCGCTGGACGGTTTGCTCGAGGCTCTCGCCAATCTCGGTGAAGCCGGCGATGAGCGCCCAGTTCGTGAACCCGCGCCCCGCGTATTTCGTGAGGAGCAGGCGATCTCCGTTCTCGACGCCGACGATGACGCCGGGGTTGATGCGCGGATAGATGGTGTTCCCGCACTCGGGGCAGCGAAGCATCCGTTCGGCCCGGTCGGCTTGAGTGGGTTTGCCGCAACGCCCGCAGAAGCGGTTATTGCGATACCACGCAGCTAGCTGCGAGGCCACCTCGATGGCAAACCGTGTATCGCGCGGGCGGATCCAGCGGTACATGCCGAGCGGCTCATACGAGAAGGCGGCTTCATCATGGGCGTCGTCGACTTGGCCGGCGTCGATGCCCGTGTGCGGCGATGCCCCTCCCAGGAGCTGCTCGCCCTTCACCAGGAAGAAGGCGGTTTCGTCAATTGTGAAGAGGAAGGTGAGATCGGATGGTGCAAGCTTGCTCTGCTCATACGTGGGAAGTTCCACGTCATCGCCGATTCGGCGCATCAAGAGGCTCTCGCCGCGGAATGCAAGCACGAGGTCATCGGCGCGCGGCGCGTGCTCCTCGTAATGGTTGTCATAGATGCCTTCGATATCGTGGAGCATGGATACCCTCTTCCGCTCGTCCCCCCGGTTTTCGGCCTGTAAAGAGAAGGCGGGCTCGTGCCCGCCTCCCCAGGGTTTCTCGCTTTGTTAATCCGCAAGGAATTCGAGCACCGCCGCCTCGATGGCATCGGCGTTGCCATCGATAACCTGCGTGAAGCGGATGGGACGGCTATCGAGCTCCGCCAGGCCGGCAGGCACGGGGCCGCATCCGGTGACCTCGGCGATACGGGCGTTCAGCTCGCAACCGGTAAGCTGCGCGATGTCGGCGGGAAGCGGTGCTCCGGGGGCCATGCCCTGTAGCGCGCGATAGACATTCTCGCCGAACTTGGCCCAATGGGCCGTGCTTGCCACCAGCACGGGGTTCTCGCCCCTCAAGCGCTGCGCCACCTTGAAGGCGACGGCGGAATGGGGGTCGAGCAGGTAGCCGTGCTGCTCGTACACGTCCTTGATGGTCTCGAAGCATTCGGCGCTATCGGCGGAGTCGCCGACGAAGTCGGCGCGCAGGCGGGCGAAGGTGTCCGGATCCACCTTGAAGCGCTTATCGGCTTTCTGCTGGCGCATCCACTCTCGGATGCGTTCGGGATTGCGGCCCGTGAGCTCGAACAGCTGGCGCTCCAGGTTGCTGGACACCAGGATGTCCATGGACGGGCTCGGGGTGAGCACGAACTCGCGGTCGGTAATGTCGTAGGTGCCCGTGTTGATGAAATCGGTGAGCACACGGTTTTCGTTGCTTGCGCAGAAGAGCATGTCGATGGGGGTCCCCATCTGCTTGGCATACCAGGCGGCGAGGATGTTGCCGAAGTTGCCGGTGGGAACGCAGACGTCGATGGGAGCGCCCGGTGCCACCTTGCCGTCATGCACGAGCTGCGCATAGCTCGAGATGTAATAGACGATCTGCGGCATTAAGCGTCCCCAGTTGATGGAGTTGGCGCTCGAGAGGGCGACCTTGTTCTGCTCGGCGAGCTGCGCGTTGAAGGCCGCGTCGCCGAAGACGGTCTTTGCGCCCGTCTGGCAATCGTCGAAGTTGCCGCGCACCCCCCAGACGCGTACGTTATCGCCCGCCTGGGTGGCCATCTGCTTGAACTGGATGTCGGAAACGCCGCCGTCGGGATACATGACGCCGATCTTCACGCCCTCGCGGTCGCGGAAGCCCTCGAGTGCTGCCTTGCCGGTGTCGCCGCTCGTGGCGACCAGGATGAGGAACTCGTTGTCGAGCACGCCCTCGGAGCGCAGCTCCGCCGCGCTTTGCGCGAAGCATCGGGGCAGGCACTGCAAGGCCATGTCCTTGAAGGCGCTGGTCGGGCCATGCCACAGCTCCAGAATGTGCGTGTTCTCGTCAAGCGAGGTGATGGGGCAGATGGCTTCGTTGTCGAAGTTCGTGCTATATGCGCCCGCCATGATGCGGTCGACGGTTTCGTCGGCGAAGTCGACGTCGAAGCGCTTGTAGATTGCCGCCGCGCGTTGGGCGTACGGGAGGTCGGCCAAGGCTATGATCTCCTCGACGGTCATCGTCGGGATGGTTTCGGGTACATACAATCCGCCGCCATCGGCCAGGCCGTCAACTACTGCCTGACGAAAGCTCACGGGCTCCGTTACATTTCCGCGCGTATCGATGTAGCGATTCTCCGCCATGTCCGCATATCCCTTCATCCGGAAAAACAACGCCAAACAGTATACTTCACCCGCCTAAAGCCGCCGCGCGAAACCCGGCAACGGCCGTAAGCTCTGCATGGATGCCCTCAATGTGCATCTTTCCGCCACCTTTGAAAAGCTTTTGTGTATGAGCCGAAAACCAATTGCCAGTTTCCGACAGTCGCGATATTATCGAACAAGTGTTTGCAGTGTATAAGGAGTTCAATGGCGGCAGGAAGCAAGCATACGACGGTGGCCCTCGGCATCGACCCGGGGCTGGCGCATACGGGTTGGGGCGTCGTGGAACGCGATGGCTCTCGATACCGCTGCCTCGCGTATGGCTGCGTCTCGACTTCGCCGGATATGGAGCTCTCGCGGCGTCTGAAGAAGATTCGCGACCAGATTGCCGCCGTTATCGACCGGTATGGACCCACGTGCGTCGGCATCGAGACCGTGTGGTTCGGCCAAAACATAACGGCCGCCTTCGCGACGGGCCAAGCTCGTGGTGCAGCGCTCGTGGCCTGCGCAGATGCCGCGCTCAATGTGGGCGAGTACACGCCCAAGAACATCAAGGGAACCGTGGTGGGCACCGGCGATGCCGAAAAGCACCAGGTCCAATACATGATGAAGCAGCTGTTGGGGCTCGAGTCGGAACCGAAGCCCGACCACGCAGCAGACGCGTTGGCCGCGGCCATGTGCTACTTGCTGAACAATGGCCCCACGGCTCGTGACGGGTTGCCGGGAACAGGAGGAAACGGGGCATGATCGCATACCTCATGGGAACCGTGGCGGGGACCGACCAAGCATCCGCCATCATCGACGTGAACGGAATCGGGTATTCCGTCTTCATGTCGAATCGCGCCCTGTCGCGCCTGCCCCGCACGGGCGAGCAGGTGCGGGTGTTCACCCACCTGCAGGTGCGCGAAGACGACATGTCGTTGTACGGATTCCTCACACTCGAGGAAAAAGACCTGTTCACAAAGCTCATCGGGGTAACGGGCGTCGGTCCGAAAGTCGCCTTGGCCGCACTTGCGACCTTCGAGCCCAACGAGCTGGTCGAGGCGATCATCGCCGAAGACGTGAAGGCGGTGTCGCGCATACCCGGCGTGGGCAAGAAGTCGGCGAGCCGCATCGTGCTGGAGCTGAAGGGTTCGCTCGATAGCGGTTTCGGCCAAAGCGCTGCGCCGACCCGGGAAAACGCCAACATGAAGCTTGCCGCCGAGACCTTGATGGCGATGGGTTTCTCGCCGACGGAGGCCGAGGTAGCCCTGCGCGATGCTCCGGCCGACGCGACCGAGGCCGCCTTGGTAAAATACGCGCTGAAGCAGATTGGCTCGTAGGCCCGGCACGGATAACGCGAAAGGCGGAACATGGCAATTCCTCCCATTGAAATAGAGGGAATCGGCTACGAGGCCCCTGGCGGCGGGAGTGGCATCTCCCATAAACCCGCTGCCCACGAGCGCATCGCACAATCGACCCTGATGCCCGAAGACCTTTCGCTCGACCGCAGCCTGCGGCCGAAGCTCCTGGACGACTACATGGGGCAACCCAAGATCAAGGAAAGCCTGGGCATCTTCATCGAGGCCGCGAAGGCACGCAACGACGTGGTCGACCACATCCTGCTTTCCGGCCCTCCGGGGCTCGGCAAGACCACGCTTGCCAACGTGGTGGCGAACGAGCTCGGGGCGAACTTGAAGACCACGAGCGGCCCCGTTATCGAGCGAACAGGCGACTTGGCGGCCATCCTCACGAACCTCGAAGACGGCGATGTGCTGTTCATCGATGAAATCCACCG
>JAUNCA010000120.1 GCA_030526775.1 Coriobacteriia bacterium | reverse complement strand
TTGGTGGCAAGGGTCATCAAAGCTGACAAACGGCTGCGGGGAGATTGTCACGCTCGCGATGAAATACCGCGCTCTAAAACGCGGGAAGGCCCCGCGAGGGGCCTTCCGTTCTTGCAGTTGTCGCATTCGCTACTTCACGACGGTAACTGGGACGTTCGCCGAACGGATGACGCCGAAGCTTACGGAGCCGAGCACGCCCGCGATGGCGCTGGCACCGCGGCAGCCCATATAGATGGAGTCGACGCCGAATTTATCGGCAACTTCGAGGATGTTCTTCACCGGGGACGGAGAGAACTCGGCGACGTATTCGAAGTTCGCTGCCACCTCCGGAGCAAGCTCCTTGATAGCGTCCTTCATCTTCTCGATTGCCTTGTTATAGGTCTTATTGCGGAGCTTCTCGTAATAATCGCGCGTGTTCGGATCGATGAAGCCCGTGCCTTGGAGGCCGGTGCCCATCAAACGCTCGACGTCGCGCGCGCCCGCCAACGAGGTGAACAGGATGATCTTCGCCTCGGGTGCGTCTTCCAAAATGCGCACCGCATACTTCACCGCGTTCTTCGCGCTTTCGGACCCATCGTATGGAACCAGGATTTTGTCGTGATGCATCACTACCCTCCTTCTAAAAGTACTTCAACAATGATGCATTATACCATGATGTGTTGATTTTATGAATGCCGGATTAGCTTCGGTATTTATGGTTTGACACTTTTGATACTTTGTCGTATTCACCCATAGTCATTCTCTTTCCGCTATACTCACGTGCTATGGATTCCATCGACCAGATAACCTACATCCTCGTAAGCGCCCTGTGCTTCATTCCCGCCATCGTGTTCCACGAGGTAGCGCATGGCGTTGCCGCCAACGCGCTCGGCGACCCCACGGCAAAGGTGGCCGGCCGGCTTACGCTGAACCCGCTCGCGCATATCGACCCGTTCGGCACCGTCCTGTTGCCGCTGCTCATGGCCATGATGAACGGGCCGGTGTTCGGGTATGCGAAACCAGTTCCCTACAACCCCGCCTTCTTCGCGGATAAACGCAAGGGCGATTTGCTCGTCGGCCTCGCCGGCCCCGCTGCGAACCTCGCGATGGCGCTTGTGGGCGCTGCGCTCATGTGGGCTGTGTGGATGTCGTATCCCGCCTGGTCGGGCGCGTATACTGCCGGTGGCATTGCGGCGGGCTTCTTCGATTTCCTGTTCATGTTCCTGCCGATGTTCACGATCATCAACCTATACCTGATGTTCTTCAACCTGCTGCCCATCCCACCCCTCGACGGCTCGTCGATCTTCGCGATGCTCATCCCCGAGAAGCACTTGGGCACGTATTACACCGTCGAGCGGTACGCGATGCCCATCTTCCTGGTAGTGGCGTTCGTGGTGCCATACGCAACCGGCTTCAATCCCTTCGCCATTTACCTGAACGCGACAGCCGGAAACCTCGCGAACTTGTTGCTTCCGTAGAGCGCCTTGCGACACAGACTGAACACAGGTATAGAATTGTTGACATATGCAGCAATGACGTGCGAAAAGCGCGTCTGGGATCAGAGGAAGGAGCATCGTGGATAGCATCACCGTCGCGCTAAACGCGGTCATACCCTTCCTCGTCTACATGGGCGTCGGCGGAATCGCCACGCGCTTGGGCTGGGCGAACGACGAACTCTGGCGCAAACTGAACTCGCTCGTCTTCAAGACGATGTTCCCCTTCATGATGTTCAGCTGCATTTACCGTGTGGAAAGCGACATCGAGGTGAACTGGCTGTACATCGGCACTGCCATCGCATCGGTGCTCATCCTCGTGGCTGCGCTGATGATCATCGTGCCCCGCGTTGTGCCCGGCAACCCGCAACGCGGCGTTATCGTGCAGGCCATCTACCGTACCAACATGGTGTTCTTCGCACTGCCGCTCGCCGAAAGCGTATTCGGCGACTCGAGCTTGCTCGCCACGGCTACCATCATCGCGTTCATCGTGCCCACGTACAATTTCCTGGCCGTGTTCGTGCTCGAGTACTTCCGCGGCGGTGCGGCGAGCCCCAAAAAGCTCCTCATCTCGTTGCTGCGCAACCCGCTTATCCAGGGCTTCATCGCAGGCCTCATCTTCCACTTCGCCGGGTGGAAGCTCCCCGGCCCCATCGAGTCCCCCATCCTCACGCTCGCGAACATCTCGATTCCGCTCGCGCTCATCATTCTCGGCGGCACGCTGCATTTCTCCGAGATCCGCGAAAACCTGCGCACGGTTCTGACGGTCACCACGGTGAAGATGGTCATCCTGCCCGCGATCATGCTCGTGATAACTCTGTTCCTGCCCCTCACGCCGCCCGAGCGGTTCATGCTCGTCCTGATCTTCGCCGCGCCCACGGCGTCGGCATCCTTCCCGATGGCTGAAAACATGGGCGGAGACGGCCCCCTCGCCGGTCAGCTCGTGGCGTTCACCAGCGCGATTTCGGTCGTCACGCTATTCCTCTGGGTATTCGGCATGGGCACGGCAGGACTGCTCACCTAACGATGAGTCAAACACCCCAGGGGTAATTGACTCATCAGTCGTAGGCAAGCATCTGGTCGCGACCCTCTTGCAACCAGGCGGCAAGCTCGTCGACGCCTTCGCCCGTGCGGGCGCATACCTCGAAGATCTTCAAGCCAGGGTTCAGCACGCGAGCTTGCTCGTGCAGCGCCGCCATGTCGAAATCGGGGTTCAGCGGCAGGTAGTCGATCTTGGTGACGATGAGCGCGTCGACGATGGCGAACATCGGCGGGTACTTGTATACCTTGTCGTAGCCCTCGGGCACGGAAAGCAGCATCACGCGGCGGTGCGCCCCGGTGTCGAAGTCGGCCGGGCACACGAGGTTGCCGATGTTCTCCAAGAACAGGTAATCGAAGCGCTGGCCGCCGAAGGCGCGCCAGGCGCTTTCGACCATGCCCATCTCCACGTGGCAGATGTTGTTGGTCTCGAGCTGCACAGCGGGAATGCCCGCTTCCTTGATCTTCTTGGAGTCCACGAAGCTTTCCAGGTCGGCCTCGATAATGCCGATCTGGCCCTGCTTGCGCAGCCGCTCGATAAGGGCGAGCAGCAGCGTGGTCTTGCCGGCACCGGGGCTCGACATGATGTCGACGTAGTAGCAGCCCTCTGCCGCGAGCTTCGCGCGAAACGCATCGGCCGCTGCCGTGTTCTCCGCCAGGATCTCTTCCTTCACCTCAATAACGCGCGTCTCTTCCATGGACTGCCCTTCCTCGTGTTTTGTTTTCACCACATGGTAGCCGAATTTCAGGTGGATGTACCCGCTTTGATACACTCCGCGCGCGCTTGTCTCTCAATACCTACTGAGAATGCGCTGGTACGACCTCGATATTCTCGATAAGAAACTCACGCCCCTGCACGACATCGACCTCTTGTTTTCCGCAATCCGGGCACACGAGGGTCTCGCGAACGCGGAGGCTCGCCTCATAAGCCGCGTGGCAGTGGCGGCAACGCACCTTCAGCGGGAGCTTGTTCATATGAAGGTAGGCCCCTTCGGCAATGGTGCCGCGCGCGAGAAAACGAAACGCCCGGTCCATCAGGTCGTCCACCACATCGTGCAGCGCTCCCACGGTAAGCGTCACTCCGGTCACGCGCTCGACTCCCTCTTCCTCGGCGTACATGACCACTGCCTTGACCACATTGCCCACGATAGACATCTCGTGCATGCGCGAACCTCCCGTATCGGTGAGTTAAGCCGGCACTCGGAGTTCGAATCCGGGCGGCTAAAGTCGGACGCCCGCCGACTGCGCGCCTGCGGGCGTCCGTTACAGGGCAAATCCCAGAACGGCTACTTGGTCGGGTCTTGCAGCAACTGCTCGCGACGACGATAGGCTTCCATGAGGTTGTAGGATTCCCAGGTATTCTCGGCCATCGGCACAATCTGGTCTTCGGGCTTACGCTCGAGCCAGCGGGCATCCTTCGGGCACACGAGCGCACACTGTCCGCAAGCAACGCAGGTATTGTCGATAACGGGGTAACCGGTCTCGGGATCCATTGTGATAGCCTGCATCGGGCAACGCTTGGCACAGGCGCCGCACTTGATGCAGGTCTCGCGGTCGTGAATCAGGTTGTAGTGCGAGATGTTCCCAGCAGCGGAGCCATTGGGGAACATCTTGAATGCCTGCAGAATGCCGCAGTGGCACGTCGCGCAGGAGCAGATGACCTCGTTGGTCTTGTTGGCGAAGGTGGTCTGCAGCACGAAGCCGTTCTTCACGGAACCCTTCAGCAACTCGACGGTCTCCTCGTAGGAAATCTCGCGCGCATACGGCTTGTCGGCCGGAAGGCCGGCGTTGATATCATCCAGGTAGAAGTCGGCCATGTTGTCCGTCTGGATGCAGATGGGCAGGCTATGCTCGCAGTTCTTGATGCCCATGAACTCGCGGGACGACTCGAGGCACTGGCAGTTGCACACCGCGAAGCGGCGATGGTCCTTCAGGCGCTCGAAGATGTCGTCTTCGTTCGGAATCTCGCCATGCACGACCTCGGGGCCGCACGGAAGGCTGCGGTAGAACGGAACGCCCGCATCGTAGACCATGGACAGCATGCCGCCGCCGAGGGTGCCATAGAGGCCCTGGACCCAACCGGGCTCAAATTCGCCGCCGTGGAACTCGTAAATGCCATGGGCAGCCGGAATGGTGTGGTAGTAATCGATGCCATCGCGCACTTCGTGGTACAGGTTGGCGCGGTGGGCGAGGTCCATCAGGGTCTCGTGCGCCTCTTCGACCGCACAGCCCTTCTTAGCGGCAAAGGCCAGGTCGGTGAAGAAGTCGTTGCGGCCCATCAGCATGACATTGCGGCAATCCTCGGGCGTGTAGAAGCGCATGAGCATGACGAGCTCGATATCTGCGCCCAAGCTCGACGGACCATAGCCGAAGCCATAGTTCATGAGCCAGTCACGGAACTCGTAATAGACCGGATCGATGTCAGGATTGCGGTGCGCAACCGCGTCGGCGAGATTCCACTCGGGGGTCACGACGGTTTCTTCTGCCATAGTTGTCTCCTTTGTCTCCTTGTTTCTTTAAATCGCCCCGCGTCGGTCACGCGCGAACGGGACGTAAAACCCATACCTTGCAACTTGCGAGCGTTAATCCAGCAGGGGGCGGTCGGCAATCCACGGATGGATGCTCTCGAAATAGCTCAAGGGAATGCGTTGGTATTCCTCGCCGGCGCGATGGGCATCAGCTGCCGCCTGCACGCGGTCCCAGAATCCGCCTTCGAGCACGGAATCGGTCACCTTCGTCATATGGCCCAGATTCATGTCGATATCCGAAAGCGCCCACGCCTTCAGAAGCGAGAGCTTCGCCTCGGTGAGGTACTCGGCCATCACCTCGTATTCAGCCGGCTCCATGATGTAGACGCGCTCCGCTTGCGCTTGGAAAGCCGGCTTAATGCATTCATGCATGCGCTCGCAATAGCGGTTGTCGTCCCGATGCCTCATGAGGACGCGGATGAGCTGTTCTTTCTCCTCGAAAAACGTGAGGAAGGCATGCGTGATGTCGGTCATGTCGACCTCGTTGGCATGGCGAACAAGATACGCCATGTTTTCGTAGGGCGTAGCCTCAACTTCTACGAGGACGAGCAGGTCGTACACCGATTCGAAATAGCGGTAGAAGGTCGAGCGGGAATAGCCGGTCTTCGCAGAGAGCGCCGCCGCCGAAAGGCCCTTCATCCCATTCACCGCATAAAGCTCCTTGAACGCAACGAGAAACCGACGATGCGCTTCATCGGCGATTACACGGGGAATCTTCTCCATGTTGCTCCCATCTACCCCACCCACCTGTGAGTAACGAAAACTGAAACCCCCCTGCGCGGGGATACGGTGTCTCCTCTACCCGTTATCCTCGCTGGCATCTGTTAGCAGCTAATGTACCAGCGGTTTTACGGAGATACTGGAGATTGAAACAGTGTTACTGAAGCATCCAAATGTGTGAAAGCAAACGGGAGTCTGCTATCCCAAAAGCGGCTCGATATAGGAAAGCGGAACTACACTGACACGGCCGCATTCGGACACGGTGCATCCGGGTTTGGGGACGATCATCGTAATGGTCTCGTCGGCGAGTATGCGCGGCGAGGCGGAGGCGCCGGTGTTCGGGTTGATGCCGGTGGGGATATCGGCCGCTATGATCGCATGGGAGCCGATGAAACGGTTCGTCTCCACCACCCAATCGATAAAGGGCGCGCGGGGAACGCGGCCCATGGCGCCGGTGCCCAGGATGGCATCCA
>JAUNCA010000018.1:21169-21540 GCA_030526775.1 Coriobacteriia bacterium | reverse complement strand
CGCCGTGCAGGCCGCCGGACACCTTGTAGCCCTCGCCGCCGAACTTGCCGCCGGCATGCAGGATGGTCAGGACCACCTCAAGGGTGGGAATTTTCTCGGTCGGATGCTTGTCCACGGGAATGCCGCGGCCGTTGTCCTTCACGGTAATCGAGTTGTCCTGGTGAATCCAAGCCTCGATTTTCGTGCAGAAACCGGCCAGCGCCTCGTCAACGGAATTGTCGACCACCTCGTATACCAGGTGATGCAAACCGCGCGAGCTAGTGGAGCCGATGTACATGGCGGGACGCATGCGGACGGCTTCCAAGCCTTCGAGGACGCGGATGTCGTCGCCAGTGTAGTGACCGCCGTTGGTATTTTGTGCCACTTTTTTG
>JAUNCA010000018.1:0-21159 GCA_030526775.1 Coriobacteriia bacterium | reverse complement strand
GCTCCTTTTACATAAACGAGGGGCCAGACGGCCCCTAAAACGCTATGTATGGAGTTTACCACAGTTTTTGTCGAATATCTGTTCGAAATTGCACCCTATCTGGGGTTTCATATGCCCTCTAATCCGATTGCACAGGAAGAACATAACAACCATTGGGGTTCCCCAATGGTTCCCTACGTGGTTGCAAGACCCTTTTTCCATTCGAGGTCGGCGACCATGGCACGAGCTACGGCCTTGCGCAGGCGCTCGTCCTCGATGCCGGCCAGCTGCGCAGCCACAGTCGCACGCTCGGCGTCATCGAGGGGAATGGGTTGGGCGCTTTCGACGTAAGACGGCGGCTCTTCCTGCTTCACAAACGGATGGTGCGCCTTATACTGGCCGCGCGAGATAAGAATCTTGAACTCGTCGATTTCCTCGCCGAAATGCTCGAAGAACTGCAGCTTCACGAGCTCGCGGCGGGCGTTCAGCTCGGCGGCCACGATGCTCTCGTCAACGTAGACCACCAGCTGCTTCCCCACGCCGGTCGCTCCGGCGTCTTTGCGGTCGTCATGGTCGCGCCGCGGGGTGCGCGCATCACCTGCATCCAGGATGAAAACGTTGTTGGTGTGCGAGAGGATGTAGTCGTCTCCCCCGAGCTTCATCAGGGTTTCCCACATGGAACGGACCTTTTGTGCGCGGGCGAGCTTCGCGAGTTCATTCATCGAACCGCCCATCTCGGCAATTGCCTGCGGCAAAGCCGTCCGCAGCGATGCCATTACGCGCCCTTGCTCGAGGATGCGGATTTCGATTCGGCCTTCGATTTGGCGCTGGCCTTGCTTGACGTAGAGGAAGTACCCTTCCCGCTCGAAGCGGGGGTCTTCTCCTTCACGTAGTCGCTCTTGTCGCCCTGGAAGTTGTACTGGGGCATGATGGTCGCGGGGTCTTCGCCGGAATCCACCACGGTCATGAGCGCACGCCACGCGGTGAGCTGCCGCTCGATGACCGGCTCGCCATCGGCGTTGATGCTCGTCGACAGATACGGGCCCGTGCAAGCGAACACCTGCGTGATCTCGCGTTCGTCGTAGAAACGGGTGACCAGAGAGATAAGCGTATTGTTGCTGATGTTGGTCTGCACCTGGTCTTCGAACAGGCCCAGTACTTTGCGCACCGCCTCGTCTTCGGAACCCAGCACCTGCACCAGCAAATCCACCGCGGTATTACGCACGTTCAGCTGTCGGTGCGGGTCGGCATCGGCCACATAGGGGTCCCACGAGCGCACATATGCGAGCGTCTGGGGCGCGTCGAGCTTCATATTAGTGCCTGAAGGCACCGTCACCGTTCGCGCGGTAACCGGATCCTGCATCGTAATTGAAACGGGCACATCCGCCGTTACATCACCTACCTGATTCACCAGCGCCTCGAATGCGCTGAAGCCCATGACGAAGTAGTAGCGGATCGAGACGCCCGCGATACGCTCGACCGTGCGCACGGTCTCGCGCGGATTCCCCTCGACGAGGGTATCGCGAAGCATGGGCCCATCCTCATCCAGAATCGTATTCGACGGCACGGTAACGAACGTCATGGTGCAATCGCCAGGGTCGACGCGAACGAGCATCACGGCATCTGCCTGCGGGTTTGCTTGCTGACGTGCATTGACGTCGCCGGTGTAGAGCGCGGTGCCCTCAAGGCTATCGCTGCCCACGACTAGTGCGTAGAAGGGGCGCATATCGGTAAGCCGCGTGGGCGTGCCCGAGTCCTCTTGCCCCGAGAACGATGGCGTCGTGCCGAGGCCGAGCGCAATGCTCACAAACGAGGCAACCGACAGCAGCACGAGCAGCACTTCGAGGAAACGTACGACAATTCGGCGATGGATGTACATGCGCGTGTTGGGGTTCTCGTACCCTTTCATCATGCGCCCCCTTCAGCCGGCGCCAAATCGGCGGCTTCTGCGGAAGGCGATGCGTGAGCGCCGTTCTTTTCCTCACGCGATTTGGGGACGCGCGGGCCAACGTTGCCACGGTTGTCGAAATGGTGCTGCAAGACGGGCTTGAAAAGGCCAACGCGCCAAATGACGATGAACACCACGGCGAACAGCACGCCGAATACAATCCAGCGCACGGGGCCGGACACGCTGCTGATAAGCAAACCGACCACGGCGAGCGCGGCCGTGCAGGCGTACAGGATGACGACCGCCTTGCGCTGGCCGAAACCCGCGTTCAGCAGGCGATGGTGGATGTGGCCTTTGTCGGCTTGATCGAAGCGCTGCCCTTGGCGGGTGCGGCGGATGAAGGCAGATACGGTATCGAGCACTGGTATGCCCGCGATGACGAGCGGCACGAGGTTGATGACCAGGCTCTGCGTACGCACGATGCCCGCAAGCGACACGGTGCCGATGAGCAGCCCCAAGAGCAGGGCGCCTGAATCGCCCATGAATGTCGATGCGGGATAGAAGTTGTAGCACAAAAACGCGAGGCAGATGGCGATGATGGCTACGCAGATGAGCGCGAGCGTCATGCTGCCGCGCATCGTGACCAATACGAGCATGGCGGTCGAGACGATGGCGACGATGCCCGCCGCCAATCCGTCGAGGCCATCGATGAGGTTGATGATGTTCACGAAGACAACCAGGTAGGCAACCGTGAGCGGCACGTTGAGCCAGCCGAGCTCGAGGTAAGCGCCGTCCACGAGCGAGCGCACCATGTCGATGGAAACGCCCGAGAGCGCGACGATGGTTGCCGCCAAGAGCTGTCCCGCGAGCTTCTGCTTGGGCGTTATCTGCACGATGTCGTCGATAAGGCCAACGATGAACATGATGGATATGCCCATGAGCAGCGACGGATACTGGATGCCTTTCACGATGTAAAGGTCGGTTACGCGCCAGCCGAAATGCGCGACGCCCAGGTAGAGCGTCAGGCAGCCGGCGAGGAATCCCAGGTACAGGGCGATACCGCCGCAACGCGGCACGGGATGGTCATTCACGCGACGGTTACTCGGGTAATCGATGGCGCCAATAGTGGCGGCCAGCCAACGCGAGGGCGGAACCATGATGAGCGTGACAAGGAAAGCCACCGAAAACACGATGACCGCTTGCACGATTTCTGGCGTTAAGTACTGTTCGAGCACGAACTTCCTCGGGTTGGCGTTACTAGTAACCTCAAATTATAGCGGGAAAGGAAAACGGGCAGCGAACAGGAGCGCTCCTGCGGGGATTTTACAGATATAGCAGCGCGGAATAACCCGGTGGTGGGGGTACGTCATCCTCCGATTGTGCACATAAAGACGCCCCGCCGGGCAGGATGGTCGGCGGGGCGCTGAAGGAGGCGTGTCGCGGTGCAAATTACCAGCGAGTCTGGAGGGTCTCCAGGCCGACGGGGCCTTCAACATCGCCAGCGGCGATGGCGGCTTCGATCTGCTCGTCGGTGTAGCCCAGATGCTTCATAACGTCGTAGGTGGCAGAACCGGCCATGCCCGTGGGCTTATAGCCAGGATCGAGCGGCTCGGACTCGAACACGCACGGCGGGGTGGCAACCCAACGGCCGCCATTCGGGTACGCAACCTTGGTCAGGTAGCCGTTCTCCAAGGCGTTCTGGTCTTCGTACACATCGAGCGGGGTCTGGCAGAGCTCGCAGGGGATGCCGTTGTCCTTGAAGAGCTTGAGCGCCTCAGCGGCGGTCATCTTAGCCAGAGCCTCGTCCATGATGCCAACGACCTCGGGGTTCAGCTTGGCCTCGTTCATCTTCACGCAGTTCACCAGGCGCGGCTCGTCGATGAGGTCCTCGCGGCCGATGAGGCCCATGATCTTGTTGTAGTCGCGGTCGTACTCCGGGTCGCACATGGCGATAACCTTGCCGTCGCCGCAGGTGTACACGTTGTTGAACGGGCAGATGACCTCGAGGCGGCTCTTCGGGTAGGGATTGCCGTACTGGGCGGAAATCATGCCCACCATCAGGGCGTAGATGGCTGCATGCTGCAGCGCGCAGGTCACGTACTCGCCTTCGCCGGTGTTGTAGCGGCTAAGCAGGGCGGCCAGAACGCCAGCGGCCAGGAACATCGAGGCCTGCATGTCGCCGTAGCCGTTCGTGGGGATCATCGGGGAGTCGCCGCGGTTCACGGTGGTGCCGAACACGCCGCCACGTGCCATGTAGCACGTCACGTCGAAGCCGGGGTCGTCCTTCTCGGGGCCGTACTTGCCATAGCCCAGGCCGTGGCCCATGACCAGCTTCGGATACTTCGCGTGCAGGGTCTCCCAGTCGAGGCCCATCTTCTTCAGCGACTTCGTGCGGGTGTTGGTGATGAAGACGTCGGCTTCGGAGAGCAGCTTGTCCATGACTTCCGCGCCAACTTTGCTCTTCAGATTCAGGGTGACGAAGCGCTTGTTCAGGTTAACCATGTCGAACGCGAGGTTCTCGTCGTCGGACATGGGCATGTTGAACACGGCAGCCTGCGTCACGCGGCAGGGATCGCCCTTTGGAGCCTCAATCTTCACGACGTCGGCACCCCAGTCGGCCAGCACGCGACCGGTCGCAGGAGTGGCCATATACGTGGTAAGGTCGACAACCTTAATACCTGCCAGTGGTTTCATAATGCATTCTCCTTCCCTCCGAGGCAAACATGCTCACGCCTCGGCATCACCCAAGGTGAAGGTCTATAAAACGACGCATTGTTACTGGATAACAGTGCATAGGCACCGTCTCTAAATGCCCCTATGTGTATTTTCCCTGTATTTGTTGCAGTGTAAAGAAGGGGTGAATTGCAGTTTCTAAACAGGATGTTGTTGCTTAGAAAAACGAAAACAAACGCGGGAGACGCAGGTGAAACCGCATACGGGACACGTGCTTTGTCTAGAACGCCGGCGGCTTTTGGGGGGTGCCGAAGAAGGAATTGAGGTCGACGTTAAGGTAGTTCATCGTGGCGAGCGTGAACACCCACAAGGCAAGCCCGATGATGCCGAACAAGATGCCGAGCCGCGCGTTCTGGTACGCCCGCGAATCCTTCTCCACGCGATCTTGCACGAGGATGCCGAAGATGATGCCCGCCGAGCCAAAGGCAAGCGGGAAGATGAAAATGCTCGTGATGCCGCAGATAAGCGCCGCAAGGGCGAGCTTTTCGCTGCTGGTGTTCGTTCCGTTATCCATGTTGGTATTGTACCCCGAAACAACAGGGACGCGTCGTGACATGGCGTAACATATACGCATTGTGAAGTGGCGGTTCGAGGAGGACCCGATGCCGAAGTTCGTATTTGCCTCCGATTCCTTTAAAGGAAGCTTACCTTCGCTGCAGGTGGCGCAGCTGCTCGACGAGGCTGCACAATCGGCTTTTCCCGACGCGCACACCCAGCTGGTCGCAATGGCCGATGGCGGCGAGGGTACGGTGCAAGCCGTGGTGGAGGCAGCCGGAGGGACGCTGCACGAGGTGTGCGTGCACGGACCGCTCGGGGGTGTCGTGGAAGCCGCATACGGGTTGCTCGACGGAGGGCGGGCCATCATCGAGATGGCCGCGGCCTCGGGTTTGCCGCTTGTGGCACCCGAATCGCGCAACCCTGCGATAACCAGCACCTATGGCACCGGCGAGCTCATCCGCAATGCGCTTTCGCTCGGCGTGGGGGAAATCACGCTCGGCATCGGGGGATCGGCCACGAACGATGGCGGCATGGGTTGTATGCGCGCACTGGGAGCGCGCTTTCTCGACGAAAACGGCGAGGAACTCGAAGGCACCGGTTCCGACTTGGGGCGCGTTTCGCGCATCGACCTGCGTGAATTCGAGCCGCGGGTAGCAAAGACCCGCTTCCGCGTGATGTGCGACGTGGATAATCCGCTGTACGGGACGCGAGGGGCAACGCGGGTGTTCGCGCCGCAGAAGGGCGCAAGCCCCGCGCAGGTCGAGGAGCTCGAAGCGGGCATGCAACGCTACAGCGCCGTCCTGCAGGAGGCCTTCCCCACCTTCGATCCGATGGCAGCGGGCATGGGTGCTGCGGGTGGTTTAGGAGCCGCAGCTTGCGCCTTCTTGCAGGCGGAAATGCTCCCTGGCATCGAATGCATGCTCGACCTGGTTCGCTTCGACCAGCTGCTCGAGGGGTGCGACCTCTGCGTGACGGGCGAAGGGCACGCGGATGCGCAGTCGGCGCATGGGAAGGTGGTCAGCGGCGTGGCTGCGCGCTGCCGCCGGGCAGGCGTGCCGTGCGTGACCGTGGTGGGTGGCATGGACCGAACCGCCGTCGAGCTGTTCGACATCGGCGTGAATGCGCTCGTTCCCACCGTCGTCGACGTGGAACCGCTCGAATCTGCCCTTGAACACGCCGAGGACAATTACCGTCTCGCGGCAAACCGCCTGTTCGCCCTTCTGAAGCTCGGTCAGGGCATCCGCTAATCTAAGCAAAACACCTGGTAGTTCTTGAAGACCGCCTCTGCCCGCTGCTGAGAGGCGTCCAAGTCGAGGTCGGCCTCGATGCGGAAATCCAGGTCGCCCGCGTCGTCGAGCAGCAGCTGGCGCACGTGCCACACGTGGGCGTCTTCCTCGTTTGCTGTATCCAGCTCGAAATACGCGCTCGAGCGTGCATCGGCATCGGCCCGCAGGAGCTCGTGTTCGTCGTAGAAGCGCTCGAGCATCTCGCGCCAGGCGCGTTCGCCGAAGCCCCATTCGGCATCGAGCTCGCCCAACGACGCTGCGCTCTCGGCAAGATCCTCGGATGCGATTTCGGCCTCTTCCGATTCCACCTCGAAGCCATCGAGCAACAACGTGCTCGTCCGGGCTTGCGCGGCAAGCCCCGGAGCCGCCATAAGCTTCACGCGTGCGAACAGGGCGTTTCGCACCAGCAGCGTAAGGCCCTTGCGATCGGCCACCACGGCAACCGCGCCCGGCGCCGCCACGTCCTCGGCGGGCTCCCCGACGGTGCTCCAATCCTCGAACAGGCTGCGGTCGGTACCGATAACCGTCATGTGCAGCCACGAGATGACCTCTTCGAGCAAGTCGGTGCACTTGCTGTAGGGAATCGTCCGGTCCAGGATGCGATACACATCGGCCAGGTAGCGCAGCAGCGTGCCCTCGCTGTCGGCAATCTTGTAGGCAGCCACATAGCTCTTGAACGTGTGCCCGCCTTCCACGATTTCGCGCAGCACCGATTTCGGGGCAATCTCGTAGTCGAGCGCCCAGGGCACCTCTTCGCAGTACATCGCGAATGCGCCGGTAAGCAAGTCTTCGAGCGGCTTCGGATAGGTGACCTCCTCCACCTTCTCGACGCGCTCCTCGTACGGCACGCCCGATGCCTTCATCTCGGCAATGGCCCGCGCTTTCGCCGCCCGCTCCTGTGCGTACAGCAGTTGGCGCGGGTTTTCGGCAATGGATTCGGCAAGAGAAATAAGGTCGAGGGTGTAATCGTCGTCCTCTGGATCGAGCAATTCGATTGCAGCCAGT
The DNA here is from genome assembly GCA_030526775.1 of Coriobacteriia bacterium. Lineage (GTDB taxonomy): Bacteria > Actinomycetota > Coriobacteriia > Coriobacteriales > Eggerthellaceae > UMGS1519. Next base: position 13,770 of record JAUNCA010000018.1, on the reverse strand, counting down.
AAGAACGGCGAAAGAGGTTGGTCGAGAGCGAGGTCTTCGGGCAGTTCGGCCGCCACGTAATAGTCGTCGGCGCCGTCATCGAGACGCTCCACGCCCAGCACCTGGGCATTTACCAGAATGTCCACAATCTCGTTTGCCTGGGCGACGAGCGCGGCTTTCTCCTCGTCGCTTTGCAGCGAGAGCGCGATAAGGTCGGCCATGTGCGCTCGCACGTCGCCGCCACGCTGTGCCAAGGCCAACACCATGGCATGCGTCACCTTCATGCGTGGACGCAAGGCCTCGGGCGGCGAGACCACGAGCTTGTCGTAGGCAGCCTTGTTCCAGGTGACCATGCCGGGGCGGGGTTGCTTCAGCTTCAGCTTGCGCAGTTTCTTCTCGTCGCCCCCGCATTTTGCACGCAGGCGCGCATTCTCGATGGCGTAGTCGGGCGCCTGCACGAGCACGTCGCCTTCCGTGTCGAAGCCAGCACGTCCGGCGCGGCCTGCGATCTGGTGAAACTCGCGCGCCTTCAAACGGCGCTGCTTGCGTCCGTCGTATTTCGTCAGCGAAGTAACCAGCACGGTGTGAATGGGCACGTTGATGCCCACACCCAGCGTGTCGGTGCCACAGATAACGCGCAAGAGGCCCTGCTGGGAGAGCTTCTCCACCAGCAGGCGGTAACGCGGCAGCATGCCCGCATGGTGCACGCCCACGCCCAAGCCCAACAAGCGCTGCAAGGCCTGGCCAAACGCGGTCGAGAAGTCGAAGCCCTTGCAGGCGTCCTTCACCGCTTGGCGCTGCTCTTTGTCGGCAACGCCGAAGCTCGCCAGATGGCGAGCGCTTTCCAATGCCGCCCGCTGCGAGAAGTGCACGATGTACAGGGGGTCCTTGCCCTCGCGCAGGGCGAGTTCCACGGTGGATTCAAGTGGGGTTTCCACATATTCGAAGGCCAGCGGCACCGGACGTGGTGCGTCCGTCACCAGGGACACCGAACCGCCCGTACGCTCCTCGATAAGTTCCTTCACGCGGGTCATATCGCCCAACGTGGCACTCATCAGCAGGTACTGGACGTTGGTGAGGGCGAGCAGCGGAACCTGCCAAGCCCAGCCGCGGTCTATGTCGCCGAAGAAGTGGAATTCATCCATCACGACATATTCCGCGTTGTCGGCCCCTTCCCACCGCAGCGAATCCATGGCAAGGATCTCGGCGGTGCAACAGACGATGGGCGCTTCGGGATTCACCACGATGTCGCCGGTTATCATGCCTACGTTGGACTGTCCGAAGGCGTCGCACATGTCGAAATACTTTTCGTTTACCAGGGCTTTTATCGGTGCGGTATAGTACGCGCGCCCACTGCCGAGACACAGGGCCTTGAACAGCAGCGATTGCGCGACCAGCGACTTGCCCGAACCCGTCGGCGTGCCCAGAATCACGTGCTCGCCCATCATCAGCGATAACACAGCCTCTTCCTGGTGCGGCCAAAGCTCTTTGCCCTCATCAGCAGCCCACGAGGCGAATGCCTCGAACACGTCGTCTTCCGTTGGATCCGCATCGTGGCTCCAGAGCTCGTCTGCCAACGCCTCAAGCGGCGCTTTCATGCTGTCGTATTCTTGCCCGTACTCGTCCGCCATCACAATGCCCCGTCTCGTTTTCGCCAGTTTCGCTTTCACATCGAGCATACCCGTAAATGGGGCAAACTCAGCTGTCGTGTTCAACTCAATTTGGGGAATAAAAAACCGGACCCGCCACGGGGGCGGGTCCGGAAGTTCGGACTATCCGATGCTAGGCACCGTAATTAGTCGAGCAGGCCAGCGGTGATGTCCTCGAGGGTACGACCACGGGTCTCGACGCCGAACACCCACAGCCAGATGGCCATGCAGATGGCGAGGCCGCCGTTCACCAGGTAGCAGGTGATGGTGCCAGCGCCAGAGGCGATGATGGCGGAAATCCAGATGGGGCTGAAGATGCCGCCGAGGCGACCGAAGGCGTTCGCAACACCGGCGCCACGAATACGGGCAGCGGTCGGGAACGGCTCGGACAGGTAAATAGCGGCGGTGGTCACGGAGTTCGTGAACGTGAAGACGCACAGGAAGAAACCGAAGACCATGATCAGCGTGGTGTTGGTCGGGTCAAGGGAGGCCCAAATCGGACCGCAGATGGCGACAAGCACGTAGGTGACGCAGAGGATGACCTTACGGTCGACCTTCTCGACGTAGAAGGTGAGCAGGCCAACGCCTACCGGGATGCCGAGCTGCATAACCACGGTCAGGGTCACGGACATGTTGATGTCGAAGCCGTTTGCCTTCAGGATCGTCGGGGTCCAAGAAATAACGGTGTAAACCAGAACGTTCATCGTGAAGCACAGGAAGGCAGCGGTGAGCGTACGGAAGAGCATGCTCTGCTGGCCGTTCGGCTTGTCGGTCTTGAACAGGAAGGACCACGGAAGCTGCTCAACCTTCTCAGCGTTCTCGCGCTTCTCGATTTCCTCAGCCGGAACCTCAGGAACCGGCAGACCCTTCTTGCGGCTGTTCTCCTCAATCTTGGAAACGATCGCATCAGCCTCAGCGTTGCGGCCCATGAGAGCGAGCCAACGCGGGGACTCGTCGAGGAGGGTGACGCAAGCGACGACGACGAGGGTGCCCATGATACCGCAGATGATGAACACGGGACGCCAGCCGACCATCGGCAGAACGATCATGTTGATGAAGGAAGCAACCAGCGTACCGGTGTTGGCGATAAGGCCAACGTATGCCTGGTACTGACCACGCTTGTGCGGCGGGGTGTACTCAGTAAGGCAGCTGTAGCCAGCCGGGAAGGCAGCACCAAGACCAAGACCCATGAAGAAACGGCAAGCGGTCAGGAAGGTCGCGTCGGGCGCCTGGGAGGCGACGAAGCAGAAGACGGTGAAGATGGTGCCGCAGGTGATAACGGCCTTCTTACGGCCAATGCCGTCGGCCAGAGCGCCAGCCATCAGACCACCGATGAGGTAACCCACCATGGTGATGGAGTTGAAGAATGCGAACTGTTCAACGCTCATCCAGGGGACGAACGATGCACCCATCGCGGAAATCTGATCAGCGGTCAGCAGAACACCGTCAACAGTGGTGCTCTGAAGCACAGCGCCGATCGGGCCACCAACGGCCATGTCCACGGAGTCGCAGAACGTGATGCCTGCGAGCAGCCAGAGCATCTTGCGGTGGAAGCCGGAAATCGGCATACGGTCAAGACGGGCTGCGATGCCATGGAAGCTTGAGTTCATAGCAGCAGATGCCATTAGCAGAACTCCTTTCTAAAAGTATGCCCATTGCATTGACCAGCCCATCAAAGGGCCATTCGCAGACTCTGGCCGTATCCATTTACAGCTCGACGCTTGCCGGAGGGGTCTAACCCCCGTCGCGATGTAAGCGATACGCGCGTTCCAAAGTGCTACGCCGCCTTTTTTGGCTGTTTCGGGCATAAAACACCCACAAAGGCATCCTGAATTATTTCCAAAATCTATAGAAAATGGAAATTGTTTATCTTAATTCGCGGGGCAGTTCCTTATTGAAAACTAACGAACGAACAAAGTGGCCCCTATGCGTTAGCCGCCTTTAATTCCCGCTAATTACGCTTACATATAACTAACGAACCGGGTTGTTCCTGTGATGTGGGCACTTACGAGAATCCAACGCGTATTCGGAGGCGTATACTGCGCGACTAGGCCATTCGGCCGCTACTATATATACAAGGAGGAATTCCGTGGCAAATAAGAAGGCTCCCGAGAAACGCTCCGCCCTGAGCATCCTCGGATATCGCGGCGGAAACGATGATAAGCCAGCTAAGAAGCAAGTTATCACCTATGACAAGCAGGGCAACATCCTGGGTGACGACGGTTTCCCGATGACCCAGACGCGCAAGCGCATGCACCGTATTTGGGACGCGTGGTTCATCTATATCATCATCATGGTGGTCATCGGCTTCCTCAGCATGATCTTTGCATACCTGCAGGGCGCCCAATACACCAGCTGGGAGCTCGTCCAGGTCGGCGGTAACCAGCTCAACGGTTGGGATATGGCGTTGCTGCTTCGCCTCGAAGCGCTCTTGTGCCTGTTCAGCGCCGTATTCGCAGCGCTTATCAGCATCTTCGGCTTCCGGTGGTTTTACGACAAAGGGTCGTCGGCTGTCATATATGGCATGTTGTTCTCGCTCGGGTTCGTGTCCGCCGGCTATCTCGTTTACGCTGTAACCGCCGTCGGAACGCTCGAACCGCTTTCCCTCGTTAATATTTCCTTTATCCTGGTTACGCTTCTTACGATGAAAGCCGTTAAACTCGAGCGTCCCACCCTGCGCAAACCGAAGGTTGGACGCCGGGAAGTGAAGTAAATCCACGGCCTTTAGCGCTTGAAACTGAAAGCGGGCCGCGGCGGGAATAACCCGCCGCGGCCCGCTTTTTCATGCTCAGGCGCGTGTTATAGCGTGTTCAGCTCCTTGCCGACAAAGTCGCACGGGCAAGAACTGAAATCGTAATTGACGGCGAAATCGATGAACCGGCGCAGCAGCGAATCACTCTTCGGGAGCGCGGCCAAATGCGTCAGCCAGAACTGGTGGTATACCTTCGGCGCGTCGGAAATGGGGACAATCGCCACCTTCTCGAAGCCAAACGCCAACCAGGAGTCGCACACGAGCGCGATGGTATCGGGGTTCGCGGCCACATTCGAGCACAGCGACGGCTCGTTCGGGTACGAGAAATCGCCCGTCAGGTTGTACTTGTCGATAAGTTTCTTCGTGTCGTCGCCCACCGGCCCGTTCAACGTGTAGGAAATCAGGTTGTACTTGCGGATATCATCGAACGTGACGCTTTCCTGTTTTGCAAGCGGGTTGTCGACATTGATGGCAGCCAGCACGTTCGAATACCACATGGGATGATGCACGAGGTCCGGATCTTCGGGGTATTGGCCCGCGATGAACACGTCCACCTCGCCGTGCTTGAGCGCGCGGATGAGCTGGCCGGTGGTTCCCTGACGGATAACCGAATTCGGGTTCACGTCTTCGGCGAGCCAGAACTGGTTGATAAGCGGCGACCAGATGCGCTGCTGCGCCGAGAACACGATGCCAATGCGCAGCATGCGGTTGCGCTCTTGCGAGCGGCGCTTAATGGACTCCACATGCGCATCGAGGTTCGAAAGCGATAGCTCCACGCACTCGGCGAATTCTTCGCCGTCGGCCGTGAGTGTGATGGAGTGACGCTTGCGTTCGAGAAGATCGGTGCCCAGCTCGGTTTCGAGCTTCTTGATTGCCACCGATAACGTAGGCTCGGAAATGAATAGCTCTGCCGCGGCCTTCTTGTAGCTCTTCACCTGGGTGAGCGTTCGGAAGTAATACAGTTGCGACAAGTTCATTACTGGCACCCCCTCTGTTGATTTCAATTTAATCTGGATATTAGGCACCTTTAAAGATAAAGTCCATCTTTCGAACCAGTCGGGCATTTGATTTTGCCTATTTTTACTAACGTAAAATTGGCGTTTTTTAATAGAGAACACGCTTGATGGGCAGTTTTGCAGAATTGACTGCCAACAAACATCGCTTTTTGTTTCCATTTCTAAAGATGGAGCACCGCTGCAAGATTTCTCAAAATTCTTTAATACAGGCTAAGTATTTGGGTTTCTATTTACTAATCACCGACAAGCTCGGCAAGCTCGAGCCACTGCATTTCCAGTTCGTCTTTACGCTCCTGCGCTTCGTCAACCGCCGTTTGCGCCGTCACCAAGGCTTCGTAATCGGTGGGATCAACATCCAACTGGGCAGCCTGCGCTTGTTCGAGGTTTTTCTCGGCGGTGGCAAGTTTGCGTTCCACGCTTGCGAGATCCTTACGCGCCTGATGAAGTTCCTTGTTGCTCAACGGACGCGCACTCGAGGCCGATTCTTGCAAGTCGCCCGTTGTGGTCGAGACGTCAGGGTCGGGTTTGATGTCTTCCTCCATAGTGCCGGCCGCAACGGCACGTTCGCGCATGATGTCCAGGTATTCGTCCACACCTCCGGGAAGATGGCGGATATCCCCATCGAGCAGGGCGTATTGGTCATCGGTCACGCGCTCCATGAGGTAGCGGTCGTGCGTCACAAGAAGCAACGTACCCGGCCAGGCGTCCAGGAGGTCTTCCATCACGGCCAGCATATCGGTGTCCATGTCGTTACCCGGCTCGTCCAGGATCAGCACGTTCGGCTCGGCAAGCAGCGTCAGCAGCAGCTGCAGGCGCCGCTTCTGGCCACCCGACAGGTCCATCACGCGCGAGTTCAGCTGTTGGCGTTCAAACCCCATGCGCTCGAGCAGCTGGCCTGGCGAAACTTCCTTGCCGTCTACCACGTAGCGCTGCTTGATACGCCCGAGCACGACCCGCACGTAATCGTCAGCGACAGGCTCCAGCTCTTGCAAGCGCTGGGAGAGCAGCGCGAACTTTACGCTCTTCCCCACCTTCACATAGCCGGACTGCGGGACAATCTGCTGCATGATGACGTTGAGCAGCGTTGTTTTGCCCGCGCCGTTCGCACCGACGATGCCGATGCGCTCACCCGGGCCGATAATCCATTCTACGTCGCGCAGGACGGTCTTGCCCTCGTACCCGGCGGTCACATTCACGAGGTCCACCACCTGTTTGCCCAAACGCTGCATCGACACGCGCTTGAGTTCCAGGGTGTTACGAACCGGCGGGTCCTCGGCGATGAGCGCTCGTGCCGCAGCTACGTGGAACTTCGGCTTGGTCGCACGCGCCCGCGCTCCGCGCGAAAGCCAGGCAAGTTCCTTGCGCAGCACGCTTTGGCGGCGCATCTCCTTCACCTGAGCCACGCGATCGCGCTCGACCCGCTGCTGGATGTATGCGGAAAACCCGCCTTCGAAAGGAGTCAGGCGGGCGTTGTGCACCTCCCACATGTCCAGGCACACCTCGTCGAGGAACCAGCGGTCGTGTGTCACCACGAGCAGGGCGCCCTCGCCCTCCCGCCAGCGGTTCTTCAGATGGCCGGCCAGCCAAGTGATGGCTTCCACGTCCAGGTGGTTCGTGGGTTCGTCGAGCAGCAGCGCATCCCAGCGGCCGATAAGCAACCGCGCGAGATCCACGCGCCGGCGCTGTCCGCCAGACAGCTCGCCCACACGCGCATGCCACTCGATGTCGGGCAGCAGCGCACCGAGAATCTCGCGGATGCCGGCATCTGCAGCCCATTCGTATTCGGGCATGTCGCCCACCACGGCGCGTTCGACCGTGTCGTCGTCGTTCAGATGGTCGCCCTGCCCCAGATAGCCAATCGTCAGGTTACCCCGCCGTTGCACGCGGCCGGAATCGGGTTCCACCTGGCGCATGAATAGCTTCAGCAGCGTCGACTTGCCGTCGCCGTTCTTGCCCACGATGCCAATGCGATCGCCATCGTTCACGCCCACGGTCAGGCAGTCGAACACGCGCTTTGTCGCAAACTCGACCTCGACCTTCTCGCAGGCCATCATGAATGCCACAGAAGAACCCCCAGCTTACCCGTAGAACAGGATGTCGTTGTACGTGGGCACCGGCCAGTAGTCGTGGTCGCAGATGCACTCGAGCCCGTCAATCGCCGCGCGCAGCTCCTCCATCACGGGAATCACGTGATACGCGTAATAGGAGGCCTGTTCCTGGTTGTCCTCGATCGCCTTCGCGATCTCGTGCTCTTCCTCGAGGCGGTTCGTGGCATCGTATGCCACGTTCAGCCCGTCGGTGAGCTGCTTCAACAGCGCCTTCTGGTTCTTCACGGCATCGGGGCCGGCGATGGTCTCCACGCGGTAGATCTCGCCCGCGAGCTCGCCGCAGTAGTTGTTGATATCGGGCATGTACATGCGCCGGCTCTGGCGAATCATCACATTGCTCTCGATGTTCAGCAGCTTGTTGTACTTATCGAGCTTCACCTCGTAGCGGGAGAGCATCTCCTCTTTGCTCAGCACGCCGAATTCCTCGAACAGGTCGAAGGTCTTCTGGTCGGCGCAGCAGCGCAACGCATCGGGCGTGGTGCGGTTGTTCGCCAAGCCGCGACGCGCCGCCTCGGCCTCCCATTCCTCGCCGTAACCATCGCCGTTGAAGATGATGCGCTGATGGTCGGCCAGCGTTTGGCGGATGTATTCATACGCGGCATCGTGGAAATCCTCCGCGGGCACACCCTCCATCGTGTCGGCGAACTCCTTCAGGCTCTTCGCCATGGCGGTGTTCAGCACGGTGTTGCTGTCCGAGAGATTCGCCTCCGAGCCCGGCATGCGGAACTCGAATTTGTTCCCGGTAAATGCGAAGGGGCTCGTGCGGTTGCGGTCGGTGTTGTCCTTCGGGAAGTTGGGCAGCACGGCAACGCCGAGGTCCATGGCCTCTTTCTGGCGGCTCTTGTAATCGTCGTTGTGCTCGATGAGGGCCTCCACCACGCGCCCGAGCTCGTCCCCCAGGAAAATGGAGACGATGGCAGGCGGCGCTTCGTTCGCGCCCAGGCGATGGTCGTTGCCCGCGCTCGCCACCGACATGCGCAGCAGCTCCTGGTATTCGTCGACTGCCTGAATGACGCCCGTCAGCAAAACGAGGAAGCGCAGGTTATCCATGGGGGATTCGCCCGGATCGAGCAGGTTGCGGTTGTCGGCGGAGATTGACCAGTTGTTGTGCTTGCCCGAGCCATTCACGCCCTCGAAGGGCTTTTCGTGCTGCAGGCACACGAGCCCGTGATGGCTGGCCAGCAGGCGCATCTTTTCCATGGTCAGCAGGTTTTCGTCAATGGCGCGGTTGCTCTGCGCGAAAATCGGCGCGAGTTCGTGCTGCGCGGGCGCTACCTCGTTGTGCTTCGTATGAGCCGAGATGCCGAGCTTCCACAGCTCGTCGTCGAGCTCCTTCATGAACTCGTTCACCGTGGGGCGGATGGCGCCGAAGTAGTGTTCCTCCAGCTCCTGGCCCTTCACGGGACGATGCCCGAACAGCGTGCGACCGGTGAGCACCAGGTCTTGGCGCGCGGTGTAGTCCTTCTCGGAGATGAGGAAGTATTCTTGCTCGGCGCCGACGTTGGTGATGACGCGCTTCGGCGCGTCGCCGAACAGCGCGAGCACGCGCTTGGCCTGCTCTTCCAGCGCGCCCATGGAGCGGAGCAGCGGCGTTTTCTTATCCAGCGCCGCGCCCGTGTAGCTGCAGAATGCCGTGGGAATGCACAGGACCTCGTCCTTGATAAAGGCATAGCTCGTGGGATCCCAGGCGGTGTATCCGCGCGCTTCGAAGGTGGCGCGCAAACCGCCGTTCGGGAAGCTCGAGGCATCCGGCTCGCCCTGGATGAGCTCCTTGCCCGAGAATTTCGTGATGGCGGTGCCGTCGGGTTGCGGGTCGAGGAAGCTGTCGTGCTTTTCCGACGTGATGCCCGAAAGCGGCTGGAACCAGTGCGTGAAATGGGTGGCGCCCTTCTCGATAGCCCACTCCTTCATGGCATGCGCCACGACGTTGGCGATATCGATGTTGATGGGTTTGCCCTGCTTGATGGTTTGGGAAAGCGTCTTGTACACGTCGGAAGGCAGTTTCTCCCGCATCGTGTGGTCGTTGAAAACCAGTTCGCCGTAGATTTTCGAGATGTCCGACATGGATGCTCCTTACATAAGTACAGCTTTCCACATAATAATGGGTTTGCAGGCGAACACCGCCGGCAACCCGCGGTTTACCCAGAGATAACCCAAACGGTCGCAAGTCGGAGAATTGAAGAAGCCCGGCGGCCTTCGGCCGTCGGGCTCCCCAAGATGCCGTTCTTCGAAAGCGAATTAACGCTTGCTGAACTGCGGGCGCTTGCGGGCCTTCTTCAGGCCGTACTTCTTACGCTCAACCATACGCGGGTCGCGGGTAAGGAAGCCAGCCTTCTTCAGCTCGGCGCGATACTCGCCAGCCTGCAGGAGCGCACGGGAGATGCCATGACGCAGAGCGCCAGCCTGGCCGGAGATGCCACCACCATTGCAGCGGGCGATGACGTCAAACTCGCCCTCGGTGTCCGTTACCTTGAACGGAGCCACGGCGTTGTCGAGCAGCTGCTGACGGCCGAAGTACTCGGAACCATCGCGGCCGTTGACGGTGACCTTGCCGGTGCCCGGAACGATGCGCACGCGCGCAACGGCGTTCTTGCGGCGACCGGTGCCGTAATATACTGCTTCGCCTGCCATTACAACATCACCTCGTCAATCTTGATCTCGCGGGGCTTCTGGGCCGCATGCGGATGCTCGGGGCCAACGTACACCTTCAGCTTCTTGCCCATGGCACGACCGAGGGTGTTCTTCGGCAGCATGCCCTTCACGGCGTGCTCGATGACGCGCTCGGGATGCTTCTTCATGGCCTCTTCGAAGGTTTCGGACTTGAGTCCTCCGACATAACCGCTGTGACGGTAGTAGACCTTGCTCGCGGCCTTGGTGCCCGTGACCTTGATCTTGTCGGCGTTGATGACCACGACGAAGTCGCCGGTGTCAACATGCGGGGTGTATTGCGGCTTGTGCTTGCCCTTCAGGATCTGAGCGGCGACACTCGCAACGCGACCGAGCACCTGGTCGGTAGCGTCGATGAGAACCCATTCGCGCTCAACCTCGAGGGGCTTTGCGTAATACGTTTTCACAGTCTTCCTCCATATACTTGCAAATGCAATGTTCAATTGAAAAGTTGCAGGGCCCTATGGAAGCCGGTTTCCTACGCCGACCGACGCCGCTCCAACCGCGCCTTCTGATTTCTGGACTAACCTTCGGGCTGGCCTTTGCGAACGCTCCTAGTTCTCCGCTGCTGCACGGGGCTTTTCAAAGCGAACTCGGCAATTGTATGGTTGCCGCCTTCGGCGGTCAACGGGTTGCATGCCTCTTTTTGGGCTGCGAGCAGGTAAAAACCACGCGTTCTCCACGGGTTTGGCGAACCCGTCCGCTCCGTTTTTCGCACCCCCAATATATGGTGGTTCAAGATGCTGTTTTACGCGCGCCTTCCGAACACGCGTCCCTCCTCGGATTCGGGAACATCGCCCTCTTCCGGCTCCGCGTTTTCGAGAACCGTGAAGTCGAACAGCACCTTTGCAAGCGTCTGACGTTCTGGGGTGATGCCGCATTTGCTTTTATTCAGGCGCTTCCCCAGTTTTGCCGCAATCCTGCGCACGACGATATCGAACGCCACGAGGTCGAGCACCTGCTCTTTCGTGATCTCGATGACCTCGTACCCAGCTTCCTCGATGGCAAGGGTGCGGCGGCGATCCGACATCATGTTGTCCGCCCCTTCATGCGACGGACGGCCGAGGTATTCCAGGTCGAGATGGTCATCTGGCCAGCACAGGTCGCCCCAGCAAGGAAGGCCGCCCGAAAGCTTCCGCGCCTTCTCGTCGAGCTTTATCTGGTAATTCAGGAACGGGCGCGGCAGGCCGTACCCACCCCGCTTGTAGGGCAAGCATAGCAGCAGGTAAATCGCCGATTCCATCGGTGAGGCCGCGCCGTCTGACATGTAGCTCAATGCGACCTCGGCCGCACGTCGGCCGCGAGCGCCTTCATTCTCGGCGAGGAAATCCCGTATCCGTGCGCAGCTCGTTAACGCTACTGGGCGGCGGCCAAACCCCTCCTCCTCGGTCGGGTCGAGGCAGTAAAAGCCGCAGAACTCCATTCCCAACAGCACCAACTCGCTAAAGCTCAGAACCGATGCCATCTGCAGGAAGCAAAACTCCGGCGACGCGACAAATGACCCCTCCCCCGCCGGCGAAAACGCATCCCGCGGCACGTTCCCCCAAAGGTGCCACCGCTGCGTCGTATCCGAGTGCAACGCGGTCTTTTGGAAAACAAGTGGATGGGTTACACCACTGCATAATGCAAGCAAATCGGGTTCGAGCCAGCTCGGCCGGTGACTCTCTTCTTGGTGGTCAGAATGAACGTAGCTCTTCGCTGAAAGCGTTCTGGATACACGGCGGGGAGAGAGGCACCTCGGTGAGACCATGCGCCAATACCATAAGGCGGTTTCGTATCCGTAGTAGCTATCCATTTCGATTGCCACACCCCCCACTGCAAGCCTCATTGTTTGTCTTTTACATCACGATAACGTATTAGCCTATCAATGGTTACGTACTTCATTTGGCAAATTGTTGCCTAGTAGGCCACATGCAGCGTTTTTCAACTTTTCCGAGTTTTGAAGAGAATTGACCGTTGAATCGAACGAATTTGCACCTATTTTGCAGCGTTCTTCAACTTTTCCGACCCTTCTGGCAACTACACCCTCGGAAAAGTTGAAATTTCGTGCAATTGAGCCCCGCTAGCATCGAAATCCGGGCTTTTCCAAAGCGCAAACTCGGAAAAGTTGAAATTTGGCGCAATCGCTCATATACGGCCGATAGCACCAGACTGGTTTTGGCGCGGTATTGGCGTTAGCCGATCCTCACTAAAACAAAAAGGGGCGCTCGCGCCCCTTTTTGTCCAATCGACATGATTAGTTAACCGTTACACGGTCGCGAGAGCTTGGTCGAGGTCGGCGATGATGTCCTCGGCAGCCTCGATACCGCAGCTCAGACGAATAAGGTCGGGGCCGATGCCCGCAGCCACGAGCTCCTCGTCGTTCATCTGGCGATGTGTGGCGTTGGCCGGGTGCAGCACGCAGGTACGCGAGTCGGCGACATGCGTCTCGATGGATGCCAGCTTCAGCGCCGCCATGAAGGTCTCGGCTGCGGGACGGCCGCCCTTCACGCCGAAGCTGATAACGCCGCAACCACCGTTGGGCAGATACTTCTGGGCCAGCTCGTAGTACTCATCACCGGGCAGTCCGGAGTAGCGCACCCAGGCTACCTTCGGGTGTGCAGCCAGATGCTCGGCCACCGCCTGGCCGTTCGCGCAATGCTGGCGAACGCGCAGCGCCAGGCTCTCGAGGCCCAGGTTGATGTAGTAGGCGTTCTGAGGGCTCTGGATGCTGCCGAAGTCGCGCATGAGCTGGGCGGTTGCCTTCGTGATGAAAGCGCCCTCCTTGCCGAAGCGCTCTGCGTAGACGATGCCGTGGTAGCTCTCGTCCGGCGTGCACAGGCCGGGGAACTTTTCAGCATGAGCCATCCAGTCGAACTTGCCGGAATCAACGATGGCACCGCCGACGCTGCTCGCATGGCCATCCATGTACTTCGTCGTGGAATGGATGACGATATCGGCACCCCACTCGATGGGACGGCAGTTAACCGGCGTGGGGAAGGTGTTGTCCACGATTAGCGGCACGCCGTGGTCGTGGGCGACCTTCGCGAAACGCTCGATGTCGAGCACGGTAAGGGCGGGGTTCGCAATCGTCTCGCCGAACAGGCATTTCGTGTTCGGCTGGAAAGCCGCGGCGAGCTCTTCCTCGCTGGCGTCGGGGCTGACGAACGTGCACTCGATGCCCATGCGGCCCATAGTGTGGTGGAAGAGGTTATAGGTTCCACCGTAGATGGCCGAGCTCGACACGAAATGGTCGCCGGCGCTGCACAGGTTGAAGATGGAGAAGAACGAGGCAGCCTGGCCCGAGCTCGTGAGCATCGCGGCGGTGCCTCCCTCGAGCTGCGCGATACGCGCGGCGACGAGATCGTTCGTGGGGTTTTGCAGGCGGGTGTAGAAATAGCCCTCGGCCTCGAGGTCGAACAGCTTGCCCATATCCTGGCTGGTTGCATAGCGCCAGGTAGTGGACTGGTAGATGGGAATCTGCCGCGGTTCGCCGTTTCCGGGCTGGTAGCCGCCTTGCACGCATGTGGTTTCGATGTTCATAGCACCTCGCTTGTCCGTGCGGAAGGCGGGGGGAGGGGTCCCATGCTCAAACAGTCCTGCTTTGGCGAAATGCCCAC
>JAUNCA010000017.1 GCA_030526775.1 Coriobacteriia bacterium | reverse complement strand
ATGACCAAGATGATCGACCGCAACACCACCATCCCGACCCGCAAGACCGAGATTTACTCCACGGCCGCCGACAACCAGACGAGCGTCGAGATTCATGTCCTGCAGGGCGAGCGCCAGATGGCTGCCGATAACAAGACGCTGGGCCGCTTCCAGCTCTCCGGCATCCCGGCTGCGCGCCGCGGCATCCCGCAGATCGAGGTTACCTTCGACATCGACGCGAACGGCATCGTGAACGTGTCCGCTAAGGACCTGGGCACCGGTCGCCAGCAGCAGATCACCATCAGCGGCTCCACCGCGCTGTCCGACGACGAAGTCGATCGCATGGTGAAGGATGCCGAGATGCACGCCGAGGAGGACAAGCGCCGCAAGGAGGAGACCGAGGCCCGCAACAACTGCGACAGCCTGATCAACGCCACCGAGCAGACCCTCCAGGAGCTGGGCGACAAGGTTCCGGCCGACACCAAGAAGGCTGCCGAGGATGCTATCTCCCAGGCTCGCACCGCTCTTGGCGGCACCGATATCGAGGCCATCAAGAATGCGAGCAACGTGCTGCAGCAGGCAGGCTACAAGCTGGCCGAGATTGTCTACGGCAACAACCAGGGTGGCGCTGCCCCCACGGGCGACCCGTACGGTCAGGCCCAGAATGCCGCGAACAACGGCAACGATGACACCATCGAGGCCGACTATGAAGTGGTGGACGACGACAACGATAGGAAGTAGACCATGGCAGACGAGAAGCTGAACCAGGAAGGCATCGACGACGTCAAAGAGCAGGCCGCTGCTGCACGTGTTGCGCTGAAGGATGCCGCCGCCGCCCTGCATGAGCTCAACCGCTCGATCCAGGACGAAGCATACAAGGGCATGAAGAACATGGCCGAGAAAGCTTCCGAGGTTGCCGCGGATGTTGCGGAGATTGCCGACCCTTTGACCGGCGGAGCCGCAAGCCGCGTGAACGAGGCCGCGAAGAAGGCGGCGGAGGCCGCGGGCCAGGCCATGGACAAGGCTTACGAGCTCGCCTCCGAGACTTACGACAAAGCTTTCGAAGCGGCGAGCAAGTTGGGCGAGCCGAAGGCAGCCGATCCCGAGGCGGAGAAGCCGAAGAGCGGAGCGCGATAGTCATGGCCGAGGAAGAGAAGAACGAGGGCGTAGCCCCCGAGCAAGAACCTGAGCAGCCGGAAGGCGCCGTGGAAACCGGCGCCCCGGAGGCCGAGACCGCGCAGGACATCGAGGACGCCATCGGCGCCGAAGCCGACGAGGCGGTGGCCGGTGTGGCCGACGAGTCCGAGGAGCTTGCGAAAGCCAAGCAGGAGATTGCCGATTGGCAGAATAAGTACCTGCGGCTCCATGCGGAGTGGGACACGTATCGTCGCCGCACGAACGAGCAGCGGAAGGACGAGAAGGCCCGCGCGAACGAGAAGCTGGTCGCAAGCCTGCTTCCCGTGCTCGACGACTTCGAGCGCACGATCGATTACGCCCAGAAGAACGGGACGGATAACCTGCTCGGTGGCGTGGAGGCTGTGTATTCGAAGCTCGTCAACACGCTTCAGACCGATGGTGTGGAGGTGATCGATCCGGCCGGCCAGCCGTTCGACGCGTTGCAGCACCAGGCTGTGGCAACCGTTGAAGATGCGGAGGCCTATGACGAGACCGTCGCTGCCGTGTACCAGAAAGGGTACAAGATCGGCGGGAAGGTCATCCGCCCCGCTATGGTGACGGTGACGAACGGCGGTCCGAAGCGACCCGCTGAGGATGCCGACGACGCAGAGTAGCGAACGAAGGCGGGCCTGCGGGCCCGCTTTCTTCAAAAAGAAGGGAGGTGCGTGATGGCTGGTGGAGCACCGGATTATTACAAGATACTTGGCGTGTCGCGCACCGCTGACGCCGAAGAGATAAAGAAGGCGTATCGCAAGTTGGCGCGCAAGCATCATCCCGATGCCGGCGGCGACGAAGCGAAGTTCAAGGAAATCAACGAAGCGTACGAAGTGCTTTCCGATGAAAAGAAGCGCAAGATGTACGACCAGTTCGGTACCGCAAATGCGAATCAGGTGCCCTTTGGGGGCGGCTTTTCCGGGAACCCCTTCGCGGGGGCGGCCGGTGCAGGCGGATTCGCGAGCATCAACTGGCAGGACATTCTGGAAAGCATGCGTCGCGGCGAAGGTGCCTTTGGCGGCTTCGATTTCCTGAACATGAATGGTGCGGGCCAGGCGCAACCGAGGCCGATGAAGGGCCAGGATGTGTCGGCCGAGATAGTGATTACCTTCGACGAGGCGTTCGAAGGCTGCACGAAGACGCTCGTGCTGCGCACGCCCGAATCGAAGGAAAAGGAAAACGTGACCGTGAAGGTGCCTGCTGGAGCCATCGATGGCGGCCGGCTGCGCATCCGCGGCAAGGGCAATCCGGGCCAGTACGGTGGTGCCAATGGCGACCTGCTGGTAACCACGCGCATCCAGGAGCACCCCTGGTTCACGCGCGATGGGGCGGATGTGCTGCTTACCGTGCCCGTTTCGCCGGCAGAGGCGGCTCTCGGCGCGGTGGTGACCGTGCCCACGCCCGACGGCAAGCGCGCGAACGTGCGGATTCCCGCGGGTACCGTGAGCGGGAAGCGCCTGGTGATGAGCGGTAAAGGTGCGAAAAAGCTGAAGGGCTCGGGCTCCGGTGATTTCAAGATGACCGTCGAAATCGCTCTGCCGAAGACCCTGAGCGACGAGCAGCGCAAGGCCCTCGAGGCCTATGCGCAAGCTCCCGGCGCGAGTGTGCGCACCTGGTAAGTGAGACAGTTCTCCCCTGAGGGCGGGTGTCTCAAATGAGACAGTTCTCCCCTGAGGGTGGGTGTCTCACACGAGAGGTAGAGACAAGACGAGGTGGCGGAAATGGCTATGAACGACAGGAATCGACCCTTGTACATGATTTCCATCGCGGCAGAGCTTGCGGGCGTGCACCCGCAGACGCTGCGCATGTACGAGCAGAAGGGCCTTGTGACCCCCCAGCGTACGAGCGGTAATACCCGCATGTACTCCGAGGCGGACATCGAGCGCCTGAACCTCATCTCCGAGCTTACGGGGGAGGGCATCAACCTGGCGGGCGTCATCCGCATCCTCGATCTGCGCGGCCGCCTGGCCGAGCGCGATAAGGAGATCGACGACCTGCACAAGCGAGTTCGCCGCCTTGCCGACCGCGTCCACGAACTCGAAACCCGCGAGCAGGTGAACAATGCGCTGATGGAGCCGAACGCCGCCTCCGCCCTGCGCTACCTGTTGGGAGAGTAATTAACAAAACAATTTGCCCTGGTGGAACGTTATTGCTTCCACCGGATGAGAGGAGGCCTACATGGCCCTCAGACCCGACAAGCTTTCTATGACGTCCATGCAGGCGTTGCAGGATGCGTTGGGGTATGCCTCCGAGAAGAACTCGGCGATGGTGGAACCCCTTCACCTGCTGCACGTGCTGTTGGGCAAGAAGGGCAGCAACCTGCCCGCGATAATCAAGCGCATCGGCGCGGATCCTTCGCAGCTGCTGAAGAACGTCGATGCGGAAATCGACAAGATGCCTAAGGTGAACGGCTCGCTGATGGTTATGGCGAACCCGAGCCAGGCATTCCTGAAGGTGTTTGACGAGGCCGTTGCCATTTCCGAGAAGCTCGGTGATGAATATGCCACGACCGAGCACCTGCTCATCGCGCTTGCCGACAGCAATGACGCCGCTGGCAAGGTGCTGAACATGGCGGGCGTGACCCGCGACAACGTCGAGAAGGCCTATGCCGACCTGCGCGGCGACGCACGCGTGACCGAGCAGGACGGCGCGATGGAGCTCGAGGCCCTGAAGAAGTACGGCCAGAACCTCACCGACGCCGCCCGCGAGGGCAAGCTCGATCCGGTTATCGGCCGCGATGCGGAGATTCGCCGCACCATCCAGGTGCTGTCGCGCCGCACGAAGAACAATCCGTGCCTCATCGGCGAGCCGGGCGTCGGCAAGACGGCCATCGTCGAGGGCTTGGCGCAGCGCATCGTGAACGGCGACGTGCCCGCATCCTTGAAGGACAAGGACCTCATCGCGCTCGACATGGGTGCGATGCTGGCCGGTGCGAAGTACCGCGGCGAATTCGAGGACCGCTTGAAGGCCGTCCTGCGCGAAGTGCGCCAGTCGTCGGGCAACATCATCCTGTTCATCGACGAGCTGCACACCATCGTGGGCGCCGGTTCCACGGGCGATAGCTCCATCGACGCCGGTAACATGCTGAAGCCCGCGCTTGCTCGCGGCGAGCTGCACGCCATCGGCGCCACCACGCTCGACGAGTACCGCAAGTACATCGAGAAAGACGCCGCTTTGGAGCGCCGCTTCCAGACGGTGCTGGTGGATGAGCCGTCCGTCGAGGACACCATCTCCATCCTCCGCGGCCTGAAGGGCAAGTACGAGGAACATCACGGCGTGCGCATCACCGACGGCGCGCTGGTGGCGGCTGCAGAGCTTTCGAACCGCTACATTTCCGACCGCTTCCTGCCCGACAAGGCCATCGACCTCATGGACGAGGCGGCCAGCCGCCTGCGCATCGACATCGACAGCATGCCCGAAGAGGTCTACCTGGCCGAGAAGAAGCTCACCCAGATGCAGGTGGAGGAGCAGGCCCTGATGAAGGAGGAGGACGAGGCCTCCGCCGAGCGTCTGGAGAAGCTGCGTCACGACATCGCCCTGGCCCAGGAGGCCCTGGATGCCAAGAAGGCGGAGTGGCACAACGAGAAGGACGTCATCGTGAACGTCCAGGAGCTGAAGAAGCAGATCTCCGACGCGGAATTCGAGGAGCAGAAGGCCACGCGCGAAGGCGATTACGCCCGCGCCTCCGAGCTGCGTTATTCGACTATCCCCAGCCTGAAGAAACAGCTGGAAGATGCAGAGCGCACCCTCGACAGCAACCAGGAATCTGGCGCAATGTTGAAGGAAGAGGTGACGAGCGAGGAGATTGCCGAGATCGTGGCCAACTGGACGGGTATTCCCGTTGCCAAGATGATGCAGGGCGAGATGCAGAAGCTCGTGGACCTCGAGGCCAAGCTGCACGAGCGCGTCATCGGGCAGGACGAGGCCGTCTCCGCCGTGGCGGGTGCCATCCGCCGCAGCCGTGCGGGCATGGCCGATCCCGACCGTCCCATCGGCAGCTTCCTGTTCCTCGGCCCCACGGGCGTCGGCAAGACCGAACTCGCGAAGGCCTTGGCGGAGTACCTGTTCGACTCCGAGAAGCAGATGGTGCGCATCGACATGTCGGAGTACATGGAGAAGTTCAGCGTGCAGCGCCTTATCGGCGCCCCTCCGGGATACGTGGGCTACGACGAGGGCGGCCAGCTCACCGAGGCTGTTCGCCGCAAGCCGTACTGCGTCATCCTGCTCGACGAAATCGAGAAGGCGCACGCGGATGTGTTCAACATCCTGCTGCAGGTGCTCGACGACGGTCGCCTTACCGACGGCCAGGGCCGTGTCGTGAGCTTCAAGAACGCGGTCGTCATCATGACGAGCAACGTGGGCAGCCAGTTCATCCGCGAATTCGAGGAGAACGGCGACGAGAAGCTCAAGCGCCAGTCCATCGACCAGGCGCTGCGGACAACCTTCCGCCCCGAGTTCCTGAACCGTATCGACGACATCATCGAGTTCGAGCCGCTGAACATGGAGAGCATCGAGCCCATCGTCGAGCTGCAGCTGACCAAGGTGCGCGAGCGCTTGGAAGACCGCCATATCGAGCTCGAGGTCGGGCCGGCCGCGATGGAGAACCTCTGCATCGAGGGCTACGACCCGGTGTTCGGCGCCCGCCCGCTTAAGCGCCTCATCCAGCGCAACATCGTCGACCTCATCTCCAACGAGATCATCCGGGGCGAGCTGCATGACGGCGACAAGGTGAAGGTGGACTACGACCTGATGAGCGGCAAGTACAGCTGCGAGATCGTGGGAAGCCGCGCCATCGACGCCGAAGCGGAGAAGCTTCTCGAGGGCCTCGATTTGGACTTCGATCTGTAAGCAGCGTGCTGCTGGGTAACCCTACAGCCGCATAAAATGTCCTTTCTCTATAGCGCCTGCAAGCTTCGTGCTTGCAGGCGCTCTGAACAGGGGTAAAATACCGCGCATGGCTCGAGCCAGGATGAAAATAAAGCGCGATCTCAAAACCCCTTTGCTGGGGTTTGGCTTCGTCGTGCTCATGGCCCTGTTCTTCGTGTTCTTCTGCATGGCGCTGATGGGCGTGCTGAGGTTCTTGGTCGGCTAGCATGTGGCAACGCTACACACTCTACGACTTCCGGGTCATCGCCCATTACCTCGGTGACTTGATCCTGCTGTTGGCGGCCGTTCTCGTGGTGCCCTTCGCGACAGCCGTCGTGTTCCACGAGTGGGCTCCCGCCGTGCATTACCTCTACGCAATCGGCATCTCGCTCATCGTCGGTACGCTGCTGTGCTTTGTGTGCATTTCACCGGGCCAGCTCAACCGCCAGCAGGCGTTGGCCGTCACGGGTTTCGCGTGGATTGCCCTGGCTCTTATCGGCGCCATCCCGCTGTTCCTGTCGGGCCATTACGGGTCGTATCTCGATGCCCTGTTCGATGCAGTGTCGGGCTTCACCTCCACCGGCGCCTCGGTGATCTCGGATCTCGACCATCTGGCCTATTCCGATAACATGTGGCGTTTCGTCATGCACTTCGTCGGCGGCTTGGGCTTGGTCGTCATCTTGCTCTCGCTTGGCCTGGGTGGTCGCGGCGGTTCGTCGATGTATTCCAGCGAGGGCCGCTCGGAGCACGTGCTGCCCAACATCGTGCAGACCGCGCGCCTCATCATGCGCATCGCGTTCCTGATGGTTGCGGGCTTCGGCTTGATAATCGGCATCTTCTGCTTTATCGCGGGCATGGAGCCGGTGCGCGCCTTCCTCCATGGGCTATGGCTTGCAATCACCGGATTCGTCACAGCCGGCTTCACGCCGACGTCGTCGAACGTGTACGCGTATCACTCGCTGCCGATAGAGGTGACCCTCATGGTGGTCATGCTTCTTGGCGGCATCAACTTCGGCTTGTACGCAGCCTTGTGGAAAGGCCGCACGGATGACCTGCTCGAAGACACCGAGATTCGCGCAATCGCCATGTGGCTCACCTTGCTCGTGGCGGTGACCGCGCTCTCGCTCTCTGCTTCCGCCTTGTTCTCGGAGGCCCCGGCGATTATGCGACGAGGATTATTCATGGTCATCTCGGCGGCGAGCACCTCGGGTCTCATGACCGTGACGGAAAACCAGCTCACCACCGCGTTCTCGTCGGGTTCGTTCCTCGTGCTCGCGCTCGCGATGTCGGTGGGCTTGGCATCGGGCAGCACCGCGGGTGGCGTGAAGATCAACCGCCTCGCCATCATCGCGCATTCCATCCTGTCCACCATCAAGCAGACCGCTTCGGCGGACACCGCGCTCGTCATTTCCAAGTACTACCATGTGGGCAAGCGCGTGGTGAGCGATGCGGCTGCGAAGGAGGCCATGACCATCTTCACCTTGTTCGTGGCCATGTACGCCATCGGCACGTTGACGGCCATCGCCTATGGCTACGAGGCGACGTCGGCTATTTTCGACTCGGTGGCCATGGCGAGCAATGGTGGCTTGACATCGGGTATCGTGGCTGCCGACATGCCCGCGGGCCTCGAAGCCCTCTACATTTTCATGATGTGGGCCGGCCGTCTCGAGCTCGTGACCCTGTTCGCCCTCGTGATGAAGATCCTCGTGTCCTTCAAGGAAGGCGCGCGCAAGTTGCGGAAGGAAGCCGAATGAGACCGAACCGCTTCATAGCCTTCCTGTTAGCGCTTGCGCTGGTTGCGGCTGTTCCCGCGTGGGCGAAGGACCAGGACAACCAGGTGGATACCGGGCTCGTGCCCGACAGCTCGTTCATCTACGAGACGAGCATCTATGCCCTGCAGAACTCCGACACGTACTACGAAGGCCAGACCGTTCAGGTAACCGGCGAAGCTGTGGGCGACATCATCGATGCGGAAGGCGGCGATACGCACAAGTGGATAACGCTGGATTCGCTTCCCGGCGACCAGCAGGCGACGGTGCAGGTGTACGTTTCCGCCGAGCAGGCCTCGCTTATCGACATGCTTGGGCGATACGAGAAGACGGGTTCCACAGTAAGCGTGACGGGGCGGTACCACTTGGTGTGCGATCAGCACGATGGTCTGTCCGACATTCACGCCACTTCCCTGAACGTGCTCCAATCGGGGTCGTCCCATCATACGAATTTCTCGATTCAGCCATTCATTCCCGCATTCGGGCTGGTCGGTTTGGGCTTGCTTATGTTCTGGTGGTATCGGCGTAAGCGCGAGGAGCTCCAGTAATGTCCGAGCTGGTGGCCGAGGTATCTACAATCGGCGAGGTGGTGAAGCTCGATCGCGGCTTTCCCCTCGTTCAAGCTGACGGGCGGCTCTATCGTTGCAAGCACGCGACTGCGCTGGTGAAAGGCGAAAACCAACGTGCGGTTATCGGCGATAAGGTGACGGTGGTGTCGGCCGAAGGGCAGGACATTGCCCAGATTCGCGAGATTCTGCCGCGTCGCACGCAGCTCGTGCGCCGCGACCCTGCCGAGCGCACGGTGTCGCAGGTGATGGCCGCGAATTTCGACATCGTGGCAATCGCCCAGCCAATCGTCGACCTCAACTTGCCGCGCTTGGAGCGCGAGCTGGTGCTTGCCTACGAAACCGGTGCGGAAATCGCGATTGTGCTGACGAAAGCCGACCTAGCCGAGAGCGCGCAAACCGTGGACGAGCTGTATCAGACCGTTTCCGGCATGGCCGGCTCGGTGCCCGTGTTCCTCGTCGCCCCCGACGATACGGAAGGCGTCGAGGCGTTTCGCTCCTATGTGGGCGATCGTACCGCCGTGTTGGTGGGGAAGTCGGGCGTTGGCAAGTCGAGCCTCGTGAACCTTCTGGTGGGAAGCGAGGTGCAGGCGACCACGCCGGTGCGCGAGGTCGACGGCAAGGGGCGCCACACCACGGTCTCGCGAGAAATCGTGGACTTGCCGGGTGCCGGCCGCGTGGTCGACATGCCCGGCGTGCGCGGCTTGGGGCTTTGGGATGCGCGCCGCGGTATCGCAGCGGCGTTTTCCGATGTGGAGGAAATCGCGCAGGAATGCCGTTTCCGCGATTGCGCCCATAAAGATGAACCCGGTTGCGCGGTTCGCGAGGCCGTGAGCCAAGGCGTGCTTGCGAACGCGCGCTTGGACGCGTATCTTCATCTCCTGGATGAATACGAATCGAATCTGAAACGTCGCGAGGTGGCTGCGCGCAAACGCGAGCGCCGTGGGCACCCCCGCCGACGCAACGGAGGGTCGCTGGATTAGCAAAAGGGAACAGTTCTTTTGCTGGCGGAGTGGAGCTGCCCCTTCCGCTTTATGAGGAGTTGCATGAATCCGGTAGTGGTGATACCGACAATATTTGGGTTGCGGAAGCGGCGCAAGGCGCCGTCCGAGAACCCGTTGGAGGTATACGACCATCCGACCGTACCCGGACAGCCCGATGAACTGCGCCGTTGCCTTGCATCTCTGGAAACCGTGGAAGACGTGCCGCCTATTTTGCTGCTCGTGGCGTCGCAACCCACCGTGCGTTTGGCTGCCCGAGACACCGTCGAAGCCGTGGTGCGGGAATTCCCTTCGCTCGACATCCTCATTATCGGCGAGCAGGAGGCGCAGGTGGTGCGCCAGCGTCTCGCGCAGCTGGGAGCGTCCTACCTCGAGGACAAGATCGGCCTCGTGGGGTATGCCGCGATGCGCAACCTCGGCCTCGTGGCAGCCAACGTGTTGCGCTACGATGCGGCGATTTTCCTCGAGGATGACGAGGTCATCGAGGATCGCGATTTCATTGCCCGCGCCGTATACGGCTTGGGCAAGCTCACGCGCCGGGGCATTCCCATCCTCGCGAAAACCGGCTTCTACTACAACTCCGAGGGAAGCTACCTCTCGAAAAGCCAGAACAAGTGGTACAACCGCTACTGGCAGCAGGGCAAGGCCTTCAGCGCATGGATCACGCGCGCGATGCAGGGTCCGCGCCTGTCGCGTTCGAACCACGTGTGCGGCGGCTGCCTTGCGCTGCACCGCGAGGCGTTCCGCCGCCTGGCGTTCGACCCCTGGATTCCCCGCGGCGAGGACCTCGATTACCTCATCAACCTGCGCATGTACGGCTCGGACATCTGGTTCGACAACCAGTGGAGCCTCGTGCATCTGCCACCCGCGACCGCCAACGAGGGCCTGCGCTTTCGGCAAGACATCTACCGCTGGCTCTACGAGTATCGCAAGGTGGAGTTCAGCCGCACGCAAATCGACCTCATGCAGATAACCCCCGGGTCCCTTGAGCCATATCCGGGTCCGTTTTTGCGTCCCGGCATAACGCGGCGTGTGCGCCGTACGGCGTTTCTGCGCAGCATTGCACGCCCCGACAAGGCGGCCTACCGTAAGGCCGCGCGTGCGGCGACGCGCGAGGCTACGGTGTATGCCGAGGAAAACTGCGGCAAGTATTTCGAGTTCCAGCACGTGTGGCCCGAGATTATGCGCCGCGTGGAAGGCGACCGCATGCTCTCGGCTGCGCTGATGCAGAAGATGCGGCTTGGCGTGCGTGAGCCAGAAGAACCGGCTGCACAACCTGGCGATGTCGAAAACCCGCCCATGCGCTCGTTCGACCCGGGGCTAACCGCCGAGATACGCCTGGACATCCCGGAGGGGGAGTAGCGGGTGGATGTCTTGGGAATCGTCATAGCGATCGTCGTGGGCTTGGTCATCGGCGTGCTCTCGGGAATCCTTGGCATCGGAGGGGGCACCGTGATGGTCCCCGTCTTCAAGCTGGGTTTCGGCCTGACCGCCATCGGCGCGACCGCCACCTCGCTGTTCGCGATTATCCCGACTTCGGTTTCCGGGGCGATCACGCATCTACGCCAGAAGACGTGCATTCCCAAGCTCGGGGTGTTCGCGGGAGTCGCGGGGGCTTGCATGTCGCCTGTTGGCGTGCTGCTGGCTTCGATGTCGCCTGGCTGGGCTATCATGCTCGCCGCGGCAATCGTCATCGCATATTCATCCTTCACCATGCTGAAGAAGGCCTTGAAAGCGCCCAAGAGCAAACCGCGTTCGGGGAAAACCAGCGCGAAACCCGTGCCTGAGGTCCTGCCTGATGTTGACCTTGGCAAGAAGGTCTACCTCGGATTGCCTATCGGCGCCATGGCGGGGCTGGTGGCCGGATATGTGGGTGTCGGCGGCGGATTCCTGATGGTGCCGATGTTCCTCTCGCTGTTGGAGCTCGACATGAAGCGGGCATCGGGAAGCTCGCTTGTGGCCATCGGCATCCTGTGCATCCCCGGGGCGATCCTGCAGATCATCTATGGGAACGTGGCAATTGTTATCGCGATTGCCCTGGTGGCGGGCTCGATACCCGGTGCCGTGCTGGGGGCTAAGGCTGCGAAATACATTCCGGAGCGCGAACTGCGCTTCGCGTTCGCGGGTGTGCTCTTCGTGGCGGCCGTCCTTCTCGTCGCGCAGGAGCTGGGCTTGTTCTAGCGCATAGTGGCGCACCGCTTGTACGTGTCACCTGTCTTTCCACGCAGTCTGTCCATGCCGTGTGGAGCGCCGCTGGATATAATGGATGAAACACGTTTCTGGCTAGGAGGGGCTTGTATGGCAAAACGAGACGGTTCCAATATCGACCACATCCGTGCGACTATTACCAAGAAGCTGTTGGAATTCACCTCGAAGACCCTCGAGTACCTCAGCGAAGAAGGCGGGCTTACCTTTAAGAGCGCTCAAGCCATTTGCGAGATGCTGCTTCCCGGCATCAATGGCGTGGCCGTAGCCATCACCGACACCACCACCATTTTGGGCTACGCGGGCGAATCCGAGGATGGCAACCCCAGCGGGCGCGCCATCCGCACGCAGGCAACGCGTGACACCGTGGCCGATGGACAGAACCGCATCATGCTCACCGCGCAGGACATCGGCTTCAAGGGCGATGTCGAGGCTATCCAGGCGGCCATCATCGTGCCGCTGAAGGTATCGAAGCAGGTGGTGGGCACGCTGAAGTTCTACTACGCGACCCCCGACAGCATCGATGAGTCCCAGCAGTATATCGCCGAGGGTTTCGGCAAGCTCATCTCCACGCAGCTGGCTGCCGCGCAGCTCGAGGAGCAGCGCCGCCTTACCACGAGCTACGAGCTGAAAGCGCTGCAGGCGCAGATCAACCCGCATTTCCTGTTCAACACGCTCAACACCATCTCGGCGTTCATCCGCATGGACCCGAAGAAGGCGCGCGAGCTGCTGCGCGAGTTCGCCACGTTCTACCGCAAGACGCTCGAGAATGCCGATGACCTTATCGAGCTTTCGCGCGAACTTGAGCAGACGAAGCGCTACTTCATGTTTGAGCTGGCCCGTTTTGGCGAGGACAAGCTCTCGCTGACCGTCGACCTCCCCGAGGAGCTGGCCGACATCCCTGTGCCCGCATTCATGATCCAGCCCATTGTCGAGAACGGCGTGCGTCATGCCCGCCACGATGACGGCTCGCTCAATATCAACATCAGCGTGCGCGCCGAGGGCAACGACCTCTACATCGTCATCGCCGACGATGGCGTGGGCATGAGCGAGGAGAAGCGCCAAAACATCATGCATGCGAAGTCGACAAGCGGTTTGGGAATTGCAGTCCGCAACATTAACGACCGCGTGACCGGCTATTTCGCGCCGGGGTCCAATATGAGCTATGAAAGCGAGCTGGGCAAGGGCACCACGGTGACCCTCTACCTGAAGGACGCCCTCATCCTGAACAAGGACAAAGTCCTCGGAGACTAACCGTCGCAGACAACGCGAGCAATCTGAAACGGGCAACCTGGTTGCCTGTTTCATCTGCGGTTTAATTCCGATACGCCTACCGATTTATCTGGCCCTTTACATAGGATACAATCGTCCCTCACTGTCTTTCGCAAAACAGCTATAATACGGTTACTAAACTAGCGACTGAAAAGTACTGGGGGAGAGCGTTATGCTTCCAAAGGCGATGATTGTTGATGATGAGGCCCCTGCCCGTTCGGAGTTGCGTTACCTGCTAGACGAGATTGGGCAGACCGAAGTCGTAGCCGAAGCTGCCAGCGTGCGCGAGGCGGTGGAGAAGCTCAAGCAGTATCCCGTCGACGTGCTGTTCCTCGACGTGAACATGCCCGAGGCAACGGGTATCCAGCTCGCCGAAGCGCTTACGCACCTGAAGTTCCCGCCGGCCGTGGTTTTCGTCACGGCATATAGCGAGTATGCCATCGACGCGTTCAAGGTGAATGCGGTCGATTACCTTATCAAGCCCGTTGAGGAAGACCGCCTGGAGCAGGCAATCGCGCGGGTGCGCGAGCATATTTCGCTGCACAGCAAGGCGCAGCGCTCCGAGCGCATCCCCGTCGAGAAGGCGGGCAAGAAGATCCTCATCAACATCGATACCATCCGTTACGTGATGGCGCGCGACGATTATGCGTACCTGCAAACGGACAACGACCGCTATTTCTCCACGGTGAGCTTGGCCCAGCTGGAAAAGCGCCTGGAAGGGCACGGCTTTTTCCGCGTGCATCGCGGATACCTGGTGAATCTGGCCATGGTGAAGGAAGTGGAGTCCGTTTCGGGCGGAACGCTGCTGCTTACCCTCGACGGCACCGAGGACAAGATCCCGGTTTCGCGCCGCCGGGTGTCTTCCCTGAAGAAGGCCCTGAATCTCTAGGGATTCTCGAGTACAACGGAATATCTTCCGACGAACGTATCCCTTCGGGGATACGTTGCATTATGGGGGCGGGTTCCGTTTCATGCCAGCGCGTCGCGCGCAGCGAACAGAAGGCGGGCGAGACGCGAGACACGTTCTTGCGCTTCGCCGCTATCCGGCTGGCCGGTGACAATTGCCAGCAGATACGCGCGTCCATCGCATTCGATAATGCCCGCATCGGTGGTGGAGGCCATATCATCGCTTGCGATCCAGCCGCCCTTGTTCCATACGCGCGCTCCGCTGTCCGCAACGCCGTTCCGAATAAACGAGCGGTTCGTGTTGGCAAAGCGATCCGCGAGCCAACGGGCGTTATCGGTGCCGCTTTGCAGGTACCAGTAGGCATCGTTCCAGATGGCAGCCAAGCTCCGTGCGGAAGCGTAGAGGTAGAGCCCGTATTCGGCATCGTAGTTCACGCCGTAGCTTTCAAGCCATTCTGCATAGGCGCCGCCCATGTGCCCGAATCCGAAGGAGTCGAAGGCGTCGTTGTCGGATTGCTCGATGGCAGCTGCGAGTTCCTCGAGTTCCCACTTGGAGAGCTCGAGCCCTTGAGCGTCGTTTTGCTGGAGCACGTAAAACGCGAGGGGTGCTTTCGAGGCGCTTGCGATATACGGGCACGCGCCTGCTTGGTACGCGATGCCCGCGCCGCTTTGAAGGTCGAGGAACACGAAGCCGCTTTCCCCGTCTTCCTCGATTGCTTGCACGACCTGGGCAATCTGCTGCTGTGCGTCGGCGCTGAGCATTGGCATGGGCTTGCTTGCCGTAATGTTGAACGTGCGGATTTCGTTTGCATCGTCGATGGCGAGGATGGGTGCGGCGTCAATACGGAGCGCTTCGTTGGGCGTTGCCTGCTGCACTGCGTCTTTGAGCTTTTGGTAGTCGGCCCCGTTGTATCCCGCACGGGCTTCATGCGATGTGTCGGGACCCGTTGCGGCCGCGGCGGATGTGGGCGTGGCAGCATTGTGCGTTTTCGCCGAGGGAGTGGGCTCGGTGCTTTGGGTGACCAGCCCGGTGATGAAGACGGCGCAAAGCGCTATGGCAAACGCAAACCCAAGCGCTTTTATGCGCCCCCTGCTTTCAGTACGCGCGTGTGCCCCATGCTTTCCCATGTGCTCCGTGTGTTACCAGGTGTCCAGGCTTAAAACGCATGATAGCATTTCAGGCTGGTTGGACTACGATTGTGCAGCCAAGATGGCGATACGACGCGCGGGAGAGGGCATTATGCTTACGGCATTGCGCATACATGTAGACGGAATCGTGCAGGGTGTGGGGTTTCGGCCGTTCGTGTACCGGATGGCCAAACGGCATCTGGTGAACGGATGGGTGCTGAACGCCGCCGACGGTGTGACCATCCATGCGGAGGGTGACGAGCGCCTGGTCGACCAATTCGTGTTGGCAATCTCCGAGGAAGCGCCGGCTGCCGCGCAGGTGAAGGCCATCGAGATGACCGAGGTGCCTCTTCAGGGCTTCGACTTCTTCGAGATTCGCTTCTCGGACGAATCGGCTGTGACGGAGACGACGCTGGTATCGCCCGACCTGGCGACCTGCGACGAGTGCCTCGCGGAGCTTTTCAACCCGAAGAACCGGCGCTACCGCTATCCGTTCATCAACTGCACGAACTGCGGGCCGCGATTCACGATTATCGATTCGCTGCCCTACGACCGCCCGCGCACGTCGATGAAGGGTTTTACGATGTGCGACGCCTGCCAGCACGAATACGACCACCCCGAGAACCGCCGCTTCCACGCGCAACCCGATGCGTGTTTCGAGTGCGGTCCGCACATTAGCTGGTACGAACCGGGAGCCGCGGAAGAAGCGGTTGCGCCTGTTGCGGACGAAGAAGCTTCCGAACCGATTCCCGCCGCCGCGCGTGGCCGCGACACGTATGAGATGGCGGCGAAGATGCGCCTGGTGCCTGCGGAGCCTGAGGGTGAGGAAACGTCGATTCCGGCGCCGTCCGGCGTGACGAGGAAGGCCTCGTTCGCCTCGCTGATGGGCGGGGGGATGGCGATTCCCGCGAGCATTCCCGTGACGTTGACGCGGGCATCCGAGGAGGAGCCGGCCGCACCCTGCGGGGGCGCTCCTCGGGCTTCCTTCATGGGTTCGGGGATTGTAACCCATTCCGGAAGCCCTGCGGGGGTGCCCCCGCAGGGTGCGGCCGGCGGCTCCTCATCCGCTGGGGCGGAGACGGGTGTGAAATGGGGCTTCACCCGGGAGGAATCGGATGCCATTCTCTCGCGTGCGGTTCGCATGCTGCGTGCAGGCAAAATCCTGGCGGTGAAGGGGTTGGGCGGCTACCATCTGGTGTGCGATGCTTGTAACGAGGAAACGCTTGCCGAGCTGCGGAAACGCAAGCGGCGCGAGGGGAAGGCCTTTGCGGTGATGGTGGCCGACGTAGACTCCGCACGCGCATGGGCGCAGGTAAGCGACGAAGAAGCGGCGCTTCTGCAAAGCCCGGCGCGGCCGATTGTCTTGCTGAAGAAGCGCGCCGACGTGCAGTACCCTGCGGGGCTTGCCGACCGGTTGCCCGAACTGGGCATCATGCTCCCGACCACGCCCCTGCAGCATCTGCTGGTGCGCGATTTCGGCGGGATGCTCGTTATGACCTCGGGAAACCTGCACGACGAGCCCATCCAGACCGACGATGACCAGGCGCGCGAGGCGCTTGCGGGCGTGGCAGATGCCTTTATCGGCAACGACCGTGCCATCCTTTCGCGCTATGACGACAGCGTGGTGCGGCTCATCCGCATTACGGGGGGCATTACCGCGGTTCAATCCATTCGCCGGGCGCGCGGGTATGCCCCGCAGGTGCTCTCGCTGCCGAACCCCGATGGGCTCACGGTGTTTGCGACAGGGCCCGAGCAGAAGAATACCTTCACGCTTGTGCGCGGTAACGAGGTGTTCGTGTCGCAGCATATCGGCGACATGGAGAATGCCGAGACCTACGACGCTTGGATCGAGGCGAAGCAAACCTACGAGCGGCTGTTCGAGGCGCAACCCGTGCTGGTTGCAGCCGACCTGCACCCCGAGTACCTCACGAGCAAATGGGCGAGCGGGCAGGAGTTGCCGGTCGAGCAGGTTCAGCACCACCATGCCCACGTGGCAGCCGTGATGGGTGAGAACAACCTGGATGAAGCCGTGTGCGGCATCGCGTTCGATGGCACGGGCTATGGGCCCGACGGCGCCATTTGGGGCGGCGAGGTGCTGCTGGCCAACCGGTCGACGTACGAGCGGTTCGCCAATTTCGCCTACGTGCCGATGCCCGGCGGGGCGGCGGCCATCAAGCATCCGCTGCGCATGGCATATGGCGTGCTCTGGGAGTTCGACCTGCTGGAACATCCGGGTGCGCAGGATGCCATTGCGGCATTGGGCCAGGCTGCGCCGATCTGCGAGCAGATGATCGAGCGGGGGCTGAACACGCCGTATACCTCGTCGGTGGGGCGCCTATTCGATGCGGCGTCGGCTATCTTGGGCGTATGCGTGGAGCCGACCTACGAGGGGGAGGGCGCAATACTCCTGGAAGCGGCGCTTTCCGGGCTTCCCGAGAACGACGAGGGTGATGAAGGCTACCACCTGAGCATCGTGAAAAACACGGCGGGCGAAGATTCGACGGCGCTCGATACGTCCGTGGTGCTGTTCGACGCGGCTTCGGTGTTCGAGGCCATGCTGGACGATAAGCAAGCTGGCGTGCCAGTTCCCGTTATCGCGCGGCGCTTCCACGACGCGTTCGTGGAGGGCATCGTGCAGGTGGCGCAGCTCGTGGATATGATGTACGGCATTCACCTTGTAACCTTGTCGGGCGGCGTGTTCATGAACCGTTATTTGCTGGAACATGCGGCATCGCTGCTGGCAAATGGTGGATTTTCCGTGGCCATCAACCGTGAGCTACCGCCTAACGATGCGTCGGTGAGTTTCGGCCAAGCAGTGGTAGCATTGGCCCGGAACACACAAACGGCTTAGAACGTAACACCCGAACGTTAGGAGACAGCATGTGTCTTGCCATACCCGCGAAAGTGGTGGAGATCAAGGATGACAGACTGGCCCAGGTCGACTTGCTTGGCGTCGGCCGTGAGGTATCGCTCGACCTGACCCCGCAGGCCCAGGTGGGCGACTATGTGCTCGTGCATGCCGGTTTCGCCATCGAGGTAGTCGACCAGCAATACGCGCAAGAAACCATCGACCTCATCAAAGACTTCCCCGAATTGGCCGAGGTGGGCTAAATGGCTGTTGACGAGCGCGCATTCCAAGACCCGACCCTTGCGAAGGGGCTTATCGACGCCATCCACAAGTGGGCGCCGGAGCACGCCACGCTCATGGAGGTGTGCGGCACGCATACCGCATCCATCGGGCGCGAGGGCATCCGCAACGTCATGCCGGAGGGCGTGAAGCTCGCCTCCGGTCCCGGTTGCCCGGTGTGCGTCACCAGCAACCGCGACATCGACACCGTCATCGCGCTTGCCCGCATCCCCGGCATCATCATCACGACTTTCGGCGACATGACGCGCGTACCGGGTTCCACGAGCAGCCTGCTCGGCGAGCAGGCGAAGGGCGCCGACGTGCGCATTTGCTATTCGCCGCTCGATTCGCTGCGCATAGCGCGTGAAAACCCCGACAGGCAGGTCGTGTTCGTAGGCGTCGGCTTCGAGACCACCACGCCCGCCATCGCAGCCAGCATTCAGCGCGCTCAAAAAGAGGGCTTGAAGAACTTCA
The DNA here is from genome assembly GCA_030526775.1 of Coriobacteriia bacterium. Lineage (GTDB taxonomy): Bacteria > Actinomycetota > Coriobacteriia > Coriobacteriales > Eggerthellaceae > UMGS1519. Next base: position 3,077 of record JAUNCA010000017.1, on the reverse strand, counting down.
CGGTGTTCGTGGCGCACAAGAACATGCCCGGCGCGCTCGAGGCAATTATCGCCGACCCGAACCTCAAGGTTGATGCGCTCATCCTTCCCGGCCATGTGTCCACGATCATCGGCATGGAGCCGTATCAGTTCCTGGCACAGAAATACCACATCCCGGGCGTGATCACCGGATTCAAGGCGCTCGACATCCTCGAGGGCATCGCGATGATCATGCGCCAGCTGCACGACGGCCGCGCCGAGATTGAGAACGCCTATACGCGCAGCGTGATGACCGACGGCAATCCCGCCGCCCGTGCGGTTATCGAGGAAGTGTTCGACACCTGCACGGCCACGTGGCGCGGCTTGGGCGACATTCCCGGTTCGGGCTATTGCCTGCGCGAGAAGTATGCCGACTTCGATGCCGTTGCGCGATTCCAGCCGGAGGTCGAGCCCACTATCGAACCCAAGGGCTGTCGCTGCGGCGATGTGTTGCGCGGTATCCTCACGCCCAATGAATGCCCCCTGTTCCGCCGTGCCTGCAATCCCGAGAACCCGCTCGGGCCCTGCATGGTGAGCAGCGAAGGCACCTGTTCTGCGTATTACCGCTATTTCTCGTAAGGGCAAGCAAACGAGCTGGCAAACGACCTGCCTTTAGTCGTTTGCCAGATTTTCTTCTCAGCGTCACAATTCCTCCATATCGCGGTATACTGTCTCCAAATACCTTTTGGTTCTAGGAGAGGGGAGCTGCGTATGGAGTTCTTATCCGATCCGGTGCTGCTAGCGCGAATACAGTTCGTGTTCATCGTTTGCACGCACTTCCTCATGGTGCCCATATCGATCGGTCTGGGCCTTATCCTTGCAATCCACGAGACTAAGTACTACAAGTCTGGGGCTGCCGAGGACCTTGCCGCTGCAAATCTGTGGTTGAAGCTGTTCACCACCTCGTTCGTGCTGGGCGTGGCGACCGGCATTACGATGGAGTTCTCCTTCGGCACGAACTGGGCGTACTACTCCCGCTTCGTCGGAGACATCTTCGGCGCGCCGCTCGCAGCCGAGGCCTTGTTCGCATTCTTCCTCGAATCGACGTTCCTCGGCGTTCTGCTGTTCGGCCGTGCGCGCGTGTCAGGTAAGTTCTACGTGGTGTCGGCCTGGCTCGTGTGGGGCGGTTCGTGCCTCTCCGCGCTGTGGATCATCATCGCCAACTCCTGGATGCAGACGCCTGCCGGCGCCGAGTTGGCCGCCGATGGGAGCCGTGCGGTAATCGGCGATTTCGCTGCTGCTGCGTTTAATCCCTCCACGCTCACGCGCTATACGCACACGGTAGACTCGCTTCTCATCATGGGCGCGTTCGTCGCGCTTGCCGTGGCTGCGTATTACCTGCTGAAGAACGTGCACATCGACTTCGCCCTGAAGAACATCCGCATCGGTGCGGTGGTGGGCATCATCACCACCTGCCTGATGATCGTCTTCGCGCATTCCGCCGCCGTCGGTGTCGCCAACGATCAGCCGACGAAGTTCGCGATGATGGAAGGCGCGTATGCTACCGAGGCCATGCCGCTCTATGCATTCGGCATCGTCGACGAGGCGAACCAGACCGTGCTTGCGCCGTTCGCCATCCCCGGCGGCACGAGCTTCCTCGCGTCGAACGACTTCTCGACGGTGTATCCCGGCATGAACGAGCTAGCCGCAAGCGAGAAGTACGGCGATTTCGACCCCGCTGAAGTGCCGGTCCAAGTGGTGTTCCAGAGCTACCACCTGATGGTTGCCGTCTATGGCGTGCTCGCGCTCCTGCTGGTGCTGGTGCTCATCTTCACCTTCGTCAAGAAGAACGCCATCAAGGGCATGCGCTGGCTGCAGAAGCTGCTGATTATCTCGCCGATATTCCCGATGCTCGCCATCCAGGCGGGCTGGTTCACCGCCGAGTTCGGCCGCCAGCCGTGGGTTGTATACCCGTCGACGACCGGGCCAGACGGCGTGTCGTTACTCACGTCGAGCGCAACCTCGGCGCTCTCGGGCCCCGAGCTGCTCATCACCATCCTGTTGTTCGTGGTCATCTACCTGTTCCTGTTGGTGGCTTGGGCGCGCATCTGCGTGAAGTTCATCAAGCAAGGGCCCACGCTCCCGCATGATGTAGATGATCTTGCCCCGGAGGGAGGTGAGGAACGATGACAGTCTTCAACGTGCTATGGTTCTTCCTGATTTTCGTCCTCATCCTCGGTTACTTCATCCTTGACGGCTTCGACCTTGGCGCCGGCGTGCTCTCGCAGTTCATCGCGAAGGACGAGCGCGAGAAGGCGATGGTCCGCGCCTCGGTAGGGCCGGTATGGGACGGCAACGAAGTGTGGCTGCTCACGGCCGGCGGTGCGCTGTTCGCGGCGTTCCCCTTCGCCTACGCCACGACCTTCTCGGGCTTCTACCTTGCCGTGATGCTCGTGCTGTTCGGCCTGATCCTGCGCGCGATTTCCGTTGAATATGCCGGTCGCGACCGCGAATGGGCGGGCGTCTGGAACGTCCTGTTCTTCATTGGTAGTCTGCTACCCGCGCTGCTGCTCGGCGTGGCGGTGGGCTGCTGCTTCGAGGGCATCCCCATGGATATCGACGGCAACTATAGCGGCATCCCGCTGTTCGGCCTGCTTTCGCCCTTCACCCTGCTGTGCGGCGTGTTCGGGCTCTGCCTCATGTTGCTGCAGGGCGCCGGTTGGCTCGCCCTGAAGATACCGGAGGGTACCGGCCTGTACGAACGCGCTTGTGGCCTGCGCAAGCCGCTCGTCATCGCGAACTTCGTGCTGTTTGCCGTGCTCACCGCCCTTGTCGTGGGGCGCATGGCCGATATGGATCCCGCGCTTGCCGTCGTACGTTATGCGGCTGCCATCCTGTTCTGCGCGGCGCTGTTTGGCGCACTCTACTTCGCAGGCCAGGGGACCGGTTCCGAGCTGAAATCGTTCCTGTGTTCGTCCGTGGCTCTGGTCTTCATCATCGTGTTGCTGGCCTGTTCGATGTTCCCGAACCTCGTAGTGGCGAGCGCCGGCAGCGTCGGCCCGACGCTCCCGCTCATGAACGCGTGCGCATCCGACACCTCGCTCTTCTACATGACCGGCA
>JAUNCA010000119.1 GCA_030526775.1 Coriobacteriia bacterium | reverse complement strand
ATGCACCAGCGCCCGACCTATGAGTATTATTCGATTAGGTTTTAGAGGCCGACAGTTTAGGCCTTGGCGTCTGCCTTCGTCTGGAAACGCTGGGCGTCGACAATGAAACGGTCGTGTTCGGCGACGGCTATCTCGCCCGCGGCATCGAAGGCGCGGACCTGGAAGGAGAGAGCCCGGCGATCGACTGCTGTTAAGACGCTCTCGCACCGCACCGCCATTCCCACGGGCGTCGGGGCATTATGGCGCAGTTCCAGCCTGGTTCCGACAGTCGTCTGGCCCTCGTCAAGGTGCGCGGCGATGCTCTCCCAGCAGCAGCGTTCGACCAGCTCGGCCAAAGCGGGCGTTGCCAGCACATCGAGCGTGCCGCTGCGCCTTGCGCGTGCAGTGTCGGCTGCGCTCACCGTAAGCTCGGCAGCGCCCTTTATGCCTGCTTCAATCATGTTGTCCTCCCATAAGACTGGCTTAGAAGGCAATGATTGTAGCCGAGTAAGCGCACAGAGCCTTTCAGATAAAAATAGATAATTTAGGATAATTTGGAATACTTTGAATCTCGGCTGAAGCCCCCGCTGGTGCCTTCCAGCGGGGGCTCGATGCTATAGCGGTGGGCTAGTTACTGGATTTGGGCCATCGTAAGGCCGACCATGGCACCGCCATCGACGAGCCAGTCCTCGCCGGTCACATCGCTTGCCAGGTCGCTTGTCATGAAGGCCATCACCTGGGCAATCTCGTTGGGTTCTCCGAAGCGATGGATGGCGGCAAGCAGCTGCTGACCTTCGCCCTCGGTGTTTTCCTTCTCGATAAGGCCCATGCGGGTGGCGAAGTTGCCCGGCGACACGCTGTTGATGCGCACGCCCTTGTTGCGGTAATAGCGGAAGGCGTTGCGGGCCGTATAGCGGATGACGAAGTACTTGGAGATGCAGTAGCACATCCAATCCTCGCTCACCGCGCCGCCGAATTTTACCGTGGTTTCCTGTGCGAGTTTGAATAGCTTGTCGATGTGGTCGGGGTCGGTATAGTCGTCGATGAGCCTGATATCAGCCGGCTCCTTGGGGAACAGATCCTTGTAGGAATGCCCGCCGGTGGAGGAGAGCGTCAGCACACTGCCGCCTTCGGCCACGACATCGTAGAACTCTTCGACCACGTTGATGGTGCCGAGCACGTTGGTCTTCATTATTTCATAGCCGCCGCCAGGGGCGAGCGACGGGGAAACGCCGGCAGTGTGCACGACAGCTTTCACAGGACCCTTTGCCCTGGCGTACTCAGCCAGGGCTTTCACTTGCTCTCGATCCTCCACGGCACAGACATAGCCTTCGGCTTCGATGCCCTGCTCGGCGAGCTTGGCCAGGTGGGCGTCGGCCTTCTCCTGGGAGCGGAAGGTGAGCAAAAGATCGTAATCCTTGCCGACGATGAGTTCTAGCGCCTCGGCCATGCCGCCGTTGCCACCGGTGATAACGTAGACTTCCTTCATTTCGTTCTCCTTGAATCGGGCGGGACGTCGTAGTCCCGCTGAGGTGTTTAACGGACGATGCCGGCGTCGATGGCCACGGCCTCGCGGTTCATGAACGGGTTGCGAAGCAGCTCGACGGCAAGCGATGCGGCGTATTCGGGCTGGCCGCCCTCGCCCTTCGGGAACAGCTGGTCGGGCACGAACGCGCCATCGCCCATCGTGTGGCGGTCGTCATACTTGCCGGCAATCTCGGTGACGAACAGGCCGGGTTTCATGATGTTGCAGCGGATGCCGTAGGGACTCAGGAATACCGCGAGGTCGCGGTTCAGACCGAGTAGGGCTGCTTTGCTGGAGCCATATCCGAAGTCATACCCGGCGGCCACGGCCTTCAAGATTTCAGCCTGATAGGGGATGAACACTTTGTCGGAGGCCATGGAACCTACGAGCACGATGGCGCCGCGTTCGCCGTAATCGCCCTCGGGCTCGTTCATCATCATATAGTGCGCGGCGATGCGGGCGGCGTGGTAGCTGCCCACCAGGTTGATTTTGATGCCGCGTTCGAATGCTGCGGTTGCGGCGGCTTCCTCTTCATTATCCCAAGCAAGGAAGTTGCCCTGGGAGGAGGTTCCAGCGCAGTTTACCAACAGGTCGATATGACCCCATTTGTCCATGGCTGCAGCGGCGGCTGCTTTCAGCTGATCCGGTTCGCCATTGTCGGCGGACACGAAGATCGCATCATTGCCGAACTGGGCAACGTAGGCATCGCCAACCTCTTGACGGCGCGACGTGATGAGCAGCTTGCAGCCTTCCTTATGCAGAAGCTCTCCGGTTGCTCCGCCGATTCCTGTGGCGCCACCGGTAATCCACGCGACCTTACCTTTCAAGTCCATCTTGTTTTCCTCTCTCTAATAGTGAACGTTCGATGCATCGGAATAGCGGCTTACAAGCTGCAGGCGATGCCGCTGTACAGCGCCACCAGTGCCCACTGCAGGTTCTCGGAGCCTTCAGCGATGCGGAACCCCTCGGCGTCGCGCAGATAGCGGCCGAATGGCATGTCGGTGATATAGCCGACGGCGCCGCAGAGCTCGATGCATTTATGCGCAATCTGGCAGGTGCGTTCGGGAATCCAGGCCTTCGCGATGAAGGAGTGCACGTTAATTGGCAGGTTCGCCTCGAACTCGTCGGCCATGGTGGAAACGACGCTGCGGATAACCTCCACCTCGCCGATGAGCTTGGCCATCTCGATGGGCATCTGGTTCAAGCCGATAATCGGCTTGCCGGCGTGCGAGCGCTTCTGCAGATAGTTTCTGGCGGCCTCCACGCAGCCTTCGGCGATGCCCAGGCATATGCTGCTAACATCCAGGAACGGGGCATATTCGAATTTGGAACCAGCACCGATGAGCTCGTTGCCTACCGGCACAATCACGTTCTCGTACTGAATGCTACCGGTGCCGGAGCCGCGCAGGCCAAGCTTGTCCTCATGGTCGATGACGTTGACGCCATCCATCTCCTCGCGGTCGATGATGAACTTCTTGGTACCGGCGGAGGTGAGGGCGGTGAGCACGATAATTCCGGATTGGCTGCTGCTGGTCTGCAACACCTTTGGTGTGTTGATGACGTAATGGTCGTCCTCGAGCACGGCGCCGATCGACCATTCACCGAAGTTGGCGGTGCCAGATGGGTCGGTGTTCGACACGCCGCCGATTTTGGAGCCGTTTGCCATCTGCGGCAGGTACTTGGCTTTCTGCTCGTCGGTGCCATAGGCCAGGATCTGCGTCTCGGCGAACCAATGCACGTCGAGGATGAGGCCAAATGCTGGGCTTACCTTGCCGATTTCCTTGATGACCAGCAATTCGGTGGTCATATCGGCATCGATCCCGCCGTATTCCTCGGGAAGCGGTAGGCCGGCGAAACCGAGTTCGGCAGCCTTCTTGAAGAGTTCTACGGGGTAGTAATCTTCAAGGTCCATCCGATCGGCGATTGGGGCGACCTCGCGTTCGGCGAATTCTTTTGCGGATTGGACGATGAGCTTCTGTTCATCGTTGAGAATCGACATCATCGGAGACACCTACTTTCTGGGAAGTGGACACAAAACGGGGCGAGCACAACGCCCGCCCCTACAGAAGCGCTACTGGTCAAGCTCGTTGATGCGGCGCTCGACTTCCGCTTGCAGCTCGGGCGAGAAGCCGTTCTGCGGGAAGCTCATAATGGCGCGCAGCGGGATGGGGCGGCCGAGGCCGATGGACGGATTGGTGGTCATGCCCGGAATGAGCTCATCCAGGATTGCCTTGCCCCGGGGGTCGTCAATGACATCGCCGGTGGGGCTATCGAACGTAATGGCCATTAGATGCTCCTTTCGTTGGGGATAACTGATAAAATGACCTTAGAATTACCAGGTGAGGCGGGCAATAAACGAAAAAAGGCAAGAGGGAACGCCGCCCACGAAACAGCTCAGGCGAGCACCCCATGCACGTATGTGCCGATTTGTGCACCAGACAAAGTGGGGTGCTGAGTTTGCGGGAGAACCTACATGGGCATGGAGCAACTGATAGACGGGGCCTTGAGCGCTTCGCTTTTGCGCTTGCTCGAGGAGCGTCCCATCACCAAAATCACGGTGCAGGACATTACCGATGGCGCTGGGTTGAACAAGCGCACGTTCTACAACCATTTTCAAGATAAGAATGACTTGGTCGCTTTCGTCTGGAACCAGGCGTTCGAGGCCGCGTGGCATGACGGTGACCGTCGCTGCACGCTCGAGGAATACTTTGCGAACATGAGCGCCTGGGCAATCCGGATGCCCACGTTCTTCGTGAACACCATCGGTTACTACTCTGGTCAGAACAACCTTTGGGAAACCATTTGCCAGACTTCGAAGGAGGGCGTGCTTCGACTTATCGAGTGGAATGGCCGGGCTGACGAGATAACCCCCGAAGTGGTGCAGACGGTCGATTTCTATGTGCACGGCTGCCTGTTCCGGGGAAATCGGCCGCAGCAGGAGATTGCGCGCGAACGTGAGATAGACCCCGCAGAGCTGTTTTCACCCCAACGCATGATCGAACTCATTCCGGATTCCATCAAGCCGCTGCTCCTGGAGCCACGTGAAGGCTGAACCAGGGTTTGCGTTTTGTTTTTACGGTTGGATTCAAAAAGCGCCCGGGCATTGCGGCCAATGCCCGGGCGCGGGGTTTACGCACGTATTACGTTCTAATTTTAGAACGTATTAGCCGTTAGCCAGGCAACGGCTTCCTCCACCTTTGCGGTGATGTCGGTGCCGTCGGCAGTGACTACCTGTTGGGGGGTTAGCCCTTCGCGGAAGTCCACGTGCTCGGCTTCGGCAAATGCGTTCTTCAGGTAGTTGTTGTCATCCGAGAACCCGGGGTCGGGCTGGATCTGGCAGATGCTGTACGCCTGCAGGATGGCGGTCACCGGCACGCCGTGGTAGAGCAGCCCCTGATACTGGTCGATCTCGCTTTGCGGGATGGGCGCGCTTTCGCGGTAGATTCGCATGGCCTCGGCCAGGGCTTTCTGCTCTTCGGCGCTTAGCGGGTCGGACGCATTTGCGGTCGCCACGTTGTCGCGCACCTGGTCGATGGTGCTCATGCCGGAAAGCACGGTGATGACATCTTCGAGGCCCAGGGCAAACCGAACCGACCACGACGCGATGCTCTTGTCGGGTTGAATCGCCTTCAGTATCGTTTCCGCCTCGTCGGGAAGCTTCGCCAAGCCGCCGCCCTTCACGGCTTCCATCACGATGACCTTGCGCCCATGCTTGCGGATGACCTCGTAGCAGGGGCCGGCCTGCACGAGCTCGCTGTCCCAGTCGATGGGGTTCAGGGCGATTTGGACGAACTCGATCTCCGGGTGCTCCTCCAACACGCGGTCGAGCAGCTTCGCGGAGGAATGGAACGAGATACCCAGGTGACGAATCTTGCCGTCGGCCTTCCACTGCTTGGCATGTTCGAACAGGTTGGTGGTCTTCACCACGCCGCCGGTGCCGTCAAAACCGTCGTAATAGACGTTCTGGATGTTGTGCAGCAGATAGTAGTCGACATAGTCGACGCCAAGCTTTTCCAACTGTTGGGCGAAGATGCCCTCGATATCGCTTTCGGGGACCTCGAGGAAGGTCGGGAACTTCGTGGCCACGGTGTAGCTTTCGCGCGGATGACGCTCGACCAGTGCCTTGCGCACGGCCAGCTCGCTCGCGCCGTTGTGATAGACGTAGCTCGTGTCGAAATACGTGTAGCCTGCCGCCAGGAATTCGTCGACCATCTGGTTGAGCTGTGGATAATCGAAATCCTCCGGCCCGGATATCACCGGAAGCCGCATCATGCCGAAACCAAGGTTGTTCATGGTGTACCCCCCTCATTTTCATTTGCTTATCGTTTTCCATTATAGGAGCACGATGCGCGATAGTAAGCCGATCAAGCACGAATAAGCACGGCGAAGGGTTACGCTGCCGAAGGGTTCGGAGAATGAGAATGCGTGGTGTTGACGAGCAGCGGGCTTGGCCTGCTGCTCGTCAAGGCAAGTGGCGCTTTACATGATGAATGTGCGGTACTGCGATGACAGCTCGTAGTGCAACGGGCCTTCCACCTGGATGGTTTCCTGGCCAGGGCGTTCGATGGTGAGCTTGCCGATGGCAGCGTGCCGCGTGATAGACGGAGCGGCGCCGATGGCGTCGTAGGCCGCCTTCACGGGTGCGGGGGCGATGGCATAGTGGTCGTTGCATACCAGGATGCGCTCTTCGGTAAGCTCATACGTTACCTTTACGCCGTCGCGCTCGAATCGGTACACGGAATGCGAAGGCAAGGTCTTGCCCGTCTGCTCGTGCACATAGGTGCCATCCATCTCGATGGAAACGCCCTCGCCTATCTCGACGTTGTCAAAGAGCACATTGCCTTGCGCATCTTGCACGAAGAACCAGGGGAAGCGCATGTTGCCTGAGGCATCGTTGGAGATGCTGT
>JAUNCA010000118.1 GCA_030526775.1 Coriobacteriia bacterium | reverse complement strand
CCAATGATGAAAAACACCCGCGGTAAATTATCATGCCGAGTCTTTATTCCATCAATGGAACGGGGTCGACGGCTTCTCCGTTGACCTCCACTTGGAAATGAAGGTGAGGACCATAAGCCGCACCGGTTTGGCCGGCGTTTGCGATGTGCTGGCCCTGCAACACGATGTCGCCAACCTTCACAAACACCCGTTGTGAATGCATGTATTTGCTGATGACGCCATTGCCATGGGCAATGACGACCCAATTGCCAGCACCGCCGTTGTACCCGTCATCATCCGTGGCATAGATAACAATTCCGTCTGCAGTGGCGTAATACGGCTGTCCATCGCTCGCCGCATAATCGATGCCCTTGTGGACTGCTGCATCGAAATCGCGGTATCCGAACCAATCCTCCACCCGCGTATCGGGGCAAGGGCAAGAAAGCCATTGCTTCTCCGGGAAGATGCTCTTCGCGACGGAATCGCCTAAAGCGCGGCGTGCGCCATCATCGGCGACATCGTTCACGACCGAACCGATCTTCTTGGCAACTTTTGCATCAATTATGTCGGACTCAGCTTTAGCCTCTTCGGAAGAAACCTTGTCAGCTTCGGCCTGTGCGGTTTTCTCATCGAGCGTTTGCTGCAAAGCCGTAAGCTTCTCGTACGCCGTTCTGATTTTCTCCAGGACCGCCGCTTGTTCTTCCGGCAACGATTCGGGGGAACCCAGCAGAGCGCGCAACTCATCTAAGGAACCCGCACCGAGAACCTTGTCGTAAGTCCTGGCCACTTTTTTCTTTTTGGCGGCCGTTGCACTGAGTTTCTTGAAGCTCGCACGCAACTTGTCTATGCGCTTCTCTTGCTTTTTGACCTTCGCCGCCGCTTTACTCCTGGCTTTTTCGGAAGCCTCGGCTTGCTCCTGTGCCGCTCTGATGGCAGCATGAGCCTCCTCGATAGCGTCGTGCTGCTTTTTGAGGTAAGACATGAGCTTGTCGGTGCGCTTCTTCAACGCTGCCGCAGCCGCGGCGCGCTCCTTGGCAGCCTGCTCCTCATCAATCTGCTGAGCCTGCTCGGCGGCGGGATCCACATATTCGATTACCTCGACAGGCGCTTCCTCGTACACCACTTCAGGTTCATAGCCGTCATCGTATCCCTCGTAGTACTCTTCATACGCGTCTTCGGGAACATAGTCGTACTCGACGTACTCGTCGTCGTATTCATCGTCTGCCAGCGCGAGCGGAGAAACCCACAGCAACGCAAGCAGCGCGAACGCTACAAGAAGCGGCCATGCCAACTGGCGGGTCGGTAAAACAGCGGCGTCGTGAATGGGAATCACCCCTTAGTACGGGCGCAAATGGCTGGATTGGTATTGAATGCTATCGCAACCCGCGGTGAAGCCCACGCAAAACCCTAGATAACGCCAAACCCCCACATGCAAAAACCCCAGGCCGAAAACTCGACCTGGGGTTGTTTTACTCAGAGGTAAACAGCCAGAAGGCGAATTTACTTCACGGTAACGGCAGCGCCAGCCTCCTCGAGCTGAGCCTTGACCTCGTCGGCGCGATCCTTGCTGACGCCCTCGAGCAGGTTGGTCGGAGCGGACTCGACGAGAGCCTTGGCCTCCTTCAGGCCGAGGTCGGTGATGGCACGGACGACCTTGATGACGCCGATCTTGTTGTCGCCGAAGCCCTCGAGGACCACGTCGAACTCGGTCTTCTCTTCAACTTCCTCAGCGGCAGCAGCCGGGCCAGCGGCAACGGCAACCGGAGCAGCAGCGGAAACGCCGAAGGTCTCCTCAATCATCTTAACGAGCTCGGAAGCCTCGAGCAGGGACATCTCTTTCAGGGCCTCGATGATTTCTTCCTTGGTCACAGCCATGGTGATTTCCTTTCGTTTGCGGCCGCATCATGCGGCCAAGCTAATTTTCCTGTTTTGCGGCTTATGCCGCGATTGTTGCTGCTTTAGGCAGCGTCTTTTTGCTCGGAGAGCTGCTTGATGCACTGAGCAATGCCAGACGGAACACCGTTGATGGTGACAGCCAGGCCGCGGGCCACGCCAGAAATCGCGCCGGCGATCTGAGCGATGAGCTGCTCGCGAGAAGGCAGGGACGCGATGGCCTCCACCTCAGCCGCATTGTACTGCTTGCCATCCATGATGCCGCCCTTGAGGACCAGGTTCTGGTTCTCCTTGGCGAACTCCTTGAGCACCTTGGCGGCCGCTGCGGCATCGGTGTCGGCAAACACGAATGCGCTCGGGCCCTGCAGCAGATCCTCCATGGTCGGCTGACCGGTCTGTTCCAGAGCGATCTTCATCAGGGTGTTCTTGTACACCGTCAGATGAGCGCCAGCCTCGCGGATGCTGCGACGAAGCTCCTGGGCTTGCTTCACGGTAAGGCCGCGATAGTCGACGACCCACAGTGCGGCAACGCCTTCGAGATCCTCCTTGATCTTTGTCAAGGTCTCCACGTTTTGTGCGTTGGGCATATTCTTTGCACCTCCTTTTCCACATACTCCGGTTCCGCCCCGTGCGGGTGGATCGCAGCTGGGAAAAGCAACGACCCCTGGGCAAATGACAGCAGGGGTCGTAGTATTCGATGAATCCATGACCACCTCGGCGGGCCGCTCTCGCGATTAAACCTTGCGGTACCAGCTGTCTTGGGCAGCGGAACTATTCCGTTTTCCATGCCGTGTCCGAAAACACAGCCCGTATATTATGGAACTCGCCCCCTCCCAGGTCAAGCGCTACACGGAGTCTGCAAAAACAGGTGTTGTCGCCTCAGGAAAACCATGATGCTATCTACCGGATATGCGCCCGATGTCGGGACATGTACGTTCGGAAGAGTTTGCGTAAGCTCTCGTGGCAAGACGCGCGAGCTGTTATCATGGGATGAAATCACAGCCATAAACGCAGCATATCTCTATCGGGAGGTGACCACAATTATTGCGGCTATAGGTACGTGTGTCCAAAAGACTACTTCACTCTTCATAACTCTCTTCTTCGGAATCGCCTTCGCGTTTGTATGCGCCCTGTGCGCTCCCGCGCAAGCAGTTGCGTACGACAGCGTAGAAGACGAGGCTCGAGCTCTACTCCAGCGCATTGATGATTGCCAAACCGACATCAACGAGGCGAACAAGGCCATCGAGCAAGCCGAGAAGGATTACAAGAAAGCCATGAAGCAGGCCAAGAAGGCCAAAGCTCAGATGAAAGAGGAACAGGCTCGCATAGACGAGTACCAAGATTTGCTCGAGCAGTTGAGCGTGACCATGTATAAAGACGCACGGGCGGAAAACCCCCTGCTCGACCTGCTAGACGCGGATACATTCGACGAACTTGAAAGCAAGATGAACTCAATGGACACGATTGCAATCGAGCAGTCGAAGCTCATCGAAGATGCGCGCAAGGCCCGGGATAAGCTCGAAAAGGCCAAGCGGACCTACGATGCCCACGCCGAAGAGGCACGCGAGCATAAAAAAGCCGCCGAGAAAGCACGCAAGGAAGCCCAGCAGCGCCACGAAGAGCTCATAACGGAAGCTGCGAAAATCACGAGCGAAATCGCCGATAGCGAAGCCCGTACGTCGCTGGCCAGCGCCATCGCCAGCAAAGCATTCCCCGAGGGCTCGAGTCTCGAGAACCCCTGCCCGACAGCGGTGAAGTCGAGTGAGTTCGGATATCGCGATTTCGACCACTCTTTCCATCAAGGGCTCGATTTGGCTGCCGAGGAAGGAACGCCGTATTACGCTGCCGCGCCCGGAACCGTCATCTATGCGACTAATGATGGCAAGGATAACGGCGGAGCTGGCAATTGGGTCGTCATCGCGCATGGCAATGGCATCGTAACCAAGTACATGCACTCCCAGGAAACGTACGTGAGCCCCGGCGACGTGGTGACGCAAGGCCAGCTCATCGGCTTGGTCGGTCAAACCGGTGCCGCATTTGGCGCGCATCTGCACTTCCAGGTGGAAGTCGATGGCACCGCCGTCGATCCGGAAAAAGCCATGAACGGCCCGATCGAAGCGCAAACCGATGACGCAGAGGCTGTCGACGCCGAAGAATACTTCGAACAAGAAGCGGAATAATTACAAGGATTTGCCCACTCCGTCATCCTGAGGAGCGTAGCGACGAAGAATGACGTGGTTGGACGCGTGGCAATCTCCCGATGACGTTGGCGAAGGCATGACAATCTATCTCCCCGTAACGTGGTTGGACGCATGACAAAGGAGCCGCAACGTACACGTTGCGGCTCCTCTCATAGGTTCGGATGCTCGGGGGGTTACTCCTCTTCCTCCTCGCCTTCGAAGCTCTCTTCTTCGACAGCCTCTTCGGCAGCGGGCTGCTCCTCAACCTTCGCAGCCTTCTCCTCCTTCTTGGAGGTATCCTCGCCGGCTCCGATCTCGTTCACCGGGCTCGTCGGGTTGTCCTCGGAGTACTGCAGCGTAATCTCATCGCCCGGCTGGTATCCCACAATTTCGATGAGTCCGGGGAGCGCCAAATCGTAGATGCGATCATCGCCCTGCAGCGTGATGTAGTAGTGCGAGTTGCCGTCAATGACAGCCTGCGCCATGGTTTCGATGGTGCCGGTTACCGTGGTCATGCCTTCAACGTTACCGCTCGACGAGGAAATGCCGTTCGTCGCCAGCAATGCCTTGTACGACTTCTGGCACTCGTTCACGGTATCGCCCGTCGCCACGTTCTGATAGCGCTGAATGTCGATCATCGCGAACTTCTTCACCAAGCCGGCGCTGTCCTTCAACGCCATGAAGTACGTCGGCTGGCCGTTGATGTTCAGCAGCAGCGGGAAGGTCGCGACGTAGCGCAGGTGCTGCACCTGGCCTTCGGCGGAATACATGGCCGAAGTCTCGGTAGCGCCCGACACGGAGTAGAAGTGCGACTCGCCCGTACGCTGGTTGATGAGCACGAAGCCGATGATCGAGTTGTCGGCCGTGGCGGAGGTAACGCCCGTGTACAGCCACACGTCGTCATCCTTCGCAATGTAGTTATAACCGGCAAGGCCGTTGCTGCCCGGAGTGGTCTGCTTCACGCCGGTCTGGCCGAGCCAGGAGTTCAGCCAGCCATTCAGGTACAGGCCGCTCCAGTTGTACTGCGTGATAAGCAGGTCCGACGGGAAGACGCGGTCAACCCACTGCGGGACATCCTCGAGCTTGTAGAGCTGATGCTCGCCGGTCTCCGCATCCACCAGCACGGCTTCCTTGATGGTCTGGCCGCCGAACAGGCCGATGGTGAAGTCGAGCACCGGGCACACCCACCACGGATGACCGTTCTCGTCGATCTCGAAGGACTTCTCCTCGAACATCTTGAACGGATAGGCCAGCTGCACGTAACGGTCGATGTTGCGGTCGAACGGCTCCGACTGGCTGTAGAACATCGCGCCGGCATCGCGCACGACCTTGGTGTTCTGCGTCGTCATGTCGACGATGACGTAGCCAGGCAAGCCGGTGGCCTGCTGGTTCAACCACTTGAAGAAGTCGGCATAGCCGAGCGGGCTCACGCGCACCGGCGTGCCCTGGTAGTTAATCTGCGAGTACAGCGGAGAAATCTCGAACTGGCTCACGTACTCGGGAATCTCGCCGAGCGTACGGTTGCCCAGAAGCGCAGCCGAATCGCGGTCGATAACGGGGATTTCCTTGTAGTTAACCTCGGGGATATCGGATGCGAAGTCGTAATCCTGGGTCTGCAGCACGTTCGCATAGCGAGCGGCATTGCCCGGGATGATCGACCACGACGCGACACCGCCGATAAGCACGAGCGCGATGATGATGAGCGGCACGAAGGAAAGCTTCTTCAGAAGATTCGATTTCGATGCGGCCTTCATCTCGTCTTTTTCGTCATGCTCGACCTTGCGCGAAAACAGGCGCAGCAGCAGGAACGACGGCAACAACACGACGATGGTGAGGAACCACCACATATCGACGCTGTGGATATTGATGGCCGGATGGAACCACCAATAGGCAAAGCCCACGACCACCAAAGCGATAATGGCGATGATAACCTTCTGGACGGTGGAGAGCGGTTTACGGTTCTTCCCCACCTCTGAAAAATCGGGCGTCTCGAAATTCACGCCAAAGCCGTTGAGGACGTCTTTCCAATTCAGGTTCCCCATATCGGGGATGTTCGGTCCGGCAGTCTCAGCCAAGGCTACCCCTTTCTACGCATAAATGTGAACCCTAATGGTAACCCAAAGCCGACGCTCCGACCAGCACGGCGCGCAAGGGTCGGGTACTTTCCATAAAGGACGGGGCGAACGACCCATCTGGTCATCCGCCCCGTTTCGCTTGCCGTATGCAGCGGGTGGGTTATGCGAGGTTGCGCAGCACGTACTGCAGGATGCCGCCGTGACGGTAGTAGGCGCCCTCCGTCGGCGTGTCGATGCGCACCTTCGCCTGGAACTCAATGCGCTCACCCGCAGGCTTCTTGGCCACAATCTGGGCAATCGCCGGATTCGG
>JAUNCA010000016.1:7359-21775 GCA_030526775.1 Coriobacteriia bacterium | reverse complement strand
CTCTATGCATCGGGTTGTATCGTCATCATCTGTCTGAACTACCAGTTTGTGGGTGAGGCTATCGCCCTCATCGTCACCTGCGCTTTCACCGGTCAGGCTGCCTTCGGCGGCACGGTAGGCAGCGGCATCGCGCTCGCACTGCAGTTTGGCTTCAAGCGCGGCCTCTTCAGCAACGAGTCCGGCCTCGGTTCCGCGCCGCTCGTCGCAGCCAGCGCCACCACCAAGAACCCGGCTCGCCAGGCCCTCGTTTCCATGAGCGGCACGTTCTGGGATACGGTCATCATCTGCGCCATCACGGGCATCATGCTCGTCTCTACCATGCTGGCCAACCCCGAGATTCAGGCTGGTATCGCAGCCGGCGAGATCACGGCTGCCGCCCAGCTCACCACCACGGCGTTCTCGGCAATCCCCGTGCTGGGACCCATCGTGCTCACCGTGGGTATGATTCTGTTCAGCTACTCCACGATTCTGGGTTGGTCCGCATACGGTAACCGCGCGGTCATGTACCTCTTCGGCAACAAGGGCATCCGCCCGTATCAGATCGTGTTCCTCCTGTTCGTGTTCTGGGGCTGCATCGGCGGCGGCGACCTGGTGTGGAACATCTCCGACATCACCAACGCCCTCATGGCTATCCCGAACTGTATCGCGGTCCTGGCGCTTGGCGGCGTTATCGCAGCTGGCACCAAGCACTACGTGTACGACAAGAACCTCGAGGAAGTGGATGATACCCCCATCCCGACGGTTGCGCGCAAGCAGTAGGGATAACCTCCTAATCGCTTACAAGCGTTGATTAACACGAGCGGGCGGCCTTCGGGCCGCCCGCTCGCGCTTTGTGCATGTTGCCTCCGGGGATTCGGGTGCTATTCGTCCCAGTCAAGTTGCGTGACGCAGTTCACGCCGTTGTCCTGGCACAGCTGCATGAGTTTGCGGTCGGTGGTGAAAAGCGTTCCCCCGGTACGCCGGGCCAGTACGAAGTAGAACATGTCGTAAGTAGAATGGTTCAAGCGAATGCTCTCCCGCAAGGCTTCTGATTGCAGGTCCTCGATAGGGTAGAGCTTGTTGACCAGGCGGAGGGATTTCGAGAAGAGCGTTTCGGCTTGTTTTGGCGATAGCCCCCCCATGCGTGTGAGCTTCCTGAATACGCTTGCGAGTTCTGCTCGGATAAGATCGCAGCTGATTCTCTTTTCGTTGACCATGGCAAGGTCGATGAGGACAAGCCCGTCTGGGGTTCGTCGAATCATCTCGGTAACGGCCGAGGCGTCGAGCACTATCATCGCGCTTCCTCCTCCCGGATTTGTGCAAGAATTACATCTGCGCGTGGACAACGCTCGGAAATTGGGATCGGAGGAAGCTCGCTAATCTCTTCCATCACCTTGCGGAATTGACCGAGGTAATCAGTTTCGTCATGCAAATCTTCCGAATAGTGTGGGTATTCACGAAGATGTCCGGAAATAAATTGGGTGCTTGCTTCCGTTGAAACGGAATTCTTAGATGCGGGCCTTAACGCTAAATACTCTTCAAGTATCGTCACTGTTTGCTGGGAAATGCTGCGGTTTTCCTGTGCGGCGCATTCACGCAGCCGTTCGTATACCTCGATGGGGCAGTCTTTCACCTGGAGTGCGGGCATGGCCGGTCCTTTCTCGTGACTCCTTCCAATCATGACTATACTACAGGGAATGCAAAAAGCATGCAAAATGGATGCATATCGAAATCTCGTGAGACTGCGAGTAATGATGATTCACCGCGGGTGTTTTTCATCATGGCGATGATGAAAAACACCCGCGGTCAATCATCATTATGTCTTTCCGGTGACGTGGGGAAATTGGTGCTATACTGCCAGAGTTTCTATATTTCACATGCGAGGTGGACCTTGCCTGCGAGTGGCCAACCGAAAAAGGCTGCGGGACGAGGGATGAAGCCATGCAGAGGACTAACGAATGGAGTGAGCATGGCTAAAGTCAGCATCCAGAGCCTGTTGGAAGCAGGCGCACACTTCGGGCATCAGACCCGCCGTTGGAACCCCAAGATGAAGCCGTATATCTTCGGCAGCCGTGGGGACATCTACATCCTCGACCTCAAGCAGACCCTCATCGGCATGGACCGCGTGTACAGCTTCGTCCAGGCCACCGCTTCCAAGGGCGGCACCGTGCTGTTCGTCGGCACCAAGAAGCAGGCCCAGGAAAGCGTTGCCGAGGCTGCTAACCGCTGCGGCATGCCGTACGTGAACGCCCGCTGGCTCGGCGGTATGCTCACCAACTTCCAGACCATCCGCACCCGCGTGAACCGCATGGAAGAGCTCGAGGCCATGGACACCGACGGCCGTATGGCTCTCCTGCCGAAGAAGGAGCAGATCCTCCTGCACAAGGAGCTCGCCAAGCTGCAGACCAACCTCAACGGTATCCGCAACATGAAGAGCACCCCGGACGCGATCTTCGTCATCGACACCAACCGCGAGGACATCGCCGTGCGCGAGGCTCGTCGCCTGAACATTCCGGTCATCGGCACGCTCGACACCAACTGCGACCCGGACGACGTGGATTACGGCATCCCGAGCAACGACGACGCCATCCGTTCCGTCAAGCTCATCACCGAGTTCGTGGCTGACGCCGTTATCGCCGGCACCGGCGCTGCCGTTTCCGCCGAGGAGATGGCGGGCGAGGCTGCCCCCGAGGCTGCTGCCGCTCCGGCTGCCCCCGAGGCCATCGACCTTGCCGACCTCCTGAAGAAGGACGCCCCGGCCGCCGAGTAATGGTGCGCCATCGTTTCACCGTTAACGAAAACGCCGCACACGCGGCATGAACGAAAGGAACCAACTATGGCAGAGATTAAAGCCGCTATGGTTAAGGAACTGCGCGAGATGACCGGCGCGGGCATGATGGAGTGCAAGAAGGCCCTGGTCGAGGCCAACGGCGACATGGAAGCCGCCGTCGACGTCCTCCGCAAGGCCGGCCTTGCCGCCGTCGCCAAGAAGGCGGGCCGTGCCACCAACGAGGGCACCGTGTTCGCCAAGGTTTCCGATGATTGCACCATGGGCGCTGTCGTCGAGCTCAACTGCGAGACCGACTTCGTGGGCATGAACGAGAAGTTCAAGGCCTATGCCGAGAAGGTTGCCGACGCCGTTCTGGCCAACGATCCGGCCGACATGGACGCCCTGAAGGCTTCCGAGCTCAACGGTGAGACCGTTGAGGCCATCGTCACCGACTGCATCCATGTTATGGGCGAGAACACGCAGCTTTCCCGCTTCGCCTCCATCAAGGGCGACGCCGTGTCCTCCTACATCCACATGGGCGGCAAGATCGGCATCCTCGTTGCCTTCGAGCTGGGCGATGCTGCCGTTGCTGCCACCGATGCCTTCAAGGCCTATGGCCGCGACATCGCCATGCAGGTTGCCGCTGCTGCCCCCATCGCCGCCACGCGCGAAGAGGTCCCGGCTGCTACCGTCGAGCATGAGATGAGCATCTACAAGGCCCAGGCTGCCGAGTCCGGCAAGCCCGAGCAGATCCAGGTGAAGATCGCCGAGGGTCGTATGAACAAGTTCTACGGCGAGTTCGTCCTCACCGAGCAGGCCTTCGTGAAGGATCCGGACCAGAAGGTGAGCGCTTACACCAACAAGGTCGCAAAGGAGCTTGGTACCACCATCAAGATCCTGGGCTTCAAGCGCTTCGTCCTCGGTCAGGCCGAGTAAACAAAAGCGTTAACGCTATAGGAGAAGAGCCGTCCTTCGGGGCGGCTTCTTTTTTATAGAGTACAATGAACACATCGTCCTCGTTGAAAGGAAACTATTATGGATATCGCGCTTGATATTTCCGGCCACACTCAACTCGTCAGCCTTATTGGCAAGCCGACCGGCCACTCCAAATCGCCGGTCACACATACGCTTTCCTTTAAGAAGTGCGGCGTCGATGCCGTATATCTGGCGTTCGACCTCGAGCCCGAGAACCTCCCCGACGTCATCAATGCAATGCGCGCCATGAAGCGCTGGGCGGGCTCCAACGTGACGATGCCGTTCAAGCAGGCTGTCATCCCGTATCTCGATGGTCTTTCCGCCGGTGCCGAGCTTATCGGTGCGGTGAATGTTATCGAGAAGACCGAAGACGGCAAGCTCATCGGCCACAACTCCGACGGCGCGGGCTTCATGGTGAACCTCCGCAAGCAGGGTGTGCAGGTCGAGGGCGCGACCATGACCCTCATCGGCCCCGGTGGCGCCGGTTCTGCCGTGCTCGTCCAGGCGGCGCTCGACGGCGTTGCAAAGCTCAACGTGTTTGCCCGCCGTGGTGGTAAGAGCTACAAACACGCCGAGGCCCTTATAGCCAAGGTGCGTGAGGCTACGGATTGCGATGTGACACTGCATGCGCTCGAGGATCTCGACGACATGAAGGCCTGCATTGCCGAGAGCTCCATTCTCGCCAACGCAACTAATGTCGGCATGGGTGCCGGTTGCACCGACACTCCGGTGCCGAAGGAATTCCTGCGTGGCGACCTGGCCGTTGCCGACTGCATCTACCTGCCGCTCTACACGCAGCTGCTGCAGGATGCCCAGGAAGTGGGCGCTCAGGCCATCACCGGCATCGGCATGATGAACGAGCAGGCTGCCGTGGGCGAGAAAATCTGGTTTGGCATCGATATGCCGGTTGACGAGATCAACGCCGAGCTGAACGGGTAACAGCACGCGCTGAGAAGCGCAAGGCTTCATATATTTAAGAGAACCGAAGGGCATCCACGCGGTATATGGTGGATGCCCTTCTGCTTGAAGGAGGTCAATGCCGATTCGACGCTGCAGCTTGGCTAGATGATAGGCGCAATGTGCCCGTAGCTTGGAGCGGTTACGCTATCGGGAAGCGCAGGGCCGTCATAGCATTTCACGGCGCCGGATTCTGCAAGCGCATTGATTTCATCTCCGCTATAGCCGTATTCCTCCATGATTCGCTTGGTGTCATAACCGATGGGACGACTGCGATAGAGTACCGGATCGCCGATGGAACCCAGTCGAATGGGGCTGGTGGTCAGGCATTTCGTGCCAAACGCATCGTAGGGAAGCGGGCGCATGATGTCGCTGGAGTAGACTTCCTCGTCGGCGAGCACGTCCTTCAGGGTGTTGATTCGCTCGATGGGGACGTCGTTCTCTTTGAAGATGGGCTGCCATTCATCCCAGCTCTTCTTCGCGAAAGCATCTTCGAGAATTTGGATGATTTCGGCCGACGTGTCGTAGTCCATGTTCTCCTGCGGGAAATAACGCGAATCATCGACAAGATCCTCGCGCCCGATGAACCGCATCACGTGATTGTAGAAGATGTTGTAGCTGCCATAGCACATGATGAACCAGACACCATCGCTCGTACAATACGAGTTGTTCGTGGGGCAGGCGATATGCTTGCGCGATTTTGGCCATTCGTCGCGGAACTGTACGCCAGCGAGACCGGTCTGGAAGCCCCAGCAAGCCATGTGGTAAAGGTTGACAGTAACCTTGTCGCCTTCGCCGCAGGCGTTGCGGCGAACCAGAGCGCCAAGGATGCCGGCGGTCAGCGCGATGGAAGCGTTCCAGTCGCCAAAGGCGGGTGGCACGTTACCGGGAGCGTAATGTTCGTCCTTCTGGGGAATGCTTGCGAACAGGCCGCCACGTGCGGAATAGGAGGTCGCGTCGAAGCCCTTGGCATTCGCCATAGGCCCGTATTCGCCGTAACCGCGCATCTGCGCCCAGACGATGTGCGGGAACTTTTCGTGGATGGTATCCCAGTCGAAACCGAGCTTTTTCAACGCGGTGTTGCGGTAATTAGTTATCAGGACATCGGAATTCTCGACCAGCTTGTAGACAAAAGCCTTGCCCTCTGGGGTCTTAAGGTTGACGGATATCCACTCCTTATTCATGGAGGCCAAGTCGAAGGCGGGGTCATCGAGGTCGGTCTTATCCATCTGGAAGCCGGGGGCGTTAGTGCGGTATTCGTCTCCGGTAAACGGTTCGATCTTGTAAACGGTTGCGCCCATCTCTGCGAGGATTCGTGGGCAGGCGGGACCTGCCACATACCCTGCAAGCTCGACTACCTTAATACCTTCGATGCCTTTCATGTTCTTTCCTCTCTCTAACTTTCTGTTTCGTGTTGCTTTTTCCTATGTGACACGTTTCTGATTACCCGCTGGTACTGTTAGGCGCGCGGCGCTAACGGGATACGGTCCGGTTCAACCGGTGCGTTGTTCAAGCCAACCAACCCAGCTTCTCCAAGACGGGCGATGGTTTCGTCGCTCGCACCGGCTTCCTTCAGGAACTGCTCGGTCTGCTCTCCGAGCGCAGGGCATTCCCGTACGGTTGACAGGTCGAAGGGGATTGACGATACCTGGTGCGGAATGCCTGTCTGCAGCACACGGCCAGCTCGGGGGAAGTCCACGTATCGCATCATATTAGGCTCCTGCTCGAGGATTCGAGCGATTCCCTCGTCTTTAGAGAGTACGGGCTCGACGCCAAAGTCCTTATCGGCGAAGAACTCTTCCCACTCAGCGAGAGTGCGAGATTTCACGATAGCTTCGATTCGCTCGAATTCTGCGGGATACTCCCAGCGTCGGTGCAAGTGGACAACTTTTAGTTCCGGTGCATTCACGGAATCGCAGAAACCATCCCAGAACTTCTTTTCGATCATGCTGAACGCGAGGTAGCGTCCATCTTTTGTTTCGTAGAGGTTGTTAGCTCCCGATGGCGAATCCAAATCATCGGCTGTGCATTGCCCGCCGTTGAACGACCAGCGAGAGTCGATGAGGGAGTTCCACCAAACGAAGGTGTCAAACATCGAAATGTCGACATAAGCGCCTTGGCCGGTTGCGCCACGTTGATAGAGGGCCGCGAATATCGCCTGAGTTGCCACCGAGTGAGCTGCGACATCCACGAGCGGCAACGGGGTGATGACGCCGCCGTTGATGTCGAGGTAGCCAGTGGTTGCTTGCACACACACATCGTGACTGACCCTCAAGCTCCGTGGATCAAACTCGCCATAACCCGTGATGGAGCAATAAACCACGGTGGGATTGATTGAGCGAATTGTTTCGTAGTCGACGCCGAGCTTTTTCGTTACGCCAGGGCGGAAGCTCTCGACGATGACGTCGGCTTTCTTAGCCATCTCCTGCAGGTAGGACTGGACTTCAGTGTTCTTCAGATTGAGCGATGCAGATTCCTTATTCCTTCCCAGTGCGCTGATGTAGAAGCTCACGTTGTTACGGATGGGATAGTCGTGCCTGCATAAATCGCCCTTATCGGTATCTTCGATCTTGATGACCCGTGCTCCCATATCTGCGAGTACCTGCGTTGCGTAGCCACCCGGTAGGTAGCGGGAAAAGTCCAGTACCAGCAGTTCAGAAATCGGTTTCATTGCTTGCCCTCCTGATTGGAATCGTGAAATCGTCGTAAATCCATTCTTTCGCGCGGGAGCTTGCAAGTCGAATTGGGGCCTCTTAACGGGCGCGGCTCGTTAAGCATGACAAAACCAATGTTTTGGGCAAATTGCTAGAATTGCAAATGCAAATGAATGGTCGAGTGCTTTGCAGAAGTAAACGGAGGCCGTCATGAATCTCTCTCAGCTGTACTATTTCCGGACTCTGACGCAAACGGGCAGCTACAAAGATGCTGCGGCGGAGCTCTTTATCTCGCAACCCGCTCTGAGCTTATCGATCTCTAACCTCGAGAAGGAGCTTGGAACGACGCTTATCAGTCGTCGCCGCAACAAGATTGAACTCACTGAAGCAGGCGAGGAGTTTGCCCTGTGCGTCGCTCAATGTCTGAAGATCCTTGACGATCATGTAGATTCCATCAAGCGTAAATCGCAGGAGCAGAACAGCGTCTTGAAGTTGGGCATCGTGTACAGCGCGCAAGGACTCATCTGGTCGTCTATCATGCGCGAATTCTGGATGGCATCGCGGGATAAGCCGCATTTTGTGATTCAGCAAAACGACACTTCAAGCCTGCTTGAGAGCCTGAAGCGAGGCGATGTTGACATCGTCATCGCGGGTTCAATGGGCCCCGATGAACAGCTCGTACAGGTTCCGTGTTGGTCCCAGGACGTCGTTGCAGTTGTTGACAAGGATTGCCCGCTTGCGGTCCAGAAGTGCGACACGGGTTTGTATCTTGACGATCTCCGTGGATATAAGGTGATTACATACAAGCTCGACGGTCCCGTAGGCGGAATCATGAAGAACTTGGTGAAGGGGCATGATCTAGACGTGCGTTACAAGTATGCGGACGAGATTACGCTGTGCTCGATGGTGAGCACCGAGCCCAACCTCGTGGCCTTGGCTTGTTCCACGTGGTTAGTAGGCTCGTTCGAACGCGCTCGGGCTATCGAGATCCTTGATGCTCCGAAAGGGTATCGGAAGTTTTACATGAGCTACCGGGCGAGCTTGCCCCGGATACCCTCGACCACCCGCAATTTCATCGATTTCGTGATGAAGTTCGACTACGACAAGGTTTCGAACGTTCTGTAAGGATGAGGCAGAGAGACGCAACGAACTGGAGAGATAGACGTGGGATCAACGACAAAATACCCGCCAATCGGCGATGATGGCCGTTACATGACACCGACTCGCATACTGATGCACCGTTGTTTTAACGCACTTTTGGTGTGGGCAATAGTGTGTATCGTAGCAGCGGTTGCATTCACCATTGCGGCGTATTTTCAGGGGCAAAGCTACGAGGATCTCGAACTAATTGCTTCGGGAGGAACGGTATTCAACGGTACGTCTGTTGCGAGCCTCATGCGCATAGAGGCGGGCTACTGCTTCGTGAGCGGCATCCTCTTCATTGCCATGCACCTGCTTGGGTTCGTGTGGATGTACGAGCGCGGTTCCGAGTATCCATCGCTGTTGGCTATGGGCGCTGCCTGCATGCTTGCGCTCGTCTGGATTGGCTACCTTGTAAGCCTTGGGACCTGCGATGTCATCGCGGTTATCTGCCTGTTGGTGGTGGCTGTGACGCTCGTGCTGCGTTCTCGGGTGAAGGCTGAGGCGAGGGACTGCGACCTGACCGTGTAGTTAGAGTTCGTCCTACAACCGGAGATGCGCAGATACCCGTTTTCAAGGCGGCAGATGCGGCGTATTGCGTGTGCCCGCACATTCGGCAGGCACACGCTTCTAGTTTATGCCGAAAGATAAGAGCTGAGGTTTCGCCTTATATGCCACGACATGTTGCGATTTGGCACCCAAGAACCCGACGCATTCGAATTGGATGCGCTTAGAAGATGAGGTCGACCAAGATTTGCTCGCCTGTGCTGTAGCAGCGTGCGAGTTGACGGCGGATTCTCTGATCGATGTCGGGAGCCTTCGAGAACTCTTCGACGAGTTTGCTGGTCTCGTACACACGGGTCGAGGGCTTGTCGAGCCACGCATGAAAGACCGCTTTTGCATTCAGGTCGTACAGGCGGAACATATGTGCAGACTTGGCTGCGTCCCCTCCGATGCAGGTGAACATAACCAGGGTGTCGGGAAAGCGGCCCTGCATCTCCACCAGGAGGCTCTTGACGGTTTTCGGGGGAAGTCCACTGAAGATGTTGTTGGCGATGACAATCATGCCTTTGCCCTTGTTGAAGTGAATCTGGTCCATCCAAAACGGATCACTCGGATCGCCCGCGAGGTTTTTGATGCGGCCCGTTGTATCCAGCCCGAGCTCGCTGCGCAGTTGTAGGGTGTTTGCGGAATCCACGTTGTACCAACGCAGTTTCTTGTTGTCGAGCCGTCGAAGCGTGGTGCTCAGCCCGCATCCCAGGTCGACGACCGTAGCCTGTGCGTTACGCTTCAGGTAAACCCTTGCGGTATCGACGAAATGATGCTGTGCAATTGCCTGCAAGTACGACTGCGCATCAGGTTTCGCCTTCGGGAAGGCGAGCTGGTACTGCCTGACGATACGTTTGGCGGCGTCGTCCTTGAACAGGAGGGGCGAAGCCTCGGCGCACAAGGCGCGCTCCCACACCGATTCGAGCAGCGCGGTCTGCTCGGGCGAAAAATCGCGCTCGACTGGTTGCCAGTCGTCTTCGGGCCAACCCCAAGCACCCTCCTCGGCCTGTTTGCGTTCCTCGTTCCTGGAAATCTGCTGCAGCGTCTCCTCGTAGAGCGCTTCGTCTTGCTGTTGTCGTGCGCGAATCTTGTCCAGAATCATAGCGGTACCTCCATCAGGAATTTTAGCAGCAGTGCCTGCATCCGCCGCCAATCAGGCAAAGGGGAAAGGGCCGCACGGACCCTTTCCCCGGGAAGTCGGAAGACGTTCAACGGACCGATTAGCCGCGCTTCTTCTCGTACTTGGCAGCATCCTCGAGAACCGGGGCGGCGATTTCCTCGAGGGTCTTGCCGGTGGTCTCGACGCCGAGGACACCGACGATGATAGCGCCAGCCACACAGATGAGGCCATTGACGGCGTACACGCCGGTGGCTCCGAGCGGGCCAGAGAGCAGGGCGGCAATCCAGAACGGACTGAGGACGGCACCCACGCGACCGATGGCGTTACCCACGCCAGCACCGCGAACACGGACCTGTGTCGGGAACGGCTCGGGCAGGTACACCGAGGAAGCGATGAGACCCCAGTAATTGGTCCAGGCGGCGAGGATGAAGCCCATGACGACAATCAGTGGAATCATGTCGACGGGGATGAGGCTCCAAATGTAACCGATGAGACCGGAACCCAGGATGCCGATGATGAGCTGCGGTTTGCGGCCCCAACGATCGACCAGCAGGCTCAGGATGGCGATGCCAGTGGGGATACCGAGCAGAATAACGGCGGTGATGGCTGTGGAATAGGCCACGTCGAAACCGCGCTGCACGAAGATTGTCGGGGTCCAGGTGATAATCGTGTAGGAAACCACGAAGTTGCAGAACTGGATAGTACCAGCGACGATGGTCCGAGGAAGCATTTTCTTGGTGAACAAGAAGCTGTAGGGAAGTTCCTTCGGTTCGTTCTTTGCAGCCTCAACGAGGGCTTTGATTTCCTCGTCCGGAACGGGATCGACGACGTGACCGGCATTACGCATCTGGTTCTCCATGATGGTGACCTGAGCATCGGCTTCGTCGTTGCGGCCGTGCTGGGCGAGCCAGCGCGGGGACTCGGGGAACCACTTCAGGATGCACAGAATGACGGTTGCGCCGAGGGCGGCGGCGACTAGGAACATGTTGCGCCAACCGATGACGGGTAGCAGCACAGCGCACAGGAATGCCGAGGTCGGCGAACCGGAGTTGGCGATGAGACCGACCCATGCTTGGTAACGACCGCGCTTTGCGGTTGGCGTGAATTCACTCATGGCACCATAACCACATGGGTACGTGGCACCCAAGCCAAGGCCCATGAAGAATCGGCAAACGGTGAGCGTGTTCATATCGGGACATACCGAGGCCACCACGGCGAACACGGTGAAGATCGAGGCGAAGGTAACGATTGCCTTCTTGCGGCCGAAGCCGTCCGAGATGATGCCCGATACCAGACCGCCGAAAAGGTAGCCCAATGCAGTGATAGATACGAACAGGGCGTTCGCGCCGGAATCGGAGAATCCGGTCGTCAGGAACTGAGCGATAATGGGACCGCCGATGTTCATGTCGATGGAGTCGCAGAAGCAGACGCCACCTGCGAGCCAGAGTACCGTGCGCTGCGCCCTGCCTGCGGGCAGCCTATCGATACGCGCGGCTATGCCATGATAGGACTTTTGCAAGGAGCCGTCGACGGAGCTCTGAACGGCATCGAGCCTTGCGTTGATCTCTGCTGTGGAAGCCACAACAACCTCCTTAAGTACACGAGGATTACCAGATAGTGCCAATTCTGGAAACCGGTTCCGCCCATACCTCCTTGTCTTCGAGTTAGCGGATTGCCTCGGCCAGGCAATAGGCTTTCCTATGTTGCGTTCATTATGCGTTTGGGCTGTACGCAATGGAAATTTGTAGAACTTTGCAAGGAGTCCTTCGTTAAGCGCGCCTTAACGGGCGGCTTTTGCGGGGGCGTTCATTAACGGGAACTTAAAAGTTCACGGGTTCTTCGCGTTGATTTATACGTTTCCGCGCGAATGTCATACGTTGGGCTCCCCCATGTGCTCCCAATTGCATAGGTTGTCGTGTTGTTTTCGCTTTGCGCAGGAACCCCATCCCCATTTGGTTTTGCTTAACCGCAAAGCGAGGGTCGGGTGTTCGTTTTCCTTGCCAAAACCACGGTCCGCCCGATAAGAGCGCAAGTCTTTCCCCTGGACCGGTCTGCGGTTATTTTTGGCTTGCCAAGGGCCGAATCGTCTGGAGCACCTGATTTTACCCAGTCGATCCGGCTCACTCTGGAAACCCCCCATCGGCCAGGCGGGCGCAACCAATGAAGGAAGGGGAGCCATGGACTCTCAACTGAAACAACCGTACATCACCGGTCATACGAGGCTCACGGGTCTCATTGGCGGTAATGTCCGCGAATCGTTCTCTCCCGAAATGCATACGGTTTCGTTTGCCCATTCGGGTATTGACGCGGTTTATCTTTCGCTTAACGTGCCTCCGGAGGACCTCGAGCTTGCGGTCGAAGGTGCCCGGGCGCTCGGTTTTATGGGCCTGAACGTAACCATGCCGCACAAGACGAACATCTTGCCGTATCTCGATGAGCTTTCGCCGGCCGCAAAGCTTATGGGAGCAGTGAACACCGTCAAGTTCACCGAGGACGGCATAGCCATCGGATACAACACTGATGGCGAAGGCTTTACCCGCAATGCCATGGAGAACGGAGTTGTGCTCAAGGGGAAGACCATGACTATCGTTGGTGCCGGAGGCGCGGGATCTGCCGTGCTCGGGCAATGCGCCATGGATGGCGTATCGGTCATTCACGTGTTCAATATTCGAGATGAATACTTTGACAAGATTTCAACGCGCCTTGCTGATATCTCGAGCGCAACTGGCGCGAAGATCGAGTTGTATGACCTTGCTGATACCGTGGCCTTTGCGCGCTGTGTCGCTGAATCTGACATTTTCCTAAACGCAACGAAAGTTGGCGCTTTGGGCATGGAAGATGAGTGCGTTCTCCCAGAAGAATTGCTACATGAGGGCCTTGTTGTCGCCGATACGGTCTACAATCCTAAGGTAACGAAGTTGTTGACGATGGCGCAGGCTCACGGCAACAAGACGCTGGCCGGTATTGGCATGCTACTCTGGCAGGGAAGCATTGCCGAGGAGATTTATGCCGGCAAGGCGATGGATGTCGAGTATGTCGAGCAAGCGCTGTTCGCATAAGTGTTTCGAAGAGGAACGGAGATGAGAACTATGGTGAAACTTGCCGTATTCGGCCTGAACCAGGGCGCGCGCATCGCGCGCCTCATCAAAGAGCACGACGATGCAGAGCTCGCCGCAGTTGCCGGTTTCGGCCAGCAGGCGGAAGACGTTGCCGCCGAGGTTGACGCGCCGCTGTATGCCGACTACAACGATCTTCTCGCGAACGTGGAGCTCGACGGCGTGGCCATCGCGCTGCCGAACTCGCTGCATCTGCCCGCCACGAAGGCTTGCATCGATGCGGGTGTGAAGTTCATCCTGCTCGAGAAGCCCATCGCGAACACCCCCGAAGAGGGCCAGCAGATTATCGACATATGCAACGAAGCCGGCGTGACCCTGCTCATCGGACACCATCGCCGTTCTTCCAACCTGTTCCTGTTCCTGAAGGAATTCCTGGCCACTGGTCGTCTGGGCAAGATCGTCAGCATCCAGAGCACGTTCGCCATCGCCAAGCAGCTCGACTACTGGGATGCCGAATGGCATCGCGAGCCCGGTGGAGCAGTTCTGCTCATCAACGCCATCCACGACATCGACGACCTCAACAACGTTGCGGGCATGACCGTGAAGAAGGTCTACGCTGCGAAGCGCAACTTCATCCGCGGCTACAACGCCGAAGACTCCGTGACGGTGCTCTTCGAGTTCGCAGAAGGCCCCACGGCCACCTACTTCGTCTCCGATGGCACGCCGAGCCCGTTCAACTACGACCTGCTCGCCCACGAGAACGAGCAGTGGTCGAACGAGAATTACGGCCAGAGCATGGTCATCTATGGCACCGAGGGCTGCTTCGCATTCCCGGCCATGGACTTCTTCACCTATGCCGACAAGGAGCATTGGGGCTGGCGTCATCCGATGGTGCAGGAGCACTTCGAGGTGGAGCGCAACAACCCGATGGCTTCCGAGGTCGACCACTTCATCGATTTGTGCGCCGGTCGCGAGACCGTGCCGCGCTGCACCGGTGAACAGGCCCTTGCCTCGCTGAAGACCATCAACGCCGTTATCGAGTCCGGTAACACCGGCAAGGTGGTCGAAATCGACTAACGCCACCAGCATTGCGGCATCCTAAGCGCTCCTCAATATCTTTGGGGAGCGCTTTTAGTAGACAGTGGAACGGGGGGCGGGGGGGGGGGGGGGCGTCTGCCCCCGCCCCCCCCCCCGCGGGGCGGGCGCCGCCCCCCCC
>JAUNCA010000016.1:0-7349 GCA_030526775.1 Coriobacteriia bacterium | reverse complement strand
CTATTTTTGTCACCTGGGGTCGGGGGGGGGTTACCGGCGCTGCCACCCCCACCCCCCCCCCGTCACCCGGGCCCCCCCCCCGCCCCCCGTTCCAGACCCAGGATGACGTGGTGACGAAGAAGGCTTGTGCTGTTTCCCTGCCTTTGGCGCGGGCCCGCTGCAGCTCGCCTATAATTGCCTAGATTCGAGAACCAGGGGGATAGAAGGAGGAAAGGCGCATGCCAGAGGAAGTCATTGTCGTACGCGAATCGAAGAACCTCACCGGCACGGTGCAAATCTCGGGAGCGAAGAATTCCGCGCTCAAGCTCATTGCCGCCTCTATTCTGGGGCAGGGTGAATCGATTATTCACAACGTGCCCCTCATCTCGGATATCGACATCATGTGCCGGGTGCTCGAGCGCTTGGGCGCCACCGTCGTGCGCGAGGGACATGCCCTGCGCGTCGACACGACGAACGTGGCTGACAAAGAAACCCCGTACGAGCTGGTTTCCAAGATGCGTGCGAGCATTTCCGCGCTTGGCCCGATGGTTGCACGATTCGGCCATGCCCGTATGGCCATGCCCGGCGGTTGCCAAATTGGCGCGCGCAAGATTGACATGCACCTGGTGGGCATGTCGGTGCTCGGCGTTAAGTTCTCGGTAGATCACGGTTTCTTGGAGGCAAGCGCGCCGAACGGCCTGCATGGCGGTGAAATCATGCTCGAGTTTGCCAGCGTGGGCGCCACCGAGAACACGATGATGACGGCCGTGGTGGCCGAAGGCCATACGATTATCGAGAACGCCGCGCGCGAGCCGGAAATCGTCGACCTCGCGAACATGCTGAACGCTATGGGCTGCAAGGTCCAGGGAGCGGGGAATTCCACCATCGAGATCGAGGGCGTGCCGCTCTCGAGCCTGCATCCCTGCGAGCATACGACGGTGGGCGACCGCATCGAGGCAGGCACGTTCCTCGTCGGAGGTGCGCTTATGGGTGGGCCACTGCGGGTGGAGGGCATCAACCCGTCATTCTTGCGCATGGCCATCATCAAGCTCAAGCAGATGGGCTGCACCGTTTCCACGGGCGACAATTGGATTGAGGTAAGCCGCGAAGGCGAGCTGAAGCCAACCGACATTCAGACTTTGCCGCATCCCGGTTTCCCCACCGACCTGCAGGCGCAATTCATGCTGCTGTGCTCGCTGGCCAAGGGGAGCAGCCTCGTGACGGAAAACGTTTTCGAGAACCGGTTCATGTTCGCCGAAGAGCTCATGCGCATGGGTGCCGACGTGAACCTCGAAGGCCACCACGCGGTGGTTGAAGGCGTGGACAAGCTCATGGGGGCACCGGTATCGTGCTCCGACTTGCGTGCCGGCGCGGCGCTCGTGCTTGCGGGTGTCGCAGCCGAGGGCGAGACCGTCGTCCACGATATCTATCACATCGACCGCGGCTACGAAGACTATGTGGGAAAGCTGCAGTCGCTCGGTGCCGACGTGAAGCGTGTCAAGGTCGGCCATTCCGACGTGTGGCGTTAGGCTTTCCAAGGGGGTTCGTGCGGATCTATGGCTCGCCGGAATAAAAACATGTTCTCGTCGGGTTCGCGTCGTCGTAAGCGCCGCGATTACCGTGATGCTTCCATCGGGCCCAACATGGGCGGCTACGATGCAAAGGGAAACAGGCATACCGAGCGGTCGGTGAAGAAGACCAGGCCCGCGCATGCGGCGACAACGCCCGACCCGGGTTCGCGGCGCGCATATACGCCGGGTGAGATTGGTCATGTGCTTCCCGATACCAGCACGCGCGAAACGCAGGCGGCGTATTCCCGTCGAGCGCAGCAGCGTGCCAGGAAGATGCGCCAGCCCTTGAACATTCCGGTGCGCACAATCGGATTGGTCGCAGTCGTGGTGGTTCTGGCCGTCGCCATCGCGGCTTGGGTGGCATCATGCGTGTTCCAGAATTCGGTGAACAGCCGCATGGACTTACAGGATCCGGCCGTATCCGAGGCTCTCGTCGCGCCCGAGAACGCGCAGGACCCGTATTACCTGCTGCTCACAGGGTATTTCGGCAAGGAATCCCAGGCGGAAGCCGGCCCGGATATCCTGATGTTGGTGCGCGTGGATGCCGCGGAAGGCAAGGCGACGGTCATCTCCATCCCGTCGAACCTCATCTGGAGCTTGTCGGATGGGTCGAATGACTTCATAAGCAAGGAAGCCCTTTTAAGCGGCGATGCCGGCCTCGTGAAAGCCGTCTCCGGTTTCGCCGGGGTGGATATCACGCATTACGCGAAAGCGGATGCAGATGGTTTCGTTGCGCTCGTCGATGCCCTGGGCGGCATCGAGGTTGAGCTTCCCGAGGAAGTGGACGACCCCACGGCGGGCAGCATCTACATTCCCGCCGGGAAGCAAACGCTCAACGGTGAGCAGGCACTCGTGGTCTGCCGGGCGAAGAATTACCTTACCAGCTATGAGTTGCGTGCGCAGAACCAAATGAAGGTCCTCGTTGCACTGGTGCAGAAAGCCGCCTCCGGGGAAGGCCTTGGCGCCCAGCAGAGCACGCTCGACGCTATTGCTGGCACGTTCAGGACCGATATCTCCACGGGCAATGCCCTCGACTTGCTGCGGGCATTTGCCAGCGTTTCCCCCGAAACCGTTTCCCTGGCGCGCGTGCCGGGCTATTCGGGCTTCGAGGGTGGCGAACTGCAATTCTCGGTAGCCCCCAATGGGTGGAAGACCATGATGGAGAAGGTCAATTCCGGTGGAGACCCGAACGAGAAGTCTGAGGCGCTGCAGTCGGTCGACCCGAGCAAGTACACCCTAACCGTGCGCAACGGATCCGGCGTGGCGGGTGCCGCCACCGAAGCCACCGAAGTGCTAGAGAACGCTGGTTACACGGTGAAGGAAACGGGCAATACCGATCAGTTCGCTTACAACGAGACCCTCGTGGTGTACAAGGACGACAAGAACGCGGTGGCGGCGGAAGCCGTGGCCGACATCTTGGGCTTGGGCCGTCCTGTCGAAGCAGGCATCTATTACGAGTTCAACACCGACCTCATGGTCATCGTCGGGCAAGACTGGCGTCCGCGTTCATAGGCGCCTTCCCATACGTCATCCTTCGCTGCGCTTGGGATGACGTTGTGTGGCAAGGCTAGATGCGGACGGTCAGGACGTTCACGCCCAGCAGATGCTGGTAATCGATTGCTATCGCCATCTCGTGCACGATGCGGATGCCGATATTCTTGATCTTGTCCTCGGGGTCGATGATTTTGGTGCGCTCGGTGGGATCGAAGGGGACGCAATCGTCCTTGATGCGCAGGATGAGGTTGTCGACGATCCGCCTGGAAGAAGACTCGCCGCGCGACATGACTGCTATTCGAGCGTGAGGATGGAGTCGAAGCCGGTGACCTCGATGACTTCGCGAATGACGGAGCTTGCAGAGCGGATGGTCACGCCGCCACGTTCTTCGAGTTCCTGCTGGCACACGAGGAGCACGCGCAGGCCAGACGAGGTGATGTAGCTGAGGTCCTCCATGTCGAAGACGATCTCGTCGATGGTTTGCAAGTCTTCCGCTAGATTCGCCTCGAGTTCTGGGGCCGTCACCGTGTTGAGCTCTCCCGACAGGGTAACGCTGAGCCGGGTGCCTTCGAGCTTCTTGATAATCTCCACGATGCCTCCTTTAGTCTACCGCGCTATCCGCTTATAGATGCGCAGGATGTTCTTGCCGTCCACGCGTTCATAACGAACATCGTCCATGGTCTTCTTCACGAGGAAGACGCCGAGGCCGCCCACCTGGCGTTGTTTCGCGCCCAAGGTGATGTCGGGCTCGGCGGTGTCCAGGGGGTTGTAGGCAATTCCCTGGTCGATGAACGTGACTTCGATGGTCTTGCCATCCTCCTGCGCGGCAAATCGCACTGTTACATCGCCTTCCATGGAATCGTATGCGAACTTGGCGATGTTGCTGAGGATTTCGTCGATGGCCACGACGATCTGCATGCGTGCAGGAGTCGAACATTCGAGCGCACTGAGCTCGGCTTCTACAAACTCGGTTACCTGCGGGATACTTGCAATCGTCGCGGGGAATGTGAGTTCGTTTGCCGAATCGGAGGCGTCGGAATTCTCGCTCTCATCCGTTGTCGCGCTGCCATGGTATTCCAGACAGAGCATGGTGATGTCATCGAAACGCTCGGCTCCGTCGACAAATGCGTCAACCTGCTCTTGCATAGTGTGGATGATATCCTCGGGGGAAGCGCCCGTGCGGCTGTTCAACACCGCATCGAGGCGCTCGAGCCCGAAGAACTCCTTGTTCGCATTCATGGCTTCGTTCACGCCATCGGTATGCACGAAGATGGCATCGCCGGGGTTGAGGTCGATGGTGTAGTCGGTGTACTTCATGCTCTTCACGCCGCCAACCACCAGTCCGTGTTTGTCTTTCAACATGTGGAAAGAGCCGTCCGCGCTGCGGATCCACGGATAATTGTGCCCGGCGTTGGCACAGGTAACTACGCCGGTTCTAATATCGAGGATGCCCATCCAGACCGTGACGAACGTCTTTGTCGTGTTGCGTGAGCAAATCTGCCTGTTCACCGATGCGAGGATTTCGGCGGGTGTGCCTCCTGCCATCGCGCGGTCGTCAATCATGATCTTTGCCGCCATCATGAACAACGCGGCGGGTACGCCCTTGCCGGAAACGTCAGCGATAAGCAAGGCAAGGTGATCGTCATCGATAAGGAAGAAATCGTAGAAATCGCCCCCGACGTCTTTGGCGGCATCCATAGAGGCATAGATGTCGAATTCCATACGCTCCGGGAAGCAGGGGAATATGTTCGGCATCACAGACTCTTGGATGCTGGTAGCCATGCCGAGCTCGGTTTTCACACGCTCTTCCTCGGCGGAGGCACGGGCGATGTTTTCGGTGTAATCCACGATGCGGCTCTGCATCGAGCGAATCTCGCGATAGAGGTTCCCGATTTCGTCGTTGGAATGGATATCAAGCTCGATGATGTTACTTTCCGGCGTGTTCGAGTCGTCGTCGTAGAAGTTGCAGGTGGCTTCTGTGAGCTGTTGCAAGGGTTTTGTCGCGATCCGGCGAATGAGGTACAGGCATGTCACCATGGCCAAAGCCGTTACCAGCAGCACGTATACCACGCTGCTCATTATGAAGCTCCAGTTTTCTTCCTCGACCTCGGTCATGTCGGCATCGAAGCAAATCATGGCGACTGTCTTGCCGGTGGTTGCGTCGACGAGGGGAGTGCACGCCGTGCACAGCCACCCGTACTGGCTGCGATATATAGTGGGTGGCACTGCTTCGTTATCGGCATACCCTGCAAACTCGGGAATCTGGTCCTCCACGGTTCCCATGACACGCGCATCGTACTGCGGGTCCATGAGGTTGTAGGTCACTCCGCCTTCCATGAATTGGAAATAGGCCGATGAGATGTCCGCGCCGGTTTGGACGTATTCGGCGGCAACAAGGTGGCTCAAATACACGTCATAGAGGGTTTCGTATTCGTGGAGGGACTGATTGTGCTCAACCGCTATATCGGAGGCATCGAGAGACAAGTGACTGGCGTCGATGCTTTTCATCCAATCGACGAGGGGCTTCTCGTCGTTCGCTTCCACCGCTCGCTCATGCGCGCGCGCAAATTCGTCGGTTTGCATGCATTCCCACAAGAATGCCAAGCCTTCGGGGTTGGCGA
The DNA here is from genome assembly GCA_030526775.1 of Coriobacteriia bacterium. Taxonomy (GTDB): domain Bacteria; phylum Actinomycetota; class Coriobacteriia; order Coriobacteriales; family Eggerthellaceae; genus UMGS1519. The sequence goes on along the minus strand of JAUNCA010000016.1, from coordinate 1,684 downwards.
GATATACGCCGATTTCGCTCGCATTGTCCATGCGTTCCTGATACGCTGCCTGGACCCTTTCGCCGTTCACTCGAAATGTAGTTGCCAAAAGGCCGATAGACACCAGGAGAATGGCGGCGATGACGATGATATTGAGCTTCGCGGCGAGCGACAGCCCCCCTTTGCGCTGGTTGGTAGTTCGACTTTCATCATTCATGAACGTCACCTTGTGCCCAGGTCGCCCCCCACAGAAGTCATCATCGGCACATTGTACCGGAATAGCAAGAACGCTTCCCATGTGGGAAGCGTTCCGTGTGCGCGTTGTTTAGAGTTTAGGCCCGTTGGTTAGGAAAAACTCGCAGATGCAGCAGCATTCCTTCACGGCTGCGCTGCGGTCGATATCGGGATCGAGCAGCAGCATGGGGTCGGAAGGTACCTTGTGGGTGGGACGCGTGCATTCCGCGAATGCGCAGTCTACGGGACATCTTCCGCCCAGCTCGTAGTGTGGGCAATGCCCATAGTTGTTCTCGGGACCTTCGCAGCCCCGGATGGTCCAACAGGCGGCCATAGCGTATGCGCGGCTTAGTACATCTGCTCGGCGGGCACGACGTGGGAAACGCCGGGCACGCGCTCCTTCAGGATGCGCTCGATGCCGTTTGCGAGCGTCATGCTGGAAAGCGGGCAGCCATTGCAAGCACCCTGCAGCTCGACGGATACCACGCCGTCTTCGTTCACGTCGACCAGGCGCACATCGCCGCCATCGGCCTGCAGGCTCGGGCGGATAAGTTCGAGCACGGCTGCTACATCGTCTCTATTGACCATGTTGGACTCCTATCTATCGTTTGTTTTCGCACGCGATTGTAGCATAGTTGCGTGCAGGTGCTCCGACGCTCGGCTAGACGGTGCCATGGCGGTTCGCCGCGGGGGTTGAACGGGATTCCGCTTGCGTGCATGCGGGGCGTGTTCTATACTCCCATTCGATATCTGTTCAGGGCGAGGTGGAATTCCTCACTGGCGGTAACGGGGAAACCCGGAGTCCGCGACCCGCGCAAGCGGTTGATCTGGTGCAAAACCAGGACCAACGGTTACAGTCCGGATGGAAGAACAGGGATGAAGGAAGGCGTGAGGCCGTGTGTCCGCGCGTTCCGGCATACTTGCTTTTCCTCTAGCCCGCAGATTCGCGGGTTTTCTTTTGCCCGCGAATCGTGTGTGAGAGAGGAGGAAACAGTGGGCGAAGACTATTCGCCGACAGTGACGGCGCTCGACGAGTCGATGATGCGCCGTGCGATCATGCTCGCCCGACAAGGAGCGGGGTGGACAAATCCCAATCCGCTTGTGGGCGCGGTCGTCGTGAAAGACGGGCGCGTTATTGGCGAGGGGTACCACGAGGTATATGGCGGTCTTCATGCCGAGCGCAATGCGCTGGCCGCCTGCGGGGAGGACCCGGCGGGTGCCACGCTGTACGTGACGCTCGAGCCATGCTGCCATACCGGCAAGCAGCCGCCCTGCACCGAAGCCGTCATCGCGGCAGGCATCGCCCGCGTGGTGGTGGGAAGCCGCGACCCGAATCCGCTGGTTTCGGGAAAGGGCAACGAAGCCTTGCGTGCTGCCGGCATCGAGGTGGTGGAAGACGTGCTGCGCGACCGATGCGATGCGCTGAACCCCGTGTTCTTCCACTTCATGACAACCGGGCGGCCGTATGTCG
>JAUNCA010000251.1 GCA_030526775.1 Coriobacteriia bacterium | reverse complement strand
CTGGAAATCGTTGCCTTCGGCGTTCACGATAGCGGCGGCATTCGTGCGCAGCCACTCGAGGGGGTCAGAGGTGCTCGCGTATGCCGGGTTCCGGGCGGCTTGCTCGGCAGTGTAGTCAACCAGCGGCCACACGGCGTACTCCCCGTCCACCCCATGGTAGACGAGTGGGATCCAGCGCACGCGCTCGATGGTGATGCCCGCGGCGTTCGTATAGCCGCTGGCGGCATCATGCTCGGCAGCATCCGCGGGAGGCTCCTCGCCATCCGCGTATTTCACGAAGTCGCAGGCCAGCATGCCCTCGAGGTCGTTATACGGCGTGGGGTCGGCATGCTGGATGATGAAGTTGCCCAGCGAGTACGCCACCAGCGTGCGGTTGCCATCGGCGCCCGTCAGCCACGTGAGCGGCTGCGTCACGTGCGGATGCGAGCCCAGCACGACGTCCACGCCCAGGTCGGCAAGCAGCTGCGCCCACGCACGTTCCTGGGCATCGGGCTCGGTCTCGTTTTCCGTGCCCCAGTGCATGGCGGCAAGGACCACGTCGGCTTGCGCGCGGGCACGCGCCACGTCGTCGCGGATGCGGTCCTCGTCGATGAAGTTAACGGCATACGGCGGGATATCCGCCTGCGTGTACCCGTTCACACCATAGGTGTAGTTCAGCAGCGCAAACGTTATCCCGTTGCGCTCCACCACGGGAATCTCGGCCGCTTCCTCCTCGTTCGTGGCCGTGCCCGTGAACGCCACCGGCCGCTCATTCCACACCGCGCGCGAGTGCTCGACCGCACCGAACGCGCCCCAGTCGTAAGCATGGTTGGTCGCCGAGGCCACCAAGTCGAACTCGCAATCCACCACCGCATCGGCCATCTCGTCGGTCGTGTTGAAGCTCGGGTATCCGGCAGGCCCGATCTCGGCGCCGCCGACATGCACCTCCTGGTCGATATACGACAAGTCAGCAGCCTGCACCAGGGGTTTCACGTGCGCGAACAACGGCTTATAGTCGTAGACGCCATCGCCCACCTCGCCTGCCTGCGCATCCGCATACTCGGCTAGCACGTCGTTGGGCACGTTATCGCCCACCGCTACGAACGACACGCGCGTCCCAGGCAGCGCAACCGGCTCGGCCGCAGCATCTTCCGCTTCGCCCTCACCTTCGGACGCCACCGAACTAGAGCTGGCGGCGGGTGGCTGCGCAGCATCCTGCGCCGTGCACGACGAGACGGAAGAGAAAAGCCCATAGATAACCGCAAACACTAGCAAAACCCCGGCCAGGATATATGCCCATCGAGGGAACATGGGTTGCCGGGAGGATCTTCCGTGCGCCCCATTGCGCGAAGCGCCACCTGGATATGCATTCCACGTCTGGGGCGTGCCCGCCACCTTCCTGCGGGATGTAGCACGCGAGCTGGGAGTATATCCCCGATTTGATCTTGTGCGCCTATCCGCCATAGCCTCCCCCATTCGGATTGACGCTCGACCGCCGAAAAGCGAATTTCGAGCGAGATAGCTCGGCCATCCCATTGTACCGCCGCTTTTTGAAAACGCCGCATCTCGTAACAAAGAAGGATATCCCCCTTTGACACAGTCAACCTCGACCTCCCTAGTCTGATCGTTGCAGCGTTTTTGAACTTTTCCGACTTATCGCAGCAGTCGGTGGGTGTAATCGAGGTGTAAACGGGCGGATTGCACCGTTTTTAA
>JAUNCA010000250.1 GCA_030526775.1 Coriobacteriia bacterium | reverse complement strand
TGCGCATCATGTCGGCGCACTCCTGGCGCAGCTGGACGCCTGCGAACGTATGGATGGCGTTGTCGATGCAGTGGTGACCCGGCTGCCAGCAGCCGAGCATCTGGGAGTTTGCCGCGTTCACGATGGCATCGGCCGCAAACGCCGTGATGTCTCCACGCCACAGGCGCAGGCGCGCGTCGTCGGGCGCGGGTTGCGCGTCGTCGGGCGAGGCGACACCCTTCTCGGCTGCCACCGCGCGCAGAAGTTCATCTTGAAGGTCGAGGAACGCGGGCATGGCAGCCGCGGGCGGGCGGATGTTCACCAGCACGCGAAACAACGTCCACAGCCCATCGATGTCCTCGGGAATCGCGAGGTCCATCGGCTGGCCCATCATGCGCGACCGCTCGTCGATAAGCACCGACACCAGGTGCTTCAACACCTCGCGCTTTCGCATTGCATCCACCCGCTCCCCCTTCCGGTAGAAATTGCATAAAAAGGGACTGTCCCTTTTTATGCAATGCGCGTTACAGTTGCTCGAGCATCCACTCGATGATGTTTTCCTCCACGTCGAATTTGATGTCATCGTAGTTGTGGATTTCGTGGCGATACCCGCTGTAGAGCTTGGTCGTCACCTGATGCCCGGTGGAGGTCAGCCAGTTCGCGCAAGAATACACGCCCTCGCCGAAGTTGCCCACGGGGTCCTGGTCGCCCGCGATGCACAGCACCGGCAGCTCCTCGGGAACCTTCTCCGCCCACTCGAGACCCTCGATGACGAGCATCATGTCGATGAAGTCGCGCAGGCTGATGTTGTGCGTGGGATGCGTGAACGCGTCGAACGGGTCCTCGGCGTGGTCCTTCTGCACCCAGGGGTCGTGGCAGATCCACTCGTTGCCGAGCGTCGCGCCCTCCTCGCAGCGGGCGAACATCCAGCCCATGAGCTCGGCCACGAAATCGGCGTTCGACTCGTGCGCCTCGCCAGCGGCGACGGCTGCATCGACCTTCGCGCGCACCTCGTGCGTGTTCAGGAAGATGCCCGTCGTGCCGCAGTAGATGGCACCGGTGAGCTCCTCGCCGTACTTGGCGGAGAAGTCGCGGGCAATCATCGAGCCCATGGAATGGCCGAACATGAAGTACGGCAGGTCGGGATATTTCTCGGTGACGAGATCCTTGAAGAGCTTCTCGTCCTCCATCATGGTGTGCGGACCCGCATCGCCCCAGTCGCCCCACGTGTCATTCAGGATGGCCGTGGCGCCATGGCCCACGTGGTCGTCGGCCGCCACGATAAAACCGGCGTCCATCAGGCTCACGATCATGTGGAAGTAGCGGCGCGAATGCTCGCCGAAACCGTGGACGAGCTGGACGATGCCCTCGGGCTCGCAAGCCGGGACGTAAATCCAGCCAACTACCGTGTCGCGCTCGTTTGAAGAGGGGAACTTCACTTCATGCAGCATGGGACACTCCTTCGCTCGCAATGCCGTGCCCGGCATTCGCCGCCTGCGGACCCCGCGCCCGCATCCTGCGGCCACCTACCTGGTGCTATTATCCCCCGAATACCGGGGCATCACCGCATAAACTTTGAAATACCCTGGCATATGTGGTGGTTTATGAGAAGGGGAGGCCAACCATAGTAGAGACGCTGGAGATCCTTCGACTCCGCGCTGCGCGCTCCGCTCAGGATGACGTGGGGGGTGGCGCTGCGCTCATGACGTGGGGGGGTGGCG